>CAZEDK010000005.1:12399-47101 GCA_964511025.1 uncultured Candidatus Peribacteria bacterium | reverse complement strand
ACCACCAACTCCTCATATTCTTCTTTCGTATATTGTTTGTTGAGAATACAATATTTTTTGTGTTTCAGGCCTATGCAACCAAAACAATTTTGACATGAAACGCAACTATCACAATAGCGAAGATCACTTGAAAACCAAATATAATTAGAAAAAGCAATGTCTGTCGACCCCCTTACTACACACGATTTATAGACCAATTCACATCCTGGCCATCCTACAGAATACGAATCGTAAACATTTTTACTGTCGCCCAACGAAGCACTGTTAAAACAATCTTCAGAATTATGACAATCAAAGCAATTATTACAATTTTTTGAATTATAAATATGATCACCGCTTGAATTTTCGAAATTGAATCCATGTAAATATTTATGCTTTGCATTTTTTACAATATCTAAAAATTGTTTATAAAAATTCATCCATTTATCATATGAGCCACTTAAAATTTCGGATTTCATGGCTTCATATTCAATTCTGCTAACTGCTTTATTAAAAATATAAAAATTTTTATTATCTAAATTTGTACAAAAAATACAATTTTTACAATTTCTAATTTGATATGAAAAAAATGAATCACTACAATGCGTTGATTCTTGGAGAACAAAACAATTATATAAATTATAACAATCTATGCATTCATAACAAAGCTGTGAATCATTAACATAAAGACAATCTATCAAATCCTTATCTTTCACAACCCAGTGTGAATAATAAACATCTTCACAGTTAGCCACTAGTGAATTCAAATAACAATTTTTTGAATTTCTTATGTGACTATTATATTCACAGTTTTCACTATTAAAAATTGAAGTGCCTTCTCTCGGAACTACTTTTTGTAAATCTAAAAATTGTTCAAAAAAACTTTTACTAAAATCAAATGCTTTGCCGTAATCCAAACCGTTCCAATCATCCCCCCACCAAATTTCATTTTCATAAACAGGGAAAATCGTATTTGGCCGATATGCGCTCAAAATACCTTTACCACTAAAAGTAGACTTCCGAGCATAGAGCCTGTTTTCATTGCGAAAAGCCATTACCTCTATTAATCGATCTTTTGGACAGCAGGTTGGAATTGGAACAGACCATTGTTCACAAAAAATCTTTTCCGCATCAGAAATTTCAAAACTTTCTCGACAATATTTGCAAACTTGAAACATAATATTAACTTACACAAATCTTGACTTATATTTCAAGACTTCTTTATGTTATAATAATATACGTTCTTCTATGACAAACTATGCCTGAAAAAATAAATCTACTATTAATAAAAATCCCACCTGAAAAAAATTCAGCAAACAAATTTGAACAAATGCTTGTAAATTTGCATGAATCTGCCGTCAATTTCACGATTGGCTGGGAAATAGTATCTTATAATCAGCATATATATTTTTATGTTCGCGTTCCGGCAAAAATAAAAGAGCTTGTGCAGGGACAAATATATGCAACTTACCCTTATGCCGAAATAGAAATTGTAGACGATTATGCTAAATTAGATAACAACAAATTAAATAGATTTAAATGCGCAGAAATTAGATTGAGCAGAAGTGACATTTATCCAATCAAAACTTTTAGTGCATTTGAGGGTGACAGCTTATCTGGCATTGGTTCCATACTCACAAAACTAGAAGAAGGCGAGGAAGCGTGGATACAAATTGCCAGCGCATCTCAACCTGATGATTGGGCTTTTAATTTCATCAGACGAATGAAAATGCGTTTCATCGGTCTATCAAATATCTTTAGATTAAAAAATTATTTCAAATTAAAAGGTAAGGCCGGATTAAAAGAAGAAGATAGGCAACATTTTATAAATAAAGCTGACAAAAGGCATTTCAAGATAGAAATAAAAGTTGCTTTCCTTTCTGTCAACAGTGAAAAGGCAGATCAGAAATTATATGCCTTAACGCAAGCATTCGGACAATATAACACTTTAGACCAAAACTCTTTTAAAACCAATAAACTCAATATTAACAGTTTTTTAGATACTTTTAAGAATTTAAAATTTATTAAAAAACCATTTTTATTTTCCACTGAGGAGCTTACAACACTTTATCATCTACCTGATCCTAACGAAATACCAAATACAGTGTACGTGACATCTAGAAAAGGAGAGCCACCCAGAGATTTACCAAAAGAAGGCAAAGCTGATGAAATATCTTTTTTTGGAATTACAAATTTTCACAATCAAAAAACAGCTTTTGGAATTTATCGAAAAGACAGAAGAAGACATTTATACATAGTAGGCAAAAGCGGTTCCGGCAAATCAAAAATGCTTGAACTTCTTATGCTTGCGGATATTGCAGCCGGCAAAGGAATTGGAGTACTCGATCCTCACGGAGATTTAGTAGATAACATACTCAGATACATACCAGAAGAAAGGAAAAATGATGTGATAATATTTGATCCTACCGACACTGAATTCCCTATTGCATTCAATCCACTTGAACAGGTACCACCAGAATACAGAGTAAGAATCACTTTAGGATTTATAGAAATCTTTAAAAAATTATTTACAACAAATTGGTCTCCACGTTTGGAACATGTACTGAGATATACAACTTTAGCTCTTCTTGATTCTCCAAACACTACTATCTTAAGCATACTCAAAATGCTAACAGATAAGAATTATAGGCAAAAAGTAGTAGCAAGAATAGAAGATTCTGTTGTAAAAAACTTCTGGGTAAATGAATTTGCAGGATGGAGTGAAAAATTTGATAACGAAGCAATAACTCCACTTCTCAACAAAGTTGGACAATTTGTTTCTACAAATCTCATAAGAAACATAGTAGGTCAACCACAAAATAAGTTAAATATTCGAGAAATAATGGATGGCAACAAAATTCTTCTTATGAAAATTCCTAAAGGCATTTTAGGAGAAGAAAATGCTCAATTACTTGGCTCACTAATAATTACAAAAGTATATCAAGCTGCAATGAGCAGAGCAGACAGTTTAGAAGACAATAGAATTGATTGGTATTTCTATGTAGATGAATTCCAAAATTTTGCAACCGATACATTTGATGAAATTCTTTCTGAGGCACGAAAATACAGACTCAACTTAACTCTTGCCCATCAATTCATGGGACAGTTATCTGAAAAAATAAGAAAAACAATCTTTGGCAACGTCGGCTCCACAGTAAGCTTTCGAGTTGGAGCTGAAGATGCAACTGTACTTGCAGGAGAATATAACCCAAAATTCAGCGAACGCGATATTATAAATCTTGCCGTGCGAGAAATGTATTTAAAAATTTCCGTAAAAGGAGAAATAAGAGATGCTTTTTCTGCCGTAAGTATGGACATGCCTGAACCAAAAAATGATATTTCCAAAGAAATAAGAGATATATCAAGATCTAAATACTGCCTACCAAGAGCAGAAGTAGAAAAAATATTGAAAACTTGGGACGAAGGAGCTACTGCAGAAGAATCAAATAACAGTGTTCAAGCTAACACATTTAGCAATTTCGATGAGCCAGTTTTTACAGCACCATTAATCTAATGCTAGCCTCGCACAGCAAATTTACAAAATGAATTTAACTTTAATAATAACAACAGGCAGCATCTTACTTGCACTAATTCCTGCAATCGTATGGGGTTATCTTTTTTATACAAAAGCACCGGAACCTAGAAAATGGATTTTTTTAACTTTTTTTGGGGGAATGGTCGCAGTTTTTCCAATTATGCTTTATAAATGGAGCTGGCAATATTTTCCAGAACTAAATATTTTTTATTATTTAAATAATTTTCAACATCACTTAATAAAAATTGGAGACATAGTAACTATTCCAATGAGTGTTATTTTTTCATTTATGTTCGTAGGAATAATGGAAGAATATTTAAAACATTTAATCGTAAAAATCACTGACAATAAAAATCTTAACAATATTGATGATGCAATTGAATACAGCATTATCGCAGCTTTGGGTTTTGCTTTTGTTGAAAATATTTTATATTTTTTCTTTATATGGCGGGGACAAGGTCTCGAAAATCTTATTATTGCTTTTGTTTTCAGGTCACTTTTTTCAACTTTTGCGCATATCTTATTTTCCGGTATTTATGGTTATTATTATGGGATAGCACACTTTGCATCTCCAATTTACAAAGAAAAAATAGGTAGAAAAAGACCACTGCTTGTCAAAATTTTTCACAAAATTATGCATATGAAAGGTTCAACAATTTTTCAAGAAGAAAAAATAACAGAAGGGCTTTTATTTGCAATGGGACTTCATGCGATATTTAATATCATTTTGGAGCTTGATTTCACAATACTCGTAATACCTTTTTTGGTAATTGGTTATTTTTATTTATCATATTTATTTGACAAAAAAGAAGATCACAAGCTCTATGAAAACATAGTTAATGAGAGATTATAAGCATTGCATTTATGATTTTTATTTGCTAAGATGAGCTTCGCAGAATAAATAGTTTAGTTGGATTTAAGTATTTTCATTAAATGCTTTTTTCTAGTACTTTTTTAAAAATTTTCTTCTAAAACAAATGAAAAACGACAAAATCATAGTGAAAGGCGCAAAAATTCATAATTTAAAAAACATCAGTGTTGAAATACCTCGAGATAAATTAACTGTTTTTACGGGGCTTTCCGGTTCAGGTAAATCATCTCTTGCTTTTGATACAATTTATGCTGAAGGTCAAAGAAGATATGTAGAAAGTTTATCAACGTATGCAAGACAATTTTTGCAATCAACTGAAAAAACTGAAGTCGAAGAAATCAAAGGTTTATCGCCTGCAATATCAATTGATCAAAAAACCACTACTCATAACCCAAGATCCACTGTTGGAACAGTAACAGAAATTTATGATTATTTACGCTTATTATTTTCAAAAGTTGGTCATCCACACTGTCCATTTTGTCACACTAAATTATCCAGACAGAGCGTAAGTCAAATGGTAGAAACAATTTCCAAGATGCAGGACGGTAAAAAAATAGCACTGCTTGCGCCAATAATTAGAGACAAAAAAGGAAGTCATCAAAAAGTTTTTGAAAAAATAAAAAAAGACGGATTTGTGAGAGTGAGAGTTGATAAAGAAATTTATAGCGTACTCGAAATACCCGATCTCGATGAAAACAAAAAACATTCAATAGAAATTGTTGTTGATAGAATTGTTATAAAAAACTTGGACAATTTAAAAAAAACATTATCTAACGGAGATGAAATAGAAATGCCTAATCCGGATAGAACTCGTCTTGCCGACTCCGTTGAAACAACAGTCAGATATGGCAATGGTCTGATTATCATTCAAGATCACGACACAAAAAAAGAAATAATGTTTTCAGAAAATTTTACATGTCCAAACCATTCCGAAGTTAATTTACCTGAAATTGAACCTAGAAATTTTTCCTTCAACAGCCCACACGGAGCTTGCGACTCTTGTCACGGTCTTGGGACCAGATTAGAAGTCGATAAAAATCTTATAATTCAAAACAACAATTTAACTTTGGCTGAAGGAGCTATCACTCCATGGTCAGGCACTACATCTAATTTGGGATGGTATAACAGTATACTTTCCGCAGTAGCAAAGGTGCAGAAATTTTCAATGCATATACCTATAAAAGAATTAGATAAAGAAATTATAGATTTAATTTTTAACGGCACAGGAGATAAAAAATATAAAGTTAGTTTTTCAAAAGGCATGTCAGAATCTTTTCATGGAGAATACAATACAAAATTTGAAGGTGTAATTGCAAATCTTGAAAGAAGGTATAAAGAAACAGATTCAGATTACGTCAGAAAAAAGATCGAAGGATATATGGAAATTTCCAAATGTCCAAAATGTAATGGTCAACGTTTAAAAAAAGAAATGCTTTCAGTTAAAATTATCGAAAAATCAATTATAGATTTAACAGAACTTTCTGTAAAAAATGCAATAATATTTTTTGAAACTTTGACTCTTGTTGGAAACGAAAATTTAATAGCAAAATCTATAATAAAAGAAGCCATTGATCGTCTAAAATTTTTACAAGATGTCGGATTGAATTATTTAACACTTAATAGATCGGCAAATACACTATCCGGCGGTGAATCACAAAGAATCAGATTGGCAACTCAAATAGGAGCACAGCTGCAGGGTGTTTTATATGTTCTTGATGAGCCATCTATTGGTTTGCATCAAAACGACACCGAAAAATTGATCAAAACATTAATAAATTTGCGAGATATTGGCAACACGGTAATAGTTGTAGAACACGATGTAGATACAATGCTGGAAGCCGATTATATATTAGATATCGGACCAGGCGCCGGTAAAAATGGTGGAATGATTATTGCACAGGGCACACCAAAAGAAATTATGGACAATCCAAACTCCATCACAGGACAATATTTGAGCGGAAAATTAAAAATGGATATGCCAAAAACAAGAAGAAAAGGTAATGGCAAATTTGTAGAAATCATCAACGCAACTGAAAATAACTTGAAAAATGTAAATGCAAAAATTCCACTTGGATGTTTTGTAGGAGTTACAGGGGTTTCTGGATCAGGCAAATCAAGTCTAATCAATGATATTCTTGTCAGCACACTATCAAAA
The DNA here is from genome assembly GCA_964511025.1 of uncultured Candidatus Peribacteria bacterium. GTDB lineage: Bacteria > Patescibacteriota > Gracilibacteria > UBA1369 > GWF2-33-10 > CAZEDK01. Next base: position 40,561 of record CAZEDK010000005.1, on the reverse strand, counting down.
GAACTTAATCGAGCCAAAACTCATGCAGGCAAACATGAAAGAATAAATGGGATAGAAAATCTAGATAAAATTATTAATATTGATCAATCCCCTATCGGCAGAACACCAAGATCCAATCCTGCGACATATACTGGAGTCTTCACGGATATCAGAGAACTATTCAGCTCACTTCCGGAAGCCAAACTGAGAGGTTACAGTCCAAGCAGATTTAGTTTTAATGTAAAAGGTGGCAGATGTGAAGATTGCCAAGGCGATGGAGTAAGAAAAATTGAAATGCATTTCTTGCCGGATATCTATGTGCCATGCGAAACATGCCATGGGAAAAGATACAACCGTGAAGCGTTAGAAATTATCTATCGCGGTAAAAATATTGCAGATGTATTAAATCTTACAGTCGATGAAGCTCTTGAATTTTTCAACGCGATACCAACAATCAAAAGCAAACTGCATACATTAAGCGAAGTAGGTTTAGGCTATATTCATCTTGGACAATCGGCAACTACACTATCTGGTGGTGAAGCTCAAAGAATTAAGCTATCTACAGAACTTTCCAAAAGATCCACTGGCAAGACTTTTTATGTGCTAGACGAACCTACAACTGGTCTACATTTTGATGATATTAAAAAACTTCTTGAAGTTCTGCAAAAACTTGTAGAAAATGGCAACACTGTACTAACTATCGAACATAATCTTGACGTAATAAAATGTGTCGATTACATCATCGATCTTGGCCCCGAAGGTGGGGACAAGGGTGGGTACATCATAGCTGAAGGCACACCTGAACAAGTTGCAAAAAACAATAAATCTATAACAGGCAAGTGGCTGAAATATGTAATATAATGAAAATTGATAAAAATATAAGATGAAATACCAAGTTTACAAAAAATCATAGGAGCATTAGTAATAATTTTCGGAGCTTTGCTTATCGTGCTATTTAGAAAAACTAATCAAAAAGAATTGAGACAAAGTGAATCATTAGAATAAAAACTATAAGCTTTTTTCCTTCGACTCTATAAACTACTCTATATGGATCTATTCTTAAACGAAAAAATCCTTTCAATTCTTTTGTCAAAGGTTTGCCAAAAGAAATAGGATCGTTAGCTAACTTCTTATAAATAACACGGAAAATCTTTTCCAAATCTTTTTTAGGAATTTTCTTAAAATCCTTTTTCTCAACTAATTCGTGAAAAATTACTTTATACATTTACAGTTTAATTTTTAGTGTTTTTGCAAGTTCTTCCATAGGAAGATAATCACTCTCTTTACTATTTTCCCATCTTTCTTTTGCAATATGCCCTAAAACATAATCTTCGAATTCATCCAAAAATTCTTCTTTTCTTTCATAATCCTCATAATCAGCTAAAATTCCTATTGGTTTGCCTCTTTTCGTAAGAATTATCTTCTTTTCCTTCTTTTTCAATACTTTTTCTAATTCAGGCATTGCAGTTCTTAATTCACTAGTCCCTATCAAAAGACTATCTTCTGAAATGTTATACATAATTGTGCATTTAATTGTACTTTTTAAGTATACATCATATTGACCTACAAAGTAAACTTTTCAGCTTACAATATCTTATTTCCTCCCAAACCTCTTCTCAAGTTCTGCAAAACTAAGTCTAATCATCGTAGGCCTTCCGTGCGGACAAGTCGATTTTTGAGTTTGAGTTTCCAAATCAGTAATCAAAGCTTGCATTTCAGCCATTGCTAGCGATTGTCCAAATTTAATTGCGCTTCTGCATGCCGTATAACAAATCAATTCATGTTCAGGTTCTTGAATTTTTTGTGACCATCTTCCGTCGGCAATATCATCAATCACTCCTTTTACAATTTCAGCAATATTAGTATTTTTTAATTTTGCAGGCACTGCGGAAATCTGAAAACTGGATCCGCCAAATTCTTCTATCTCAAATCCAATATTTTCAAATCTATCCAAATTATTTTTCAAAATTTCTATTTCAGGAATCGATAATTCTATCGAAACCGGAGTCAAAAGCAGTTGTTTTTCAAGTTCGGATTTTTGACTATCCGAAATAAGTTTTTGATACAGGATTCTCTCGTGAGCTGCATGTTGATCTATTATAAAAATACCTTCATTGTCGCAAGCAAGAATATATGACTTTTTAATTTGACCCAAAACTTTAATATCATTTTTTGATGTTTGTTCTAAATTTTCATTTTCAAAATTTTTAGAATTATTAAGAAAATTTTCAGAAAAATTAATAGCATTTTGAATCCTACTAGAATTTAATTTATAAGATTCTTGAAAGCTATTTTTAATCTGATTATTTGCTGGAATTTTATTTTCAATTTTATCTTTATAAATATTCTCACTATTCCAATAACTTTTAATTTTTCCGGTTATTTCAGGCACGATATGATCTTTTTCAAGTGCAGCCTGAACTGAATTTTTTACAATAGAATAAATCATATTTTTGTATGCAAACCTCACTTCTAATTTTCTAGGATGAATATTTACATCAACTTCATCAGGATTAATTTCTATAAAAAGTACAAACATTGGGAATTTCTTGTCAGGCAATGTAGAAAAAAATGCATCAAATACAGCATGACTTATCATATTATCTTTGACAGGACGTCCATTGACAAACAAATATTGACTTTGTTTACTAGTTCTGGCAATAGCTGGTTTACCAACAAAACCTGTGACTTTTGGATCAACACCAAAATAATCCACGTTAAGTAAATTAGAACCTACATCAAAACCAAGAATTTCTACAATTCTCTGCTGCAAATCATCAGTTTTCAAAACTTCAAGAATTTTTTTAGTATTATGAATCAATTTGAAAGAAATATGAGGATAACCCAGTGCAAATTCCGTGACCAAATTTAATATATGCGAAAATTCTGTAGAATCTGATTTCAAAAATTTTTGTCTTGCCGGTATATTAAAAAATAAATTCTTTACCTGTATCAGAGTTCCTTCATTCAAAGAACTTTTTTCGGGTTTTGACATAAGACCGCCAATACATGAAACTTTTGTCGCAAAATTCTGATCTTTTAATTTAGCCTTAATCTCAACTTCAGCTACAGCGGAAATACTAGCCAAAGCTTCACCACGAAACCCCATAGTAGATATTGAAAAAAGATCAATTTCATCAAAAATCTTACTGGTTGCATGACGTTGAAATACTTTTAAACAATCGTCACTATCCATACCAATACCATTATCAGCGATTCGTATCAATTTTTTACCTCCATCTTCAATTTCTATAACAATTTTTGAAGCATACGCATCAATAGAATTTTCAATAAGCTCCTTAACAATTGACGCAGGTCTTTCAATAACTTCCCCAGCGGCGATTTTGTTTATTAGAGCATCAGGAAGTAATTTGATATGACCCATAGCAAAATAAAAAGCACAGAAACTCTAACATGCTTTTTAGGGTCTTGGCAAAAAATAAGATACCTAAATTGTGCTAGATTTTGTTTTAGATTCTTTTGTTCAAATACAGGAGTTTATCGAGATAAATGACTGAATTTGTAACAAAGAAGATAAAGCTAAAGAACAGACCCTTGACTAAAGGAAAATTCTCTTTTTGGAAGCTCATTTAAAACTTTTATGGCAGACACTATCAAATCTTCACCAAACTCTTCGTTTGCAGAAACAAATCTTTGTTTATTTTGTTCAGCATCGACTATAAGATTCAGAAATTCTTCCACTTCAGGCAATATTTCTCCTTCATTATTCATAGTTCTAGCCAATCCGATAATGTCATCTATATCTAATTTCATAATTTAATATAGTTTTTTAAAAGACAGGGGTTAATTTTAACAAATTTTTAACAAATTAGCAATATTTGTTTTGCAAAAATATGAAAAAAGACATACATTCACATCAATAGCATTCTTTTTCATTCAAAATAGTTTCAAAAACGCATAAATCTGGGAAAAATTACAGCCTATCGTGATTAAGGAGTGATATCAGGAAACAAATGTGATAAATGTTGAATAACTTTACCCGGATTGATTTCTGTTTTTATTTTGAAACTTTCTTCTTTTGCGTTAAAAATTGCAATATTGGGTGCTTGGCTGCAAAGGCCAACGCATCTGCACTCCTCAACAGAAATATTCATCAAATTTCTCTTTTGAATTTCTTTTTCAATATTTTTTTTTACTACAGTCGCAAAATTACGACAACACGTGCCACCATGACAAACTTTGATTATATAATCCATAACTATTCTTTAAAAAAACTTTCTTCTAACTAACAATCCAACAATTAAAAGTAACAGCCATATTGGTGCATAAACAACTATAATAATCATTTTGGCAGCTATCCACTGCAAAGATCCAAGTAAATTATTAACAGACTCCTTCCATACTATAGCCACATTCCAATCTGGATTTTGGAATTCAGTAATTTTGATTTCAGGACTAAAAAGAATAGAAATTGTAGAGTATGTCACTTGCTGGTCTAAGTTCTGCAAATCTCTTGAAATCTTATCAATTTCCGCCTGAATCGCAGACAATTCTCTATATATAGAAAGTGTTTCATCTACTGTTTTGGCGTTATTATAAAATTCTCTAACTTTTTCCTCCCTAAGTTTTAAATTAGTAAGTTCTGCTTCCATATCACTATAACTTTTTGTCACATCTTGGTTAGATATATTTTCAGATTTCACATATCCATAAGCGCGCACAAGTTCAACAAACTTATCAAACTGACGAACATTAACTCTCACTGTAATATTGGCTTTTTTCGGACTACCTTCAAGATAAGTTTCACTAATTTCAGCCGTATCAACAAAAGCATCAAAATTTTTCAGATCTGCAGTTAACTGAATGTAAGATTTTTCTCCATCTTTGACCTGAATTTCAAAATTAGCATTTTTTATAATCTTTCTTTCTTCTTCAGCTATCGTAGTGAAAGACTCATCAGCAACGATCATTTCAGATTTAAAACTAACATTATCAAGATCATTAGATCTGACATTATAAGATTTCTGCATATACGGTAACTGCTCTGTGCCACCAAAAAACTTTAGTAAAAAAAATAAAATCAACAAAAAACTAAGAATTTTCCAAACATTAACTCTTAATTTTTCTACAAATTTTGAAAAACGATTTTTAGCCATATAATAATCTTTAGTTTGCAATAAATATAACAGAAACAATAATTTATGAAAACTTATTCTTATTGCATTTGTTGATATAATGTAACGTATCACAATTACAATTCACAACTCTTCTTCAACTCATAAATCTTATTCAAGGCTTCAATAGGAGATAAATTATTTGGATCAACCTCTTCAAGCATTTTAATGGTTTTGTGTTCTCTTTGATTAGCAACAGAAAAGAAACTCAATTGTTTTTTGTCAATTTTTTCAATTTTTTTTATTGTTTTTGTAGCCTTATCAAGACTGTCATGATCTTCTTCCAAATTTTCTAAAATAGCAAGCGCGCGAGCTATAACATCTTTTGGAAGTCCAGCCAATTTGGCAACTTCAATGCCATAACTTTTATCAGTAGCTCCTTCAACAACTTTGTGTAAAAATACAACACCTGAATCTGATTCTTTTACTAGTACCGAAAGATTGAAGCCTTTATGGAGATCATCTGCAACAGAAATAAGTTCGTGATAATGAGTCGCAAATAATGTTTTTGCACAAATCTTATCGTGAATATATTCAAAAATCGCGCACGCAATCGAAATCCCATCGTAAGTTGAAGTCCCTCTACCTATTTCATCAAGTATTATAAGACTTTTTTCTGTCGCATTATGCAAAATATGTGAAGCTTCCTGCATCTCCACCATAAATGTACTTTGACCTTTTACCAGATTATCTGAAGCTCCAACTCTGGTGAAAATCCTATCACAAACAGGAATAACAGCCTGCTTGGCTGGCACAAAAGATCCAATCTGAGCCATCAAAACAATTAAAGCAGTTTGTCTCAAATATGTAGATTTACCTGCCATATTCGGTCCTGTAATTAATGCGATCTGCTTAGAACTATTCAAAGCTGTATCATTCGAAATAAAATTATTCACAGGCAATTTCAGTTCTATTACAGGATGTCTGCCTTCAGAAATATTCAAATCAAAATTTTCAGTAATTTGTGGTTTAACATATTCTCTTTCAGCTGCAATTTGCGCAAAATTCACTAAAACATCTATAGTTGCTATAGCATAAGAAGCCTGTTGAAGTTCTGAAATTTTATCTATCACCTTTGATTTCAATTCCATAAACAATTGATATTCAAGTTCAAAAATTTTAGTTTCTGCACCGAGAATTTTTTCTTCGTATTCTTTTAAATCAGCGGTAATAAATCTCTCAGCATTCGCAACCGTCTGCCTTCTTATATAATCATCAGGAACTTTTTTTAAGTGACTTTTGCTCACCTCAATGAAGTACCCAAATACACTGTTAAATTTAATTTTTAAAGTTGGAATTTGCGTTCTTTCTATTTCTCGCTGCTGAAGAGATTGAATCAAAGATTTACTATCCCTAGTAATACTTTTCAATTCATCAAGCTCTTTGTGAAATCCATCTTTTATCATATTTCCTTCCTTGAGCATAGCTGACGGCTCATCAATCAAAGCCATATCAAGCAAATCAACTAATTCCTGAAAATTTCCAAGCAAAAAACAACTGTTTTGCAAAAGTGACGATTTAATATTTTTTAAAATCGCTTTCATCTCCGGAATTTTTTTCAAAGATTCTCGAAGCCCAATCATATCTCTTGCGTTTCCAGAATTACAACCAAGACGCCCCAAAATTCTCTCAACATCAAGAATATTTTTCAAAGAATTAGCGAGAGATAATCTCAAATTACAATTTGTAAAAATTTCATCAACACTATCAAGCCTAGCATTAATTTTATTTATATCTATCAACGGCTTAAGCAACCAAGACCTCAGCATCCTAGCACCCATAGAAGTTTGAGTCTTATCCAAAACACTCAGCAAAGCTCCGTCTTTTTTCGAATCTCGTATAGTAAAAAGAAGTTCCAAATTTGATATCGTTGATTCATCAAGCATCATGTAATTGCCTCGAAAATATTTCTTAATCCCAGAAATATGTAGAAGTTCTGATTTTTGAGAGTTTTTTAAATAATCTATCAAGTTTGCAGAGGCGGCAACTGACAAAGGTTCTTCTTCCAAGCAAAAAGCTTCAAGGTTTTTTATACCAAAATGTTTTAAAATAAAATCCCTTGACTCAGATACTTCACTACTAATTGGAGTTAAATACAAAAAAGAAAATTTTTCTAAAAAAAGCTTTATCGAATCAGTCGAAAACAAATTTAAAGATAAAATAAGTTCTGCAGGGGTCAATTTATTAATTTCAGATTCAAGTTCATAAAAATTTTTCAATTCAGTTGCGCAAAATTCTCCAGTAGTTAAATCACAAAATGCCAATGCAAATTTTTCATTCTCAAAACAAAGAGAAGCTATGTAATTATTAGTTTTCTCATCAAGCAAATAATCATCAAAAGTAGTACCTGGACTGATTATCTTGACAACATCTCTCTGCACAATTCCTGGTAAATTTGGATCAGTCAATTGCTCGCACATCGCCACTCTTTTACCAAGTTTTGTAAGCTTTGCAATATATCGTCTTGCTGCATGGTGAGGCACTCCACACATTGCAATTTTTGATTCATCTTGCCCTCTTGAAGTAAGCGTTATACTCAAAATTTTTGAAACCTCTAAAGCATCATCTCCAAACATTTCATAAAAATCCCCCAAACGAAAAAATAAAATACAATCACTGTATTTTTGCTTAAGATCAAAGTACTGCTTAAGCATCGGAGTTAATTTTACTGGGACGCTCATTAAGTTGATTTTGCTAAAACTATTTTAGGTTAAAAATCTACTATTAAATAGAACTAAAATCAATTGAAACAAATTATTATTAATCACTATTTTTCTCTCTATATTGCAATGCTTCAGCTAAATGTTTAGACAAAATATTTTCAGATAAATTTAAGTCTGCGATGGTTCTTGCGACTTTGAGAATACGAAAATAAGCTCTTGCAGACAATTTTAATCGAGAAACAGCATTTTTAATAAGATTTTTCCCTTCATTATCAAGTTCACAATATTTTTTAACTTGAGCACTATCCATTTCACTATTACACAAAATTCCTTTATTTTTGAACCTTTGATGCTGAATATTTCTAGCATTTATGACTCTTTCCAAAATTTCTTTTGAACTTTCGACTTTGGAATTGGAAGCCAAATTTTTGAAATCAAGTCTAGGCACCTCAATAATCATATCAATTCTATCGAGAAGCGGACCTGATAATTTTTTCTGATATTTACTGATTTGAACATGACTACAAGAACAATTTTTCTCAGCATCACTAAGATATCCACATGGACAAGGATTTCTTGCAGCAATCAGCATGAAATGCGCAGGAAAACTCAAAGTGCCAGACGCTCTTGATATATTAATACACCTATCTTCCAAAGGCTGCCTCAACAATTCCAAAACTTTCAGTGGAAATTCAGCAATCTCATCCATAAACAAAACACCTCTATGAGCCAAAGAAATCTCACCAGGTTTTGGAATAGTACCTCCGCCAACAATAGAAATACCTGAAGCAGTATGATGGACGCAACGAAAAGGACGAGCGGTTTTTAAGACTTTGCCATTTTTCAATTTACCGGCGACAGAATAAATTTTTGTCACCTCAAGAGCTTCCTCTCTTGTTAGCGCGGGCAACAAAGACGGAAGAGTTTTTGCAAGCAATGTTTTACCGGAACCCGGAGGTCCACTCAAAAGCACATTATGGGCACCACTTGCTGCAACTTCTAGTGCTCTTTTTGCATGATTTTGACCCTGAACATCAGCCATATCGAGATCAAAAGGAATCTCTTCAGTAAAAGATTCGAATCCATCAGTTTGAAAAGGACTCAGGCTGCCTCTGTTTTCAAAAAATTTACAAATCTGCTCCAAATTTTCAATCGCATAAATCTCAATCCCATCGATTACGGATGCTTCATTAGCATTTTTGGCTGGTAAAAAAATGCGCTTAAATCCATTTTCTTTTGCAAAAGAAGATATCAGCAGAACGCCGCGTAAAGACCGAAGGCTACCATCAAGAGCAAGTTCTCCAACAAATATACTATCTGCAAAATCTTCAATATTCATATCGATCTGATGCGAAGCTAAAATTAAACCAAGGGCAATTGGCAAATCAAAATAAGGACCATGTTTTTTCAAATCGGCAGGAGCAAGATTGACTATTTTTTTACGTCTTGGAAATTCAAAACCGGAATTACGAATAGCAGGAAATACTCTTTCTTTTGCCTCCTGAATAGCGGTATCGCCCAAACCAACAACATTAAAGGAACTCATGCCATTGACAACATCAGCTTCCACTTCAACCAAATTACACTGCAAACCACAAATCGCACATGAATATAATTTAACAGACATAGAAATAGTAAAAGTTTATAAATTTCAAAATCTCAGTGTCAATTCATAACAGATAATTTTAAAAAATTGGTTCAAAAAGAATAAAAAAATGGTAAATTTTTAAAAAGAGTTCTGCAATAAAATAAATCTATTGCAAGCACTTTTTGAGTCATAAATTTGTTCATTGCCTATAAATTTGTTATATATATAAAGCTATTTTTTAATTTTCACAAATATGGGCATGGATCACAAATGCTGTCCGGTCACAAAAGTTGCAAAACTTTTAGTTTTGGTTGGAGGTCTGAACTGGGGACTTATTGGTTTACTGCAATTCAACCTAGTTAATAAAGTTTTAGGTTTTATGCCGATTCTTGAAAGAGTTGTCTACGGTCTAGTAGGTGTTGCCGCTGTATTTCTTACTGCAATGATGATCAAATGTTGTTGCAAAAAAAATGTCGCTTGCGAAACAAAAAAAGAAGGCTGCTGTAACGCAAAACCAGAGTAATTAATTAGATAGAGGTAGTTTTTTAAAAGCGCTCAACTTAAAATTGAGTGCTTTTTTAATTTTTACAATTCACACAAAAACACAAATATTTAATTTTATCGCCTTTCGTTAAATGTTTTTTTTCAAATCTTGTTTGAATTTTCAAAATTTCATCAACATTTTCTAAAGCGTAAATATTGTCAATTTTTTTAATCATTTTTGACTGTCCTGCATCAATGAGTTTGGAAAAAATTGTCGCAGTGTAATCAAAAAGGCCTTGATGGTCAGTTTTGAAATGGATAATTCCATTTGATTTCAAAATCTTTTTATAAATTTCTAAAAATTTTGTACTCGTTAATCTGTGTTTCTCATTTTTCTCTTTTGGCTGAGGGTCAGGAAAAGTAATCCAAATTTCTGAAATAGAATTATCAGTAAAAAAATCATTCAAATTCAAAACATGCGTATTTATAAAAATTAAATTTTTCAAATGCAATTTTTTAGCATTTTGTGCCGCAACCCAAAGCCTATCTGATTTCACATCAACACCAATAAACAATTTTTCAGGAAATTTTTGCGCAAGCGATATTGAGTATTCTCCATAGCCACAACCAAGCTCCAAAACAACATCATTATATGGCAAATCAGTACATACAGAATTATTTCCAATAAAAAAATTTCTAAACCAATCAGCATCACAAAAAACATTCTCCAAATTTTTCACTTCCTCTTTGCGCATTTTCTTTTTGCGTGGCATATATTTTATAAATGTTTAAATATAGCATGGCTACCATTTTGCCGAACAAAGAAAAATCCATGATTATTTAACAGCTTTATTAGTTTTTTAGGCGTGAAGTTATATTTAGACATAAACTTTTTCCTGAATGAAGTCATTCTCATCTTTTTCTATTCTAAAAGTTAGCATTTAACAAAAAATTATTTAACAAAGACATTAGACTAATTCACAATTTTTTTCACCTATCTACACAAATTTTTATCTAACTGTCTCATCCTCAGCCTCACAGTATATATAGAAGTACCTGATAAAATACCGCTTCTTCCAAAAAGTCTTCCATATTCCCAGTTAGACAGTCCCAGCTCCGGACTATTCAAACAATATTGTCCATCTACCCACCGTGTAAAACCATCACCAACAAATGGACTGTCTATCATTTTAAAAAATTTCTCGTGATTTGATTGATTTTCAGAAATCAAAGACGCTACAAAACGTGGACTCAATTTGTTAAAAAGCTCTGCAGCTTCTTGCAAATTTTCAACAACATGCACACTAATTTCAGGATTTTGTTCCCATTCCCACTCAATTCGAAGTTCGCTTACTTTTATCTCTAATTCTTTACTCAAATCAACAGGCAAAAGTCTACTACACGGATCCGTATAATGGACTTTATAATCAGAACTTAAATCGTGCGCTCTTTTTGAAATAGCATCAAAAACTTTTTTCATTGCTTCGCTGCCATTTTTTTTCAAAATACAAACTGTATTAGTGGTATTACAGACTTTTCTATCAAGTGAGTTATATAAATATTTTTCAAATTTTTCCAAATCAGCTTCCTCATCTACAATCATCCATGCGCCACCTGTCCCATGAAGACTGACAGGTATACCGTTTGATCTGGCAATCTCTCCAAGCATCAAAACAGTCGGTCCAGAACCCCTCGCAACAGCAAGACCAATGTCCTTGTTGCTAAAAAGAGCCCAAGCACTGCTATGATCTTGTGATTCAAGAAGCATCAACGCGTCTTTTGGCAATCCAGAAGAAAATAAAGCTGGTTTTAAAGCAATTTCCATAATAGTTTTTGCAGTATTCGTTGCGTCACTACCAATTCGTAAAATAGATGTATTTCCCATTTTTAGAACACCGCAGGCATCTGTAAAGACATTTGGACGGGCTTCAAAAACAAAAGCAACAATCCCATAAGGACTCATTACTTCATCAACTTCAAACCCATCACGTTGGACAGTATTGATAACTTTGTTGCGCTTCAAATCAATTTTTATCCAATTGAGCAAACCATCTATCATATCTTTCATATATTTTTCTTTTAATTCCAGCCTGACAGTAGACTTGCCTTTTGCCTTTGCAATTTCCAAATCTTTTAAATTTGCTTTATATATTGGATTAGCTATTTCTGGATTTTTGAGATTATCTGCAAAAATTTTAAAGAAATTATTAATATTTTCATCACTGCAACTCGACATTTGATAAAAAGCATTTTTGGATCTCCTAACTGTTTCATCAACCATCTTCAATTCAGTTGCCGGTATATGAAGAATTTTTGTATCTTTCATGAAATATATTTAAAAAAATATTTTTGCACGGTAAGTCTAGCAAGTCTATTATAGACAAATCCTTTTTTTTCAACAATAATAAGGATACTTTATAATTAAATTATAAAAATGACAAAATACAAAAGAACTGTTGCAAAATATAACTACACGAATTGGTGTTTAGGTGCATTAGCAACACTGGTTGCTGTTTTTTTAATTTCAAAAGTATTATTTGCAGAACCCATAGAAGCTTACAAAGAAGTAACAGGCGATCATGTAAAAGGTTCAGCAATTGCAAGCTTGACCCTCATTGAATACTCTGATTTTCAATGCCCAGCTTGTGGCAGAATGGCTCCAATAATAGAACAATTATCAGAAGCTTTTCCAAATGATTTAAAAGTTATCTACAGACATTACCCATTAACAAGTATTCATCCAAATGCATATCTTGGAGCAAAAGCATCTGAAGCAGCGGCAATTCAAGGTAAATTCTGGGAAATGCATGATTTGCTTTTTGCAAATCAAAAAATCTGGGCAAATATGCAAACCCCTGAAAATGCTCTTACTACATACGCCGAAACCATTGGACTGGATATAGAAAAATTTAAACAAGATTTAGAAAGCAAAGAAACTGAGAAAAGAGTTGATGAAAATATCAAAGCTGGCAATGTGGCAAGAATCAACTCAACTCCAAGTTTATTTTTGAATGGTGAAAAAATAAATAATGGAAATTTTGAAGATTTAAAAATTTTAATTGAAGAAAAACTAAAAACATTGTAATTTACAATTTAATTTCCCAATATTCTCAAAGTAGGTGTTGGCATTTTTTTGTAAAATCTTGAACTCAAAACATCTTCGCCTTCCGGATCACCAACAACAAATATTCTATCCCCTTCAACCAAACTTTCAAAATTATCAACATCTTCAGTTTTCAAGACCTCTTTTCTTATTCCAAAAATATTCATAAGCACAAGTCTATCTTCTCTAATTTCAGTAATTTCACCAAAAGCCGCATATTTTGAGTCTTGATTCTGAATCAAATCTCTAAACTTGCCTTTGTTTTCTATAAAATTATTTAAGACTTTAGTCAAAACAACATCATTTTGATTAGCTCCTTTTTGGTATCCAAAATTATGTCCAATAAAATAACCTGAACCAAAAGCTGCTGAAACCAAAACGACAACTGCAACTATTAAATATGCGATAATTTGTTTTTTTGGAAATTTAGAAGACTTCATATAGTGGGCTGTTTAAGGGTATAATTTCAAGCTTTGCAAACTGTTTAGTGAATCTATAAACAAAATAAACAGAGCTAAGCATAATAAAAAAACTAATAAAAGGAAAAATATCCACAACCGCTTTGACTCCAATAGAAGACAAAAGCATCTGTGGCTCCTGAGCAATCAAACTAAGCATCATAGAATTAGCATCACTGAACAAAGCGCTTATATGAAAAGCTAATACAGCAAACAAAAAAATCGTTGATAAAACTACTTTTGCAGTTTGAAAAATAAAATTATAAAGCTGCTTACGAGCATGTATTAATCTTATTTGCACCATTGTAGTACTCGCGAAATTGTCCGGAACTTTTATATCTTCGTTTGACTGAAGCAATATTTGTTTAAGTGAATGTTTCATAATGCTGCGTTTGAATTAAAAGTTAGAAAGTTCTGTGGCAAGTTTGTCTTTGGCTCTTTTTAAATGTGTCCTGACTGTATTAATAGGAATTTCAATCATTTCAGCAATTTCTTCGTAAGAAAATTCTTCTATATAATACAGATTTAGAACAGCTCTGTATTTTTCAGGCATTTTATCCAAAATATTTTTCAAATTCTCTTTTAATTCTTTTTGTTCAACTTCTTTTTGCACATCTATACTTTCATCTTTGAAATAATTTTCACTAGAACCTTCATCTTCAGTTTCAGATCCTTCAAGTTCTGAGAAATTTACTTCTTTTTTCTTCCTATACAATGTTCTGCATAAATTTGTAGCAATTGTATAAATCCAACTTTTTAAAGAATTTTCCAAATCAACTTTTTCAATATTTTCAAATACTTTTATAAATGTTTGTTGAGCCATATCCTGCGCATCTTCATAGTTGCCGGTAAATCGGAAACAATATCTGTAAATCCCTTCTTCGTACTTCCTAATAAGCAATTCAAAACTTTCAACATCTCCACTTAAATATTTTTCTATGATTTCTTTATCACTGAGTAACATATTTTCTTTCAATTAATTACACTTAACATTTTAACGGAAAGTTTCAAAATAAGAAAATTGAAACTTTTTTAAATCTTAGTGTGTGTAGATTGCTGATCGCAAAATTTTTATTTCTTAACTTTAATAAAATGAATTACAAAAAAATCATTGCATCAAGTGTACTAGCTACATTTATAATCACATCAACTGCATTGGCGGCAAGTGATAATTTATTGCCAAAATTACCGCAAGGACCAATTTACAGCTTGGTAAATGAAGCAGTAGAGTTCAAAACAGGTCTTAGCTTGGAAGATATCAAAACCGAAATCCAAAATGGGACTTTGAAAGAAACCTTGGAAGCAAAAGGTATTGACGTAGAAGGCTTGCAAGCAAAATTCCGTGAAAAAGCAAACGAAGCACTTAACTTAAACGCAATAGAGGCAAAAATAGTGCATACTGACGATGGAGCACAATTGCAATTAAGCTCTGATAATGAAAAATTCTTAAATAGAATTTCTATAATGCAAGCTAGAGCAGAATATTTTAATGCAAATCATGAAGATGCTCCTTTCAATCTTTCTGCTGAAAAAGAAGACAACACAATTTATCTAAGTGTGCATGGCGAAGATGAAGATGCCATCGCAAAAATACAAGATAGAATGTTTGAATCCAAATAAACAAAGAGAATAAGTAAAAATCATCGAAATATAAGGGCAGGTCTCGCAAGGGAGCTGCCCATTTTTTTATTTAAAAAACCAAACCTAAACTTGTTTCTTGTCGTATCTTATATATATTTATAATATAAATTTCATAAAATTAACATTTTTTCTTCTACAAATGAACCTACTAATAATCGGCAACGGACAACTTGGCTCTGCGATTACAAAAATTTTTTCCAAAAACAAAGAATACAATATAAAAACAACCGGTATTGAAAATGAATACGATCTTTTTTTTGATTTAACAAAAGACGATTTAGAGAAAAAACTAGAAAACTACAAACCGGAAATAATTATTCTTACAGCAGCCTATACTCACGTCGATGGCTGTGAACAAAATCCTAATTTATCAAAATTAGTAAATGTAATAGGAGTACAAAAAGTCACTAATTATTGCAAAAAACACGAAACAAAACTGATATTTTTCTCAACAGATTATATTTTTGACGGAGAAAAAGGTCCATACAATGAAAATGACGCACCAAATCCACTCAATATATATGGTGCACATAAACTTGAAGCTGAAAACATAATTAAAGAAAATCTAAAAAATTATCTCATAATAAGAACTGCATGGCTTGCTGATCCTATGTTTGACGATAAAAACTATATCGCGCAAGTCCTTCGTAAACTAAAAAATGCAGAAATTGTAAAAGCTGTAACTGATCAATACGGGAATCCAACTTTAACTAGAAATTTAGTTCATAATATGGAAGTTTTGATTAAAAAAAATGCAAATGGAATTTTTCACGTTTGCGGAGCTGAAACAATCGACAGATTCACATATACAAAAAAACTAGCAAAAGGTTTTGGATATGATGAAAATTTAGTATTACCTGCAATATCTTCAGATTTTCCAAGTACTGCAATAAGACCTGTCCATGGCGGGCTTAATGTGTCAAAAGTGCAAAAAATCGAAGGGATTAAATTACTGAAGACAGAAGAGATAATTGAAATAATTAAAAATCCTATATAATATTGTTACAAATAATTAATTTTAAAAATGTCAGCAATCCATGGAGTTATCGTAACTCCATTCAAAAAATACGAAGATACGCGTGGCTGGGTAACTGAAATTTATAGAACTGATGAAATAGATTCTCGCCCAGCGATGTGTTATGCATCATATTCACATAATGGAATAATTAGAGGTCCTCACGAACACGTTTATCAAAGTGATTTATTTTGTTTCTACGGACCTGGTGATTTTGAAATGCATCTTTGGGATAACAGACCAAATTCAAAAACTTACAAAAAATATATAAAAACAACTGTTGGAGACAGTAATCCATGTTCAGTATTAGTGCCACCGGGAGTTGTTCATGGATACAAATGCATATCTGCAAATGGAGCTTTTTATGTAAACCTTCCAGACAAACTATACAAAGGTATTGCAAAAAAAGATGAAGTAGACGAAATAAGACACGAACACGAAACAGATTCACAATTTAAAATAATTTAGAAACCAGTGAAACTAAAAACTAAAAACTCTAAACTAAGAACCATCCTAGTAACCGGTGGCGCAGGATTCATTGGTTCAAATTTTCTCAACAAATTTGTTAAAAAAAACAAGAATATTCACTATATCTGTCTAGACAAATTAACATACGCTGGATCTTTGAACAATTTGGAAATAAAAGAAGAAAAGAATTTCTGTTTTGAAAAAACAGATATAGCTGACAAAAAAGCTCTTAAAAAAGTTTTTGAAAAACATAAAATAGATGGAGTCGTACATTTTGCAGCGGAAACACATGTTGATAACAGCATAAAATCACCTGACATTTTCATTATGACAAATGTTATCGGGACAGCAAATCTTTTAGATTTATCGCTGAAATATAAAATTAAAAAATTTCATCACGTTTCGACAGATGAAGTCTATGGCGACCTCGAAGAAAATGGCTATTTTACAGAACAAAGCCCATACCAACCAAGCAGTCCATATTCAGCATCAAAAGCCGCAAGCGATCATTTGGTTCGCGTGTATCATAGAACTTATGGTTTGAATATCACAATCAGTAATTGTTCTAATAACTACGGACCATATCAACATGAAGAAAAATTAATAGCTCTTTTCATAAAAAATTTATTAAATAACAAAAAAGTGCCTTTGTACGGCAATGGAAAAAACGTGAGAGATTGGATATATGTAGAAGATCATAACGATGCCGTCAATTTAATTTTTGAAAAAGGTAAAAACGGTGAAACATATTTAATAGGAGGAGTTGGCGGTGAGAAAAATAATTTGGAATTAACTAAAATTTTACTAAAAGCTTTTAACAAAGATGAAAGTTATATAAACTACGTACAAGATAGAAAAGGTCACGACTTTCGTTACGCAATAGATTCAAGCAAATTACAAAAAGAGCTTGGATGGAAAGCTAAATACTCTTTTGAAGAAGGTATTAAAAAAACTATTGAATGGTATCAGGGAAAGTTTTGAGAATCGAGAACCGAGAATTGAGAAAAAACAAAAAAACTCAGCTCTCAGCTCTCAGCTCTTAAAACTTATTAATGAAAGGCATAATCCTTGCTGGCGGATCAGGTACAAGACTCTATCCAATTACAAAAGCAATAAGCAAACAACTGATGCCGATTTATGATAAGCCAATGATTTATTATCCATTGTCTACTTTGATGCTGGCACGAATCAGGGAAATTTTAATTATTTCAACAGCTCAAGATCTTCCACTTTTCAAAAATTTGCTTGGCGATGGATCACAAATCGGCCTAAAACTTGAATATGCAGTACAAGAAAAACCGGAAGGTCTTGCTCAAGCTTTTATTATTGGTCAAAAATTTATCGCAAAAGATAAGGTCTGCCTAATTCTTGGCGATAATATATTTTATGGACATGGACTAACGGAATCTTTGAAAAACGCAACTCAATCAAAACAAGGAGCTGTAATCTTTGGATATGAGGTAAAAGATCCAGAACGATATGGAGTTGTAAATTTTGATAAAGAAGCTAAAGCAATTTCAATAGAAGAAAAACCCAAAAATCCAAAATCAAAATATGCTGTACCGGGAATATATTTTTATGACAATGAAGTTGTACAAATTGCAAAAAACTTAAAACCTTCAAAAAGAGGTGAGTTAGAAATTACTGACGTTAATTTAAATTACCTCAAAAAAGGCAAACTTAAAGTGGAATTACTTGGACGAGGATTTTGCTGGCTTGACACAGGAACTCACGAATCAATGATGCAGGCTGCAAATTTTGTTGAAGCGGTACAGCAAAGACAAGGACTCAAAATAGCGTGTATTGAAGAAATTGCGTATATGCTTGGCTATATAGACAAAAAGCAATTAAAAAAGCTCGCTGAACCTATGCTCAAAAATGAGTATGGAGTTTATTTGAATGAGATTGTCTTTAAATAAGTAAAATCATATTGTAATATAGCTTCACTAGGATTAAAATTTAATGCGGGTATAGTTTTACTTTTATGCACATTAAACGCAAGCTTGAAACAAAGATTTTAAAATATTTAAATGATAGAGAAATTTTAGCGATTCTTGGTCCGAGACAGAGTGGCAAAACAACTTTGATCAAAAAAATTCATCACGGCTTGGAAGACTCTATATATTTAACTTTTGAAGATATAGAAGTGTTGGCATTGTTTGAAGAAGATATAAAGGGTTTTATAGAGAGATACAAAAATTATAAATATATATTTATAGATGAATTTCAATATTCAAAATCAGGCGGTAAAAATTTAAAATTTATATATGATACATATTCAAATCTCAAAATTATAATATCCGGTTCATCGGCAATGGATTTAAGTATCAAAGCAATTAAATATCTTGTGGGACGAGTTTTTGTGTTTGAATTATATCAAATAGACTTTGATGAATTTTTAAGCTTTAAAAATGAAGATTTGTACGTGATATACAAAAACATAAAAAATAAATTCAATTTACAAAAAGGAATTTTTGAAAAATTTGAACTTCATCTATCGGTTCAAAAAGAATTTCTCAATTTATTTGAAGAATTTGTAATATACGGATGTTATCCACGAGTGATCATTGAAAAAGACAAAGAAAAAAAAAGAACTATTATACAAAATATTTATAATACATATTTTTTGCGTGATGTCAAAGATTTTCTTGGTATTATGGATGATTTTAAATTAAATAAATTGATTAAGCTTTTGGCGTTAAACATTGGAAATTTAATTGAGTATAAACATATAGGCGACGAGTCTTCCTATGATTTTATCACGCTTAAAAGATATCTTAATTTTCTGGAAAAAACTTTTATTGCATGTTTTGTTAAGCCATACTTTGTTAATAAAAAGAAGGAACTGATAAAAAATCCAAAAGTATATTTTTTTGATTTAGGATTAAGAAATTACATTATCAACGATTTTAATATTCTTGAGAATAGAGTGGACAAAGGATTTATTTTGGAAAATTTTATATTTAATGAATTTATAAAAAATAATATTAAAGTTAATTTTTGGAGAACAGTCAGCAAAATTGAAGTCGATTTTATTACAGAATCAAATAATACAATTCTACCTATAGAAAGTAAATTTCATCTCAGCAAACCTCAAGTACCTGATTCATTAAAATCATTTATACAAGAATATAATCCAAAAAATGCAATTGTATTCAATCAAAGTATTATTGATAAAATAAAATTAAATGAAACAGAAGTTTGTTTCGTCCCACATTTTGTAATATAAATTGGGTATATGCTAGGCTATATAGATAAAAAGCAATTAAAAAAACTTGCAGAGCCAATGCTCAAAAATGAGTATGGGATGTATTTAAGAAAGGTCGCTGAGGAAAAATAATTCCACTGGCAAAATTTTAAAATCAGACTCAATATCAATGGTGTCTTTGCTTATGAGTATCCCATTTTTGAATCCATGATGTTTAATTGCATCAAAATCTCTATTTTTAACTTGATTTTGATATTTGACTTCTATTGCTAAAAATTTTTTCTTTTCTTGTCTAAATAAGAAATCAATTTCTTTAGTCCCTTTCATAAAAAATATTTTATTCCCAAACTCATAACTTTTTTCATGTTTCAAAAGATGCCCAAAAACAACTGATTCTATCAATTGTGATTTAAAATCATGATTCAAAATCATTTTTTTGGATTCTTCAAAATAATTACCAAAACTCATAATCCATCCATAGAAACTCCAAAATATAAATGGATCTGTAAAATAAATTTTCTTATTTTTCTTAAGCTCCAAGAGGCCATTATTAAGATCAACTTGATACACAGTTTTTAAAACAAAAATCAATTCTAATATTTCCACGTATTCGCCAACAGTGACATGAGATGTTCCTACTTTTTTGGCAATAGTATCCCAACCAAGGCTGGATGTCATTGTTTTGATAATCTCAAGTAATATATTTCGTGTCAAAATTTCTTTCTTCCCTAATTTAATTAAATCACCCAAAGTCCAATTCAAATATTCAATGTATTTATTGAGTCCAATTTCGTTTTTTTCCTCTATATCATTTATGTTAGAAATAATGCCTCCAGATAATAAATATTGATCAAATAATTTTTGCAAAAGCTTCTGATGTAATTGATAAGCAGTTTTTGCTTGTTTCCAGTTTTTGTTTTTAAATTTACTTAATAAATCTAAATTTTTAAGTTCAACAAAATCATAAAAACTCATAGGATATAAAATTTTATCCAAATCATTATCTTGTCCTCGTCTTCCTGGCAACCTTTCCGTGCCATATTTAAGATCGTAAGCGTTAGAACCCGTTAGAATCAATGATTTATTTTTTAATTTTCCCAAATCAGCCAGATGTTTGATAGCTCTTTCCCATTCAGTTACAAAAGTTACTTCATCTATAAATAGATATACTCTGTCTTTAGTCCCGGAATCTTCAATGAAATCCAAATATACATTCAACAAGTCCAAAAACTCTTTATAATTATCAATGTTATTACAAGTATAATAAAAAATATTGCCAGATTTCACGCCTTGTTCTAATAAATTTTTTATCAAAAGTTTGATGCTAGTTGTCTTACCAATCTGTCTTGGACCGCGAAGTGTGTAAATATTATCTTTATTTAAATTAAATTCAGTCAAAATTTTCGGATGCCATTTTAACTTTTGTTCATTATAGATTTTAACATGATAATCTTCGGCAATAAAATCAGGATGATCCCACCATGGATTCAGTGATTTAAGCTGATCAATAGAAATCTGCATAACGACAAAGTGAAAGTTTTAATTACACTTTAATGATATATAGTGAAAGCAGAACTGTCAATATTAATGTACGGATCTTTCTTGATTGTCATTCCAGACCCGATCTGGAATCCAGTAGGGTAAACTTGTTTGTATTTCAAATCTAAACAATGTTTCAAGGCTATCGCAACATAATGCGCAATTCCTAGATCCCAGACTGGATCTGGGATGACAAACAATAAAGTTAATAAGTTACAAAAAGCAGTGAGCAGTTACTTTTTCGACAAGATAGCGATTTTATAAACACGCATTGTCTCCTTCGCGCACTGCTTCCAGCTAAATTTTGACGCTTGAACCAAAGATTTTTTTTCTAATTCCTTTCTTAAATTGACATCAGCAATTAATTTCAACATTTTATCTGAAATATCATCTGTACTATTTGGATCACAATACAAAGCAGCGTTGCCTCCCACTTCCGGTAAAGATGAAATATTTGAAGTAATTACAGCTTTTGCGCAAGCCATTGCCTCGATTACAGGTATTCCAAATCCTTCATAAAGCGATGGATAAATAACAAATTCAGAAGCGTTAATTAGTGCATTTTTATCATTTTCATCAAGATATCCCAAAAAAATTACATCATTTTCCAATTTATTCTTTTTCACAAATTCAAAAATTTCATCATAGAACCAACCTTTTTTCCCACAAATTACAAGTTTTTGTATTATTTTTTGCTGATTTTTTAATTCAAAATATGCTTTGATCAATCTCAAAACATTCTTCCGTGGCTCTATAGTCCCCAAAAACAATATAAATGGATTAAATAAATTATATTTTTCTTTAACTTTTTGAATTTTTTCAAAATCTCTAATTGGAAAAAATTTATTATGATCAATACCGTTATAAATCACATGAATCCGATCTTTATCAAATTTATATCTGTTTAAAAAATCATTTTTCGAATTTTCGGAAACACATATTACCTGACTCGCATATTTCACAATTTGTTTAAATCTAAATTTGTCTACAAAAACATTTCTTCTGGAATGAAATTGTGGATAAAGTATCGCGCTCAAGTCATGGATTGTTGCAACGGTGGGTTTCCTAGTAGGACTTTGCACATTATCAGAAACATGGAACAAATCAGCGTCTTTTACAAAAAAATCCAAAAGAGGTCGCCGAAAAAAAATCCAAGACACTATAAGAGGCTTACGAGGAAGTTTGAAAATTTTGAAAACGAAATCCCCTAAATCCCCTTTATCAAGGGGACTTGAAGCCCACTTGATCTCTTTAATTTTAATTAGTTCTTCAAAACTCCTAAAATTGAATCCGTATGGAATAATATTAAGAGTCACTAGTCTCTGGTCACTGGTCTCGAGACTCGTGACTCGTGACTCGTGACTCATCACAAGCAACTCGCGAAGCAAATTAAACCTATACTGCCCAATCCCAGTCATCGGTTCCGCAAGAGCTGATATATCAAATGCTATATTCATTGAAAATTTTTTTAATTACCTGCTATTATCATAAAGGTTTTTTCTAAATTACCAATGCAAAAAAATTTTCCAAAACTGTCTTGCGTCATTATCAATTACAACGGTGAAAAATTTATAAAAAAATGTTTGGAAAGTTTGCTTTCGCAGAATTATCAAAATTTTGAAGTAATTTTCATTGATAACCTATCCACTGATAATTCAGTAAAAATTGTGAAAGAAAAATTTCCACAGGTAAAAGTTGTAGAAAACACAATTAATTCAGGTTACGTCGGAGGAGCAAATCAAGCTTGCGATATTACTAAAGGAGAGTATTTGATGTTGCTTAATCCAGATATAATTTATGAAAAAGATTTTATAAAAAATCTGGTTTTTAAAATGGAAGAGGATAAACAAATTGGAGTAATATCCGGAAAATTTTTGAAATATGATTTTAATAATAATGAAAAAACAAATATTTTTGATTCCACCGGTTTATATTGCTACAAAAATCGCAGAATAGTTGATAGAGGGCAAGGACATGAAGATCAAGGACAATACAACAAAGAAGAAGAAGTCTTTGGAGTTTCGGGAGCAAGCCCAATGTATAGAAGAGAGGCTTTGTTGGATATCGCTATTCCATTAAAGCCCCCTTTAGATGCCAGCCCGAAAGATTCGTTCTGGCGGGAAAGAGGGTTGGAGGGATTTGAATTTTTTGACACCGACTTCTTCATGTACAAAGAAGATATTGATATTTCATGGAGACTTTGGCTTAGAGGCTGGAAATGCTATTATTATCCGAAGGCGCTTGCCTACCATGGCAGAGGAACGGGCGTGTTAAAAAGGGCCGGACATATTGATGTTTTAAAACATAGAAACAAAGTTTCAGAACTTGCAAAATATCATTCTTATAAAAATCAAAGACTAATGCAGATAAAAAATGAAATGTTTTTAAGTTTTCTTTTGGATTTGCCAAAAATATTAACAAAAGAAATTTTAGCTTTTGCTTATATTTTGATAAAAGAAAGATTTGTACTAAAATCAGCAGTGGAACTTTTTTCCAAAATTCCAAACGCATTGAAAAAGAGAAAATGGATTATGGAAAATAAAAAAATAGATTTTTCTAAAATGCATTATTTACTCGGAAGAAAACCATTATGAAACCATTAATAAAATTCTTGGACCAAAAAGGACTCAGTTCATATATTACACTGTTTGCAGATATCTTATTTTATTTTTTGAGTTTTCTAACGGCTTTCAGTTTCAGAAATTATTTTTTGGTTAAATATGCTGATTATTTGCCGGTACAAAATTTTCGTGAATATCTAATAACTTTACCTTTTGTATTTTTGACTTTTGTCGTTACATTTTATTTTTTTGGACTTTATGGCAAACAAAACAGAATAACAAGACTTGGAGAAGTTTTATCACTAACAAAAGCCTTAACATTAGCTTGGCTACTTATAATGTCGGCAGCTTTTTTACAAAGATATGACTATTCAAGAATACTTGTTATATTTTTTTGGACATTTAGTCTTATATATATAAATATAGGAAGACTTATTGTAAGAAAAATACAACTTTATCTATACAAAAAAAATGTAGGCATTACAAAGGTGCTTATAATTGGCTGTGGCAAATGGGGACTTGGAATAGCAAATCAACTAAAAAATTATAAAGACTTCGGTTACAAATTGATAGGATTTATTGATAACAATACAAAGCCAAAAAAAGAAGAATATCAATATTTAGGAAATACAAAGAATTTACTTGATATAATAAAAACTTATAAAATTGATCAGGTTTATATTGCTGATCCAAGCATGTCTCATGAAAATATACTCAATTTGATGCATAATTGCGAAGGATTAAAAGTACAATTCAAAGTTGTATCGGATTTATTTGAAATAGTCAGCGGAGGTATTGATATCAATGAAATCGAAGGAATACCAACTTTGGATTTGAGCAAAAATGAGAATAAAAAAGTTTATGAATTTATCAAAAGAATGATGGATTTATCATTAGGTTTGATTTTATCAACAATAAGCATTCCATTTGCAATAATCATTATTTTTGCAATCAAATTCAGTAGCAAAGGCAAGGCAGTATTCATCCAAGAAAGAGTTGGTGAAAAAGAAAAACTCTTCAAAATGTATAAATTCCGCACAATGTACAAAAATGTTGACGAAAATTCTTATGCTCCAAGAAATAATAGCGATAATAGAATAACAAATGTGGGAAAATTTTTGAGGAAAACAAGTCTCGACGAACTGCCTCAATTGATTAATGTAATAAAAGGAGAAATGTCTCTTGTCGGACCTAGACCTGAAATGCCATTTATAGTGGCGAAATACAAAGATTGGCAGAAAAAAAGACTTGAAGTTAAACCTGGTTTAACAGGACTTTGGCAAGTACTTGGAAGGAAAGACTTGCCACTTCATGAAAATTTGGAATATGATTTTTATTACATCAAAAATAGATCCATTTTGCTGGATCTTATTATTTTATTCAAAACGATAACTGCTGTATTATTTCAAAGAGGGGCTTATTAAATTCATAAAATGCACAAAAATAAAAATCACTACCAATGGTACGATCTTGGGCTTATAGCATCTATATTTACATTACTGACTTTAATCATTTTTGCTCATAGTATATTTTTCTTTTCTGTTTTTACGGCATTCAAGCTTTTTATTTTAAGATTAATAACAATTTTATTTCTTGTGTTTTTTGCATTCAAAATTTATAAGGAACAAAAAATAGTTTTAGCAACAAATAGTTTTTTTTATAAAGGTCTTTTGGGTTACAGTTTTATATCAATTTTGAATGTAATAATCTCGATCAATACACATTCAAGTTTATATGGAATAACAGGCAGATTCACTGGCATTTTTACACTTTTAAATTTTTTAGTGTTAGCTTTTTTCTCAGCACAAATTTTAAACAATGAAAAAATTCAAAAAAACTTTATAAATTATTTGTTAATATTAGGATTTATTTCTTCAATACATGGTCTTTTTCAGTATTATCAGATAATAGGAGATCCGGCAGATTGGGACCAAGATCCAACCGCCAGAGTTTTTGGAACTTTTAGTCACTCAAATCATTATGCCGGATTTCTAGGAACTATTGCTGTTTTATCTTTATCAGCAATTTTCTATACAAAAGATAATTTGAAAAAACTTTTTCCTATTGGAGCTTTTATTTTGTCGTTTTGGACATTAATTGCAACAGCTAGTAGGGGTGGATTAATGGCAACTTTGATTGCAATAGTATTTTTTATAATAATTTTTAGCTTCATTTCTTATAAAAATTACAAAGAAAAAAACAAAAAATTGCCAAAAATATTTATTAGCACAGTAATTGCTGTAATTATTTTAATAGCAATGTCGAGTCCATTTATCTTAAACAAAGCAAAAAGTTCTAATATATTTCAAAGATTTACAGTGCTAGAACAAAATATTCAAAAAGGTTACGTGCCGGATAGGGTTAGTTGGTGGTTCTCCATGTTCGAAATGATAAAAGATAAACCATTTTTTGGATATGGGCTGTCTACATTCAAAGATATATACAATCAATATAGAAGGCTTGATTATAGGAACCCTGACGATTTGCAGTACGAAGTAAGTCCGGAAGCCGGACACATGGAATACTTAACAATCGCTTCAACTCAAGGAATTTTTGGATTAATTGCATATTTAATTCCAATTTTTTATATATTTCATCTCGCTTTCAAAAAATTAAAATCATCTATAGAAATACAAAACAAAATATTTATAATAGGACTTTTATCTGGACTGCTTGTTTATATGCTGCAAGTACTTGTAAATTTTGGTGTTATAGAAACTATGTCTATATTTTTTATACTACTTGCCATTCTGGCGGCTTTTATGAATAACGAAGAAATCAAAACTGAAATCAGTTTATCTAAGAAAAAAATAAATATCCTGATATTAATAATCATTGTTAGTTCTTTATTTCTTCTAAAATTATCATTCAAAGAAGCTGGTACGGAAGTCACGCTTAGACGGATCCAGGCAAATACACTTTTTGACAATTACCAAGGAGCAATAAATAACTACGAAAATTTATTAAAACACAATCCAAAAGATGCTTTTTATCATGCACAATATGCGGAATTTCTCGTCAACATTGCAGACAAAACCGATTTAAACAGTCAAAAGGAAGATATTTTGAAGAAAGGCATCACAACATACGAAACAGCTATCAATCTCAACCCATTTCATCCGTATTTTTATGCGAATCTAGCAGTCGCCGCAGTTAAATTAGCTCAATACTACGAAACAACAAACAATCAAGAATTGATTTCGACTTATCTGAAGGCCGCAATAATCGCAAGCGAAGAAGCTATAAAAAAAGGTCCAAATAATCCACTTTATCTTTATAATTTAATGCAAATTTACCTTGTCACAAGCCAGTATGATAAATTTTTTGAGACAGCGGACAAAATTCTTGCAATGAGAACTGATTACAAAGATACTTTTGCATTGATAATAAAAAGCTCTATCACATTGGAAAAATTAGATAAAGCTAAATATTATTTAGACTTGGCACTCAAAGAATATCCTCAAAACACTGAGTATATTGAATTACAAAAACAATATGAACTTTCAAACTGAATATGAAAAATTAAACAAAGCGCAAAAAGAAGCTGTCGACAACATCGAAGGTCCATTAATGGTAATCGCAGGTCCAGGGACAGGCAAAACACAGGTTCTATCATTGCGTATTGCCAATATTCTTCAAAAAACACAAATAAATCCCGGAAATATTCTTGCTCTGACTTTTACGGAAAGTGGCGCGATAACAATGAAGAAACGATTGGCAAAAATTATAGGCAATACGGCATATTTTGTACCAATCTATACTTTTCACTCGTTTTGCAATCAAATCATCAAGGATTATCCTGATAAATTTATAGAACTTAGACATAGTGGCAGTGACGAGAATGGACAATGGAATTTTAGCGAGATGCAGGCATTAAGCGATATAGAAAAACTAAGTATATTTGAAAATTTAATTAACAACTGCGAATTAAAAATACTAAGACCAATTAAGGATCCATATTTTTATCTTTCTTCTATCGCGAAATCGATACAATCATTAAAAAGAGAAGGAATTAGTCCGCAAGATTTTGAAAAGATTATGTCGAATGAAAATCAAAAACTTGAATCAATACCAAAAATTAATGAAAAAACAGGCAAAGAACTTTTGAAATACAAAGAAACACTGCAAAAATATGAAAAAAATATAGAACTTTTGCAAATTTACAAAGGATATTTACAAGAACTTGGCAAAAGAAACAGATATGATTTTGAAGATATGTTGCTTTTTGTTATTCAAAAACTGAAAGATGATAAAGATTTACTCGCATCTCTGCAGGAAAGATTTCAATATATTTTGATAGATGAATATCAAGATACAAACA
>CAZEDK010000005.1:0-12389 GCA_964511025.1 uncultured Candidatus Peribacteria bacterium | reverse complement strand
GTCCAAATATTTTTGTGGTAGGAGATGAAGATCAGTCGATTTATAAATTTCAAGGTGCAAATTTGGATAATTTTTTATATCTTCACAAACTCTATCCGGAGCTGAAACATATAGTTTTAAATCAAAATTACAGATCTAGCAGTTTAATTTTGGATGCTGCGAAAAATTTAATCAAAAATAATCAAAAAAGAGTTTCAAACGTTATTTCGGGAATAGATAAAAACATCAACGCTTATGGAGTTTTCAAAGACGAAAAGGAAAAAATAAAAATAGTTGAAACTTTAAACGATGTCAGTGAAAGATTTTTTATAGTGAAAGAAATTAAAAAATTAAAAAATCAAGGCGCAAATTTGTCAGAAATTGCAATTCTTTGCAGAAGAAATTCAGATCTAGCTGAAATTGAAGAATTTTTGGAAAAGTCTGAAATTCCTTATCAGCTTGAAGGAGGAGTAGATATTTTGAAAGATATTGAAATTCAAAAACTGCTAAAATTACTTAAACTTATCAGCAATCAAGAAGAAAATAACTTATTATATTTTGAAGTAATGCAGTTTAATTTTCTAGATTTGCCAGTTAATGAAGTTTTTGAAGCTACAGCAAATGATTTAACCGAAACAAAAAATCTTTTAAAGATAATTAAAGAAGAAATTAAAATTATGCCACCAACTCTTTTTGAAGAAGGATTTAGCCCTCTTGACACCGGTCCGAATGGCCTGGCCGGGCGAAAAGGGGGTAGGGGGATTAAATTACAACAAATAACAGAATTTTTAAAAAAAATCCTTCAATGGAAAAAACTAGCATCTAATATAACTTTATCAGAATTTTTTGAAATTTTAATAAAAGAAAGTAATTTCTTAAATTTTATTCTAAATCAAAAAAATCATGTTGAACTTTTGATAAGACTGAATTCACTTTTTGAATTTGTGAAAGAAACAAACAGAGAAAAAGTAGATCTTAATATAAAAGAATTTTTGGAAAAGTTAGAAATTATGCGAAATTATAATTTAACTTTGCAAGAAAAAACTTTTTATCACAAAAAAGAAGCAATAAGACTTATGACAGCGCATAGAGCAAAAGGATTGGAATTCGAACATGTATTTATTTATAAATGCATAGACAAAGTCTGGGGCAATAATCAAAGTAGAGAATTTATCAAAATTCCTTCTTTGTCTGAATTCAAAAATGAAGATGAGAATACAAATGACCTTGAAGACGAAAGGAGGCTTTTTTATACGGCAATGACTAGGGCAAAAAAATCTCTATATTTATTATATAGTCAAAAATATCAAATAAATGGATTGGAAAGGGAATTTGTAGCTTCGATTTTTGTAAATGAGCTTGAAAATATTTGCGAGAAATTAGATATATGCGAAATAGAAAATATGGTTACAGAGAGGCTCACTATGAATTTGAGTAGCAAACGAGACTTAATGATAAAAAGTTTTATAGAAGACTATGCAAAAGAAAAACTGGATAAATTTACATTAAGTGTAACAGCATTAAATAATTATCTCAATTGTCCAAGAAAATTTTTCTACAATAATATTTTAAGGCTTCCAAGAGCCAAGCCAAGCTATATGGCATTTGGAACTGCTGTACATAAGGCTTTTGAAATGTTTTTCAAAGAATATCAAGAAAAAAATGAGATTCCATCTGTTGATTTTTTAATTTTTGAATTTTACAAAGCTATCGAAAAAGAAATTTTGATCAAAGATGAAAAAGAAAGATGGAAATCAAAAGGATCTGAAGTTTTGAAAGGATATTTTGAAAATTATAAAAATTCTTTTACAAAACCTATATTTTTAGAGAAATTTCTCAAAACATACTTGGACGACATAGCCATTTCAGGAAAAATTGATAAAATTGAATACATAGATAGTAATAAAAAAACCATCAAAGTAATTGACTACAAAACAGGCAATCCAAAAACAAGAAATGAGATAGAAGGCAAAACACAAAATTCTGATGGAGATTTAAAAAGACAAATTTTGTTCTATAAACTTCTAAGCGACTTAAGTCCGGGATTTTTGTTTGAAACAGTAGAGTCTGAATTTGACTTCATTGAACCAAAAGATAATAAATATAGAAAAGAAAGCTTTTTGATAGAAAAAAATGAAATAGAAGATTTAAAAAAAATCATAAAAGAAAACATGAAAAAAATAAGATCTTTGGAATTTGATAAAACAGATGACACATCAAAATGCAAACGATGTGACTTTCGAGAAATTTGCGAAAGATAAAAAAAGCTTGAGTATAATATGTCATTTAATGTATAATAAAAGCGAACATCAAATGTACAAACAACTTTCAACCAAAAGTCATGCGTCTTTTTATTGCAATACCTATCTCTGAAGATATAGAAAGGTATTTAGAACAAATTCAACAAAATCATTTTAAAAAAAGCGGTATTTTTGCTAACAAGCATTTTCACATAACATTACAATTTCTTGGAGACGAGATTGAGCCTGAAAAATTAAATGATATCAAAGCAGCTATCAAAAAGACATTTGAAACATCGATGCCAAATAAGAATTTTTTATTTCAACTGAAAAAAATACAAACTTTCAAAAATAGATTTGCTCAAATAAGAGTTATCTGGATAGGCCTCAAAATCTCAAAATTACTACTAGATTTCCAAAAAATACTTGAAAGAAATTTAGCGGCAACAGGTTTTAAAAATGACAAGGAATTTATCCCTCATTTAACGCTTGCACGTGTAAAACTGCCAAAAACTGACAAACTTGACCAAGAAATTGAAAAAATCAATGTTGAAGAAAAAATATTTGAAATCAATGAAATGCAGCTAATTCAAACTTTACTCAAACCTGAAGGCGCAACATACAAAGTACTTGAGAAATATATGTGGGAAGAAGATAGATAGTTCATTAGTTGTTAGTTCTTAGTGAAAAGTCCTTAAATCTAAAGACTAAAATGGCTTTACTAGAATCAAATCCAATTATATTAGATTCAGAAATTCCAAATTTTGAAAATATTTCTGATGTGTATAGTCAGCTTTATAGTTTAAAAGATTTCAACGAAGCTAAACTTTTGGTGATAATTTTTATGTGTAATCATTGTCCGTATGTGAAAGCAGTTCTTGATAGAATTAATTCACTTGCCAGAGTTTACAAAAACAAAGGCGTTCAATTTGCTGGCGTTAATTCAAATGATGCCAAGACTTATCTTGAAGATAGTTTCGAAAACATGAAAAAAATATCAAGACTGGAAAATTTTGAATTTTTGTATTTATTCGATGAATCGCAAAATCTAGCAAAAAGTTTTAACGCAGTTTGTACTCCTGATATATTTGTATATGCAAAAAACAAAGAAAAAAAATGGATATTAAAATATCATGGCGCAATTGACGACAATTGGAAAGATTTTTTGGAAGTAAAAACACACTATCTTAGGGATGCTATTGAAGAATTACTTGCAGACAAAGAAGAAATTTCGTTTGAACAAAAACCTTCGATGGGATGTAGTATTAAATGGAAGTAATATGCGCATAGGAATAGATTGCCGTTTTTACTCGTCCAAATTTACCGGTATAGGTAGATATACTTTTGAACTTGTTAAGCATTTATTGGAAATTGATAAAAAAAATGAATATGTGCTTTTTTTCAATGAACCTGAATTTAGAACTGAGAGTCGAGAACTGAGAGCTGAGAATTGTAAAAAAGTTTTGGTAAATGCGAAACATTATTCTTTAAGAGAACAAACTGTTTTTTTGAAAAAACTATATAAAGAAAAACTTGATTTGATGCACTTTACTCATTTTAATGCACCTATTTTGTATAGAAAATCTTGTATTGTTACGATTCACGATCTTACTCCATCTTTTTTCCCAGGTAAAAAATTTAATAAAATCTATCGTAAACTTGCATATAATGTGACTATAAAATCTATAATAAATAGAGCAAAAAAAATCATTGCAGTTTCAAATAACACAGCAAAAGACATAATCAAGGTTGCTCCAAAAACTAAATCCAAAATCATAACAATATATGAATCTGTAGCTAAAGAATTTTCGAAAAAACCAAATCAAAAAAATTTAGAAAGTACAAAAAAGAAATTTAATTTAAATGACAATTTTTTGCTATATACAGGAGTTTGGCGGGATCATAAGAATGTGGTGGGTTTGATCAAAGCTTTCGAAAAAGTTCTCAAAGCCCCCTTGTTACCAGCCCGACACGGTTCTGGCGGGAATGGGGCGTGGGGATTGCAACTCGTCATCACAGGCAAAGAAGATCCATTCTATCCTGAAGTAAAAGAAACCGTGAAGGCTTTGAAACTTGAAAATGATGTTATTTTTACAGGATTTGTTCCTGAAGAAGAACTTTTGAGTTTGTATCATTTATGTAAAGCTTATGTTTTTCCATCTTTTTATGAAGGGTTTGGACTTCCTGTACTTGAAGCTTTTGCGTGCGATAAACCTTTGATTTGCTCAAATAAATCTTCCCTGCCAGAAGTTGCCGGGAAAGATAATGCTGTGTTTTTTAATCCTTATGATGTTAATGATATGGCAGAGAAAATTTTGAAAGTTTTAAGCGATGAAAATTTACAAAAAAAACTAATTGAAAACGGGCAAAAAAGACTAAAAAATTTCAGTTGGAAGAAAATGGCTGAGGAGACTTTGAGGGTTTACCAAAATACACAAAAATAAAATTTTCACCTTGTTTATTAAAATACTGTTAAGTTAAGATTTTGATGCTTAAATAATTTGTTTAATCTTATGCAAAAAAATACGCCAAAACTTAAGAAAGGACTCGCTCAGATGTTAAAATCAGGAGTTATAATGGATGTTGTGGACGCAAAGCAAGCAAAAATTGCAGAAAAAGCGGGAGCAGTTGCGGTAATGGCTTTGGAGCGTGTGCCCTCAGATATTCGTAAACATGGAGGAGTTGCTCGTATGAGTGATCCGAAAATGATCAAAGAAATTATGAAAGCGGTATCAATACCTGTCATGGCAAAAGTTCGTATAGGACATTTCGTAGAAGCTCAAATACTTGAATCACTTGGCATTGATTATATTGATGAAAGTGAAGTTCTAACTCCAGCTGATGAGAAATTTCATGTGGATAAAAGTAAATTCAAAGTGCCATTTGTTTGTGGGGCTACAAATCTTGGTGAAGCTTTACGCAGAATCAATGAAGGAGCTGCAATGATAAGAACAAAAGGAGAAGCAGGGACAGGAAATGTGGTTGAAGCTGTTAAACACTGGAGAAAAATCAAAGAAGAACTGGATAGTTTACAAGATATGACAGAAGCTAAGTTAAAAATTTATGCAAAAGAAATTAGAGTTCCGGTAGATTTGTTAAAAGAAGTTAAAAAACTAAAAAGACTTCCTGTTGTCAATTTCGCGGCCGGAGGAATCGCAACACCAGCAGACGCGGCAATGATGATGCAACTTGGATGTGATGGGGTTTTCGTTGGATCTGGAATTTTCAAATCACAAAATCCTGAAAAAATGGCTAGAGCTATTGTTGAAGCAACTCTTCATTTTGACAAACCTGAAATTATTGCAAAAGTTTCTGAAGGACTTGGTGGATGCATGGAGAGTTTTGAGATTGATAAATTAGAACAAAAATTTGCAGGAAGGGGGTGGTGATTTAATTTGTAGCATGTAGTTGTTAGTTTTTAGTTTATGAATATTGAAGAAATTAATAAAGAAATAAATGCACTCAAATTCCGCAACAAAAAAGTTGAAGCTGATAAAGCCTGGGAAACTAGCCTTTTTCGTAAAATCATTATTTCCACTTTAACTTATCTTGCTATTTCAATATTTTTTATTTTCGCAAAATTTCCAAATCCATTTATTAATGCAATTGTACCAACACTTGGTTTTTTATTTTCAACTTTATCTATGTCGTATTTTAAGAAGATTTGGATGAAATGGTTTTATAAAAATTAAAAAATGTCTTTAATCAAAATATGTCGATTTTTTGAAAAACACTATAGCATATTAGTTTTCATCGCACTTATTTTTGGCATATTATTCCCAAATACAGCAAAAAATCTGGATGTCTTGATTGTGCCTCTCATGATACTAATAGTTTTTCTTGGATCGCTCAAAATGAAATTAAATGAGATTCAAAATGATTTAAAAAGCTTACCTAGCATAGGATTGATAACATTATTAAGAATGATCTTTTTACCTACATTATTTTATTTAATTTTATCAAGAATATTCCCACAATATTCACTTGGTATTTTAATGATTCTTGTTATGCCTATAGCTGTAGCATCGTCAGCTGTGACTTCAATTTTTGGTGGTAATATATTTCGAAGTATGATTTTGACTATTTTGAGTTCACTAATTTCAATTATTTCAGTGCCTTATTTTATTTACTTTTTTGAAGCAAAAACGATTCAATTTGATTCATTCTCTTTGATGAAAACAATTGCAACTATTCTTATACTTCCAATAATTGCAAGTTTTTTAATCCAAAAAACCAAACCGCAAGTTATCGAAAAAACAAAAGCATATTACAGTGGGATCTCAATTGTAATTTTCTTTATAATGGTTTGGATATTAATAGCAATATCGAGAGAGGAAATTCTTAACAATATTACGCAAAGTTTTGCCATTTTGTTCATTCATTTTCTCATTATGGGACTGTATTTATTCAGTGCCTATTTCTTATCGATGAAAGATGCATTTGAGAATAAAAAATCAATTTTCATTAGTTTTATTTTTTGTAATAACGTACTTGCCATCAGTCTCTCTGCTCTTTATTTTGACCCAAAAACAACATTCTTCTTAAGTATCTCTGAAATAACATGGTCGCTTGCAATTCCAATCTGGAAAAAACTTGAGCCTATTTTTATAAAAGAGTAATTAATTTTGCTTTTGCAATACGTTTGTAATATAATTGTAGTAGATTTGTATTTTTAATAAATTTTTATGGCAACAACAATATTACAACAACGCATTGATAAAAGGCTCAAAGACTCTGCTGAAAGTATTTTGAAATCTCAGGGATTTAAACCTTCTCAGGCTATCACTATATTTTATACAGAGATAGAAAGGACAGGCGGATTTCCTTTTTTGCCATCAAAATTAGAAGTACCTAATAAAAAGGTTGCCAAAGCTATTAGAGAGGCTGAGATGGGTATTGAAGTTGAAACATACAAAGATCCAAAAGAACTTTTTGAAATGTTAAACAATCTTTAATGAGAATACAAAAAGTTTCTAAACAGTTTAAAAAAGACTACATGAAACTGAAAAATTCAGGCAGAAGAAATACTCAAAAGCTTCAAGAAATTATGAAAAAACTGATTTATGAAGAACATTTGGATTTTAAATACAAAGATCATCCTCTCCATGGAGATTTCGAAGGCTATAGAGATTGTCATATAGAGGGAGATTGGGTTTTAATTTACAAGTTAGATAGAAATAAAGATGGATCAGAAACAATAATTTTTCATGCTACAGATAATCATTCAAATATTTTTGACTAAACATAACTTATGCAACTACTCAAATTCACAATCAATCCCGGCGAAGAAATAATGGAAGTCCTTACAAGAGAATTTGAAAAAAGAAATTTGAAAGATGGAGCAATTGTTTCTGTAATTGGAGCTTTTGATGAATGTTGTATCTCATGTATGCCAAAAGATGATCCTATGAAAGATTTTTTGACTGAATATCATGAGCCTGTCGAAGTAAATGGAACTGGTGAAATCAAGGAAGGGAAGCCTCATATTCACATAAATTTGGGTCGCGAAAATAATCAAACTGCATCAGGTCATTTGCATTGGGGAAAGGTTAAATCCTGGTATGCGACGGTTTTTGTTGTGACTGAATAAGGGTCTTGGCAAAAAATAAGGTACCTAAATTGTGCTAGATTTTGTTTTAGATTCTTTCGTTCAGATGTGGGAGTTTATCGAGATAAATGACTACATTTGCAACAAAGAAGATAAAGCAAAAGATAGTGTAAGGGAGGTGTCTTATTTTTTGCCAAGACCCTAAGATATTTTTTACAAGTGTTGGATTTTATTGAAAATAGAGTATTATATAGCTAGTTAGATAACTTTTATGAAAAAAATAAATTTTAAAAAATTACAGGTTTTGATTCAGCGAGATGAGGATGGTTTGTATATAGCATCTTGTCCTGCAATTAAAGGATGTCATTCACAAGGCGATAGTTATGAAGAAGCAATGAAAAACATAAAAGAAGCTATAGAATTGAATTTGGAGTATTTAGAAAATAAAAAGAAAAAAGCTTTGCAAGAAATAGATTTTTTCCCTAAATTTATTGCCACAGAAGAGCTTTTAATCGCAGCATGAGTTTTATACCAATATTAAAATTTAAAGAATTTGCAAGAATACTCAAATTACTTGGATATTTTGAGGTTCGCCAAAAAGGTAGCCATGTGATTTTTGAAAATGTAAAAGGTAATAATATTACAGTTCCTAACCATAAAGGCAAAACTTTGGGTAAAGGTTTAATTAGGAGTTTAATAAATAATCTTGATATAGAAGTCGATGAATTTATAAAAATTTTGAGAAAATAGATTAATTTTCACGATATTAGTTAATATGAACAATAAAAATTCTACAAATTTATGTATCGGCGTTCTTGGTATTCATGGTTCAATTGAAGAACATTTAGAATCATTAAAAAAAATACAGGTAGAGACAAAAAATCTTTTGTCTCTAGAATCTTTACGTGTAAAGACAATAGAAGATTTAGAAAAAATTGATGGATTAATTATTCCCGGCGGTGAAAGCACTACAATTGGCAAACTTATGAATTGGTATGGTTTGGATAAAGTTTTGAAAGAAAAAATTAAGAATGGCATGCCTGTTTATGGTACTTGCGCCGGAGCAATTTTACTTGCAAACAAAATTATTGGTAAAGAGAAAGCAAATACTTTGAAAGTTATGGATATTGAAATTGAAAGAAATGCTTTTGGGAGACAAGTGGATAGTTTTGAGACGGAAATAGAGCTGAGAACTGAGTTAAGAGAACTGAGAAAAGAAAAAAATCAAAATCTCAGTTCTAAAGTAATCCCTGCAATCTTTATTCGCGCTCCACGAATTAAAAAAATCGGAAAGAATGTAAAAGTTTTGGCAACTTATAAAAATGAACCTGTTTTAGTTCAGGAAGGTAATATGCTGGCTGGGACTTTTCATCCGGAATTGACGGAGGATTTGACGGTGCATAGGTATTTCCTAAATCTCATTAATAACGTCAAAACCTTTAAAACTTCCAACTAGAGCTAATGCTATTATTTTGCCTGTTACTAGTTTTTTTTCTTTAATTTTTTTAGCAGTTTCATTCAGAGTGGCGCCAGAACCCACGGCATCATCTATTAATAAAATATTTTTATATATTTTTTTATCATCAACAAATATTGTACTGTTGGCATTCTGAATTCTGTCTTCAAGTTTGTTTAAGGTTTTTTGTGCTATAGGGATGTTATTTATAACTTTAACTATTTTGAGAGTAGGAAGCTGCAGAGATAATAAATTTTCCAATTCCTTTTGAAATTGTATTTTCCTTGGTATCGTAGGAGGAACAAAAGCGACTGCATCTATATTTTTATCTTTGATTAATTTCAATATATTGTCTTTTATTAACTCATAAATTTGATAAATTAAATTTTTATTCTGACTTTGTTTGGCATACAAAATCAAAGTACCAAGCTTTGTTTTACCAAAGCGTTCTATACTGTAGAAATCTAAATAATAAATCTCATCCAAATAAATATTTGTAAAAGTTTTTTTCAGCTTATTTAAACCATTTATTAAGCCATTAATTTTAAAACTATTATATTTTTTTATTGTTTTTATATAATCATCTGCAGTTTTTTGTATATCCAAAGAATTTTTATTACACCAATATGTAAAACCTTTATCCCCTATCAAAAATTGCCCATCATACGTAATCATTAAATAATTTTCATTTATTTCATCAGATAAATTAATAGATTCTAATCCCTTCGTTATGGTCGATATATAATAAAACACTTTTGGTGGACTGCCAGCCTTACTTATTAATCCTTTATTAGATAATTTTTTTAACTGTTTAAAAGTTGCTTGAGCACTAATATTCAAATATTCAATAATGTCATGCGCAGTCATAGCAGCGTTTTGTTTCAAATACTCCAAAATTTTATTTGCAGTTTCAGTTTTCATTGTAATTTTTTCAAAAATATTATAGTTGATTATTGACACTCAACTATCAACTATAATAACACAATTAACAAACAGAAAGCAAGAAATATACTTGCGTGGACTTTTCATCCAAAGCTGACTTCGGATTTGACAGTGCATAGAGATTTTCTAGGAATTGTGACTAAATATAAAAATTCACAAAAATTAATAGCCAGCATTTTTATCTATTTTAGACTCTTTCTTGCCAATACCAATTTAGCGTGTTCTCGAACCAACCTATTCTCTTCTTTATATAGATCTAAAATAAGAATTTCTAACTCTCTGCATCTCTCGTACCAAAAATTACCTGGTAATACAACATTTAACCTTTTAGCTAAGTTCTTCATTTCAAGACAATATTCATCAGTGTCTTGATATGGGGATAAAAATTTCTCTATGCTAGCCGTTAATTCCTTTATGAAAGCTATTCGACTTGCGAACTCTTGTATCTTCTTTCTAATTTTTTCATCATTATTATTACCATTATCAGAACCTCCAAGTGTTTGTATAGGATTCTCTTTCGGCAAGCTTATAACAAGTTCCCTTCCGCCCCCCCCCCTTTTTTTTTCTTGTTTCTTTGACCAGCCCTTCTTGCGACCTAGAATCATCTTTGGTGTTTCTCTTGGTAATTTCTTTCTTGGATTCTTATCTGTCCGTGGCCTAAAATGACCTTCGTCGCCAATATATTTTATTAGAGCCAATCTTGTTGCGCCAGATAGTGATATCAGATCCAATAAGTCGCGTCTCCTTGGATTCTCTTGCTGCACTCTTACAGTGTTAGTTTGTTCTAATCGCATATTGAAAATTAAAAACTTGAAATTTATACTTATATATATCTACTTTTATATAGTTTTGTCAAATTTTTCTTAACAAATAGTGGAAAAACTTGAGTAACTGTAAAAAAATCTTTAACATAAATAAGCAAATTTATATATCTTAAATGCAAGCGCTCAATTTAATTAAAGAACTGCTCAAACTCATCGGCGAAAATCCATCACGTGAAGGATTAAAAGACACCCCTTCCCGTGTCATCAAATCATACGAGAAACTCTTTGAAGGCTACAAAATGGATCCGAAAGATGTGATTACTGTTTTTGATAGTGAGAAATATGACGAAATGATTATATGCAAAGATATTGAATTTTATTCCACCTGTGAACATCACATGTTGCCCTTTTTCGGTAAAGTGCATATCGGTTATATTCCAAAAAATAAAATTGTTGGATTATCAAAAATGCCTAGATTTGTTGAAATATTTGCAAGAAGATTGCAAACACAAGAACGTCTTACTTCTCAAATAGCAGAAACTATAAAAAATCTTATAAATCCAATTGGCGTTGCTGTAATAATTGAAGCAAAGCATTTATGTATGATGGCAAGAGGAGTTGAAAAACAAAGAAGTGAAATGGTAACATCAGCAATGCTCGGAGCTTTCAAAAATTCAGATAAAACCAGAGCAGAATTTTTAAAATTAATTGGAAAATAGTTTAGAAAATGTTTCATTTACCAAAATCCATCGAAAATCTAATTACAGAATTAAGCAAACTTCCGGGTATTGGTCCAAAAACCGCATCTAGACTTGCATTTTATTTATTAAGATCCGGAAAATCGTTAAATATAGAACTTGGAAATACTTTGATAAATATGCGAAAAGGTGTCAGTTTTTGTAATGAATGTTTCGCGCTTGCTGAAAATGAAATTTGTCCAATTTGTACAGATTTAGCAAGAAATCAATCGCTAATATGTGTCGTTGAAGAAGTATTAGATATAGCTGCCCTCGAAGAAACTCATGTATACAAAGGTTTATATCATGTACTTCATGGGTGCTTATCACCTCTCGACGGAGTTGGCCCAAGTAATCTCAAAATAGCTGAACTAAAAGAAAGACTTCAAAATTTACAAAAAAAAGAAATCAATAATTTGGAAATCATATTAGCAACAAATGCCAGTATAGAAGGCGAAGCAACAGCAAATTACATTGCGCAAGTGATAAAAGATCTGAACATAAAAACAACAAGACTTGCACGCGGAATACCAACAGGTGGCAACCTTGAA
This sequence comes from uncultured Candidatus Peribacteria bacterium, assembly GCA_964511025.1. GTDB lineage: Bacteria > Patescibacteriota > Gracilibacteria > UBA1369 > GWF2-33-10 > CAZEDK01. The sequence goes on along the minus strand of CAZEDK010000005.1, from coordinate 172 downwards.
TATGTTGATAAATTGACTTTACAAAGAGCAATGGAAGGGAGGAGAGAATTCTAGAAATCTACTATTTAATATGCCATAAATAAAAAGGCTGGATTTTTTTAATGTTTTTAGTATGTCTCAACATTGTTGTGCAAGCTGAATTCTGTTCAATGCTTAAATCTATGATTTCATA
>CAZEDK010000004.1:9208-52337 GCA_964511025.1 uncultured Candidatus Peribacteria bacterium | reverse complement strand
CTCTTCAGTACTCAATAAACTACTATTTTGAGCCCCCCAAATGACTACACTGCCTGTATCTTGTAAGACAAGATAACATCTCTCTCTCTCTCTGTCAAATGTTTTTCATGTTAAATCCTTAAAATCATAAATTTGTCTGGTATAATTAAATATACCAACAGGCTTACTTAGTGGTAAATTATAATATCTATATGAATACAGAAGTTTTGGAATTCGTTCAGAAACAATTGGTTCTAGCAAAAGATAAGTTGCTACGAACGGTGAAAAATAAGCGTAATGATTTTTTCTCTAAAAGAGATATTTTTGTTAAATTGCAAAAATACACTAGTGAATTTATAAAAAACGATTCTGAAATAAGATGGATTATAATGCCTGGTTTGCGCGGGGTTGGTAAAACAACATGTCTTGGGCAATTGTATCTCGATTTGATTTCCAAAATTGATAATACTCATGTTTTGTTTGTAGCTTTGGATGAGGCGATCGAATTATTTAAGACTAACTTACAAGAAATTATTGATGTTTATGAGGAAATTTTGGGTGTCAGATATGAAAAACTGGATTTCCCTGTTTTTTTGTTTATAGATGAAGTACAAACTGATAAGAATTGGGCAATAACTTTGAAAATATTGTATGAAAAAACTAAAAATGTTTTTATTATTTGTAGCGGTTCTTCTGCAATTAGCTTGCAAATGAATGCTGATATTGCCAGAAGAGGAATTTTGGAAAAAATGTATCCTTTGAGTTTTACAGAATATCAAATGATTAAAAATAATATACAGCAACCTTTTGAATTAAAGAAAAATCTTAAAAAGATTATATATTTTTCTAAATCTGCAAAAGCAGTTTATACAAAATTAAGACTGCTTAAACAGGATATTTATCAATATTGGGCAAAAGTGGATAAATTGGAAATACATGAATATTTGTCTATTGGAACGATGCCTTTTGCATTGGCGATGAAAGATCAATTACTTGTTTATAATGCAATTTCACTTCTTCTTGATAGAGTAATAAGTAAAGATATTGCTGAGCTTGGTAAGTTCGATTTTGCAACACTTTCTACAATTAAACGCCTACTATTTGTTTTGGCTGAAAGCGAAGCAATAAGTTCTCATAAATTAGAACAAATACTAGGCTTAAGCAGGATTACAATAACATCTATGCTGGATGTTTTGGAAAAAGCTGAACTGCTTATAAAAATCAGTGCTTACGGCAATAATATCTCACAAGTCAAAAAACCTGCTAAATATTTATTCATGAGTCCAGCTATTCGAATGTCTCTTCTTAGTGTGGCCGGTATGGATGGGACATTTTTAAGTAGGCGTGGAAAACTATTGGAGGATTTAATCGTTTCGTATTATTATAGAGATTTTATTGCATCTGGCGTGGGTTCGATAAGTTATGACAGTACTGAAAAAAGCGCTGATTTTATACTGAAATTAGCTAATTTGAAACAATTAGCTCTTGAAATAGGTTCCGGTAATAAAGATCTAAATCAAGTAATTAACACAATGAAGCGTATCAAATGTGACTATGGCTTAATATTTGCACAAAATGAACTTTTTTATGATGAAAAATATAATATTGCAACAATTCCATTGGATTATATTTTGTTGATGTAAACGTTACTTTATAAGGTATATAATTTAGCTAAAATATCCATTTATAAAGGTATAATATGCAAAAGGAGAGAATTAAATTATTGGCTAAAAATTCTTAAAAAAATATTTTGATATGTTACCTTTCAACATAATAGCTGCAGTGGACTCCAAAATGGGTATTGGCAAAAATAATACTATTCCTTGGAGATTGCCAAATGAGATGAAGTATTTTCAAGATGTGACGACTGCTAATGAAAATAATGTTGTAATTATGGGGCGTAATACTTGGGAATCTATTCCGGCAAACAGAAGACCTTTGAAAAACAGAATCAATATTGTTTTGAGTCGCAATGAAAATTATCAAGTTCCTGATGGAGTTTTGGTGTTTAAATCTTTGGATGAGGTTTTGAGCGACCTGAATTTATTGGATGTTTTTATCATCGGGGGGGCGCAGATTTATAATGAAGCTATTTCCCATCCTTTATGTAAAAAAATTTATTTGACGCAAATTGAACAAGATTTTCGTTGTGACACTTTTTTTCCTTTAATACCAAATTATTTCAAAGAGATTAGTCGTTCAACGAAGATAACTGAAAAAGGAATTGATTATCGCTATTTGATCTATGAACGACCCTAATAAGTCCAGTCATCTTCATAATAATAATCACTGTTATCATAGATTACCCAGTCAAGTATGTAGGCTCCTTCTCCTCTTTTGAGCATGTGATCAATATCAAAAACGCCGAATGGAACTAAATTTTCTTTGTAGGCAACTAATAAATATGGCATATACCACGGAAGATCCAGACCATCAGAAATTTCCCATATTTCATAATCATATAATTCAAATAATATTTTATAAGCTGCCATTAATGAAATTTGTTCATCAGGAAAGAAATATTGTTTGCCATCGATTTCTTGACCGGTGATAATTTCTTTGCTTTGAGCGTATTTTATATAAATACCGCTACTGCCATTGTAATCAACGTCTTCAAAACAATTTTTTGTACATCCTAAATAAGTTGACTCAAATTTAATAAAATCTTCATTATCTTTTAAACTTTTTCCTGCCCACTCAATGAACTCTCCTCTAGTTAATTCGCCCTCAGGATCGAATTTGGTTTTTGATTTGGTAGGCAAAATATCATAGTCATACAAATTTCTAATATTATCTTCATAAACATGATTTTCTATATCAATGAGAGTTTTTTTCGCCGCAATCGCAAAATTTGGTATCAAATAAATTCCTGTACCGTTGTTCTCTAATTCTATATTTTTGAGCATTTTATTGAAATCTTTTAAACCCATATCAAATGATGTCCCGTTATCAGAGTAATAAATTGATAAATACGAATTATCATTAATTTCAATGTAGGCATTTAAATAACGATAAACTTCTTCATCTCCATAATCATATTCAGTGCTATAATAAAACCCATCATGACCATCTATTCTAAGCGCGCCTTTTGAAATTAATGACGTATTATCAATATAGCTCATTGTGTCTTCTTGAAAATAAGCAAAATCTCCGACATATTCCTCATAATAATATTCATTGGCATAAATACTGACAGAAAAATCCAAATTTAATTTTTTTTGATAATTGGCGCCAAAGTACCTTTCATTATTCCAGCTATAACTTGAATCGATGAGATAAATTTCATCACTTATTTCCGATGGTTTCTTGACTTTCACGTATGGTTCTTGGTTTTCTACATATTTTATCTCTTCAAATGTTATTTGACTTAAATCTATTTCGAAGGTTCTCATGATTTGTTCGATTTCCGTCAAACGATCTGTTTCTGAGCTGCCGTACGAATAATAGAAGCTGATTAGTTTATCACCATACGGTATATGATATGAAATAGTGGAAATTGCATCTCCATCTGTATACCAGTAATCTGTGTAAGTTGAAATTTCTTTGACGGCATCATATTTATTGTTAAATAGAACTTTTTCAAAATTAGTCTCTTCTTCCGAGCTAGCATAATATTCAAGGCGATAAATTATATCATCTGTAGTGATAGCATAACCAAATTCAGATACGGATATGGATGTGGACAGCACCGAATTTTCATCTTTGTCTTTTGGATAAATTGTGACAGTGTCACCATACGAAAAATAATATCCACTTTCTTCGTCATCGAAAGCACCTTCGAGTTTATTGCCAATTTTCCAGCCATCTATAATTGATATTTTATACGGAGGATCATCATGCGTATATATGCCATTTTCATTTGCTTCTATATATTTCAGCATTTGCGCCTCCAGTTCTGCATTTGCTACTAGATTAAATTGGTTTTCGTCGTTTACATGTGAAGTAATAAAGTCTTGGACGTTTACATCGTTTAAGGGGATTAAATAACCGAGAGTTTCAGAAGAATAGCTTGTGTTGATCATAGTTGGTATGCCAATCAAATTCCCAGAATAATCTATCGCGCTCCCTCCGGAATTTCCAAATGAGATATCGGTATCGGTTTTGATATAGGAAATATTATTTTCATTCAAAAACCCACTTACAATACCTTGAGTCACTGTCAAAGTTTTTCCGCCTGTGTCTGGATATCCAAGCGCGTTGATTGTTTCGCCAACTTCCGGAATCCTTGCATTTAAATAAGGCAAATAAAAATCAAAATTAATATTATTTCCTCGCACATCTGTGTTTTCCATTTTTAAAATCGCAAGGTCGATATCCTGATTTCTGGCAACAATTCCAGCTGTAAATTCACAAATAGGATTTTCAGTATCATTTGCTTTGGTTAAACAAATTTGAAATGCATCATAAGTTTGGGTTGTGTCGTAATAATCTTCTATGACATGATTATTTGTAAGAATATGTCCCTGATCGTCAATTAGAGTGCCGGATCCAAGTGACATAGCGGTTAAGCTGCCATCATAACCTGTTGAAAAAGCGTGTATTTTTACAGTCGGAAGATATTGATCAGAATCGGATGTTGGAAGATAGATTGATTGGGCGGAAGAGGATAGGGGATAGAGAAGAAAGTATAAAGGAAAAAGGATAAAGGAAAAAGAAATTAGGAGAATAGATAACACTTTTTTCATTTGAAAATAATTTTGAAAATAATATAAATATTTAAAACTTTTTATAAAAATACTATAAGTTCAATCATTCAACAAAAATTTTAACGACAAAGTCTTGATGAATGTGGTTTTTGTGGTATAATTAGTGAAAGACTTTAATTCAAATCAATGTCAATTGCATCTGTTCCTAGTTCGGCAAATGTAACGCATGAAGAATCAAATGTTGAAATAACACCAATTATGTCTTATTTGGCAGATGGATTAGATGAATTATTGAGTCAAGCAGGGATGAAAAAAACTACAAGTGTTGAGTTTTTGGAAGGTATTATGGCTGTTACATTTAATAAGTCTTTGGCGAGACCTATTGGTATAGATGAATTGATTAAATCTTTGAAGGTGATTTTTGATGTTAATCGAGAAAAAGTGGATAAATATTTTAAATTTGCAGGGATAAGTAGGGAGGATTTTTTTACGACAGATCTTTTATCAGCTTATAAAAATGCAATAATAGGATATGGTATTAACTCGGCGAGAAAATCATCTGTGCGTATTGGCGTTGAAGATGAAGATGTGGAACAAAAACTGCAATTAGAATCAAATCCAGGGATAGTAAATTATATTAGAGCTTTTTTGAATTTAAAATTAAAAGATGAAGGAGCAAATGTTGCAGTAGAGATTGCAAAATTATTGGACGATGGAGCAACATTGAATTTAAGTGATCAATTTGTAAAGGCAATTATTGTTTATATTGAATCACAAGTTGCGCAGAAAATTAGTGAATTAACAGAGGCTGCTGCAAAGGCTAGATTAGAAAATTTTTTTCAAGAGATAGTGGATCGTATGATGGAATTAATAAATAAGATGTTGAGACAAGCAGATCCACAAGAAGCACAATCGTTAAATGTAGCTGTATTGGTTGACGAGCTGTCTTCTTTGGATGCTCAGTATAAATTTGCACCTGCTATAGGATTTTTGGCGCGGACATTGGCTTTGGAGTATAACTCTAATGATTTAGATGGTGCCGATAGTAAGGTTGTAAATTTTAGACGGGCAGTGACAGGTGTGCAACAAGAGGTAAGGTTACCGTTGATAGATATGTTTGCGCCTTTTGATGGAAAATCAGCCGAGCTTTTTAGGTCGGGACCACATCAGAGAGATAATTTGGAATTGCAATGGAGAATGCGAGGTTTACCTCCTCGAGTTTCACCAAAACATCCAAAAGCCGGTCCTAGCCAGCAACAATCAAGGAAACTGTATCGTGGACCTAGTTATAAAGTTGGACCCGATGGTAGACAGATTGGCCCCCCTTTCGGTACATATTTTTCAGCCACCAAAGGAAAATATTCAGTTCTGATTAAAAAAAAGTTAAAATAAAGAATTAGTTATTTCTTTAATGATTTTTTTGTTATCAGTAATTTTCAATCCTGTTTTTTGAATCTCTTTTTCTCTGCGCTCCATCTGATTTACTTTTCTAATTTCTCCGCAAAGTCCAATTTCACCTATTGCAACTAGATCTTCAGCTAGCGCCTGCTTTTTGAATGAGGAAATAATGGCTAGACAGATTGCCAGATCAATTGCAGGATCTTTGATTTTTAAACCTCCTACAATATTAATGTAAACATCCTGATTCGCCAGATTGATAGAAGCGTGTTTCTCAAGTACCGCAATAAGCAAATTGAGTCTGTTTACATCGAATCCGCTTGCTGTACGTTTTGGAAAACCAAAAGTGCTTATATTTGTAAGCGCCTGCACTTCGATAATAAAGGCTTTGTTGCCTTCAAGCGTGCAAGCTAGACATGATCCAATCGCAGCTTTTTGCCTGCTTTCCAGAAATTTACTGGAAGGGTTTTTTACTTCGATGAGTCCAGTTTCTTGCATTTCAAAGATCCCAACTTCGAGAGTGGATCCAAATCTATTTTTGACACTTCTAAGAATTCGAAATTCATGATATCTGTCTCCTTCAAGATGTAATACTGTATCAACCAGATGTTCAAGAGCTTTTGGTCCGGCGAGTGTTCCATCTTTTGTCACATGTCCGATAAGCAGGATTGTTAGGTTTTCAGTTTTTGCAAATTGCATGAATCTTTCTGTTGTATGGCGAATTTGTGATATCGAACCTGAGATTCCCGGACTTAATTCGCTGGACATTACTTGGATCGAATCTATTACGACAAAATCAGGTTTGTGATGTTTAATTGTTGCAAGAATTTCTTCTAAATTATTTGAATTTATCAATTGAAGATTTTCATTGTTAATTTTTAATCTATGCGCTCGTTGTGAAATTTGTTCTATTGATTCTTCTCCCGAGATATAAAGTATTTTTTTGTTTTGTTCTGAAATTTTTTGGCAAATTTGGATTGTGAGTGTGGATTTGCCTATTCCAGGTTCACCGGAAAAAAGAGTAAGACTTCCGATGACAAAACCGCCACCGATGACATTGTCAAATTCTGAGATATTAGTTTTGATTCTTTCTTTGTGAGTTTCTGATGGCATCAACTGTAGAGCTGTTCGTGCTTTTACTTCAATCATATTAGATTCATCTTTTTTCCCTACATTGATGACATCTTCAATAAAAGTGTTCCAATTATTACAGCTAGGACATTGACCGATCCATTTTGAAGACTGCAATTGACAATTCTCACAGATGTATATTGTTTTTAATTTCATGACTTAAATTTTAGTACTAGTTTTTTCTTCAATGAAATCAACTACTTTGCTTGCGGCATCTTGAAATAACATATTTGCGATAAATGGGCTGGTTGTATTGATTTCAGTAATTAGTCCTCCAATAATGTCTATGCCTGCAAGGTGAATATTCATTTTTGTAAGCACCGGAGCAACGATTTTTATCATATCTTTTTCTTGCTTTGTAACTTGCGACTTTTTTATTGTTGCGCCGGAACCTAGATTGCCACGGAAATCTTCTTTGTGTGGAATGCGTATACAGCAGTTCAAAATTTTTCCGTCAAGTAAAGTTATTCGTTTGTCTCCATTTCTAGTTTCTTTTAAAAATTTTTGTATCATTACGAAATTTTTACCATTATTTGTAACAATTTTGATTATTTCGTTTTTATTTACATCTTTTGAGTGTACATAAAATATTCCATTTCCTCCTCTGTTATTTAAAGGTTTAATTACGATCCCATCTTTGAAATTTGTAAGGAATTTTTTGATTTCAATATCTGATTTTGAAATTAATGTTTCTGGTATAAGTTTTGAAAATTGCATGGGGAAAAATTTTTCATTCGCGTTCCTGACTGATACAGGATCATTTAGAATGAAAACTTTGTCTTTGATTAATTCAAGCAGGTAAGTGATATAAATGAAATCTTCATCAAACGGCGGATCTTGTCTCATTAGTATTGCGTCACTTTGTGATAGATCAATTTTGCGTTTAATTGCTGATTTTGTTTTGCCTCCAAAATACAAAAGTGCTTCTTTCCCTTCAATCGCATTGCCAAAAATTTTCTGCCTATCAAAAAATAAATCGTCTCTTTCTATTACAAAAGTTTCATGATGTCTTTTGATAGATTCTTTCAAGATTTCTATTGTAGAATCATCAATTTTTAATGTTAGCAGGGGATTTACGATAGATATAATTTTCATTTTTTATTTAATAAAAGCTTGTTCTTCAATTCCTGCAGCTAAGGAAGCTATTTCTGCAATTGTATAGTAGATATTTTGCAAAGAATCCAAACTGCAACTATCAGTATATGTATTATGATAATCTGTTATTTTGTGAAAACAAAGTTTAGAAAATTGCATACCTTTTGAGTTCAAATTTTCACGATCACTTTTTTTATCATTCAATCGAAAGAATCCTCCGATTGCATTATTGCCTATCAAATATATCACAGGTTCGGCGATAAAATGTTGACATCTGTCAACAGTAGGCAGTCCTTCTTGTATAATGATTTTATTTATTGCTTGGCTGCCTTTGCCGACACTTAATTTATTCCTATCTTTTCTATTCATATTCATAAATTCATCCACTGACTCAAAACTTTTTACGCCAATTCCATAAGTTCCTGATGAATTTTTGATAAACACATAAGGTTTTATTTTCTGTCGTAAAATTTCCTCGTATTCATTATATTTATCTTGAATTTGAATAAAAATTTTATTCATACCTTCGGCGATTTCTTCAATACCTTCTTTTTTTTGAAAATCTACATTTTTTATTTCTTTGCTTAACGGATAAAAAAACCATGGATCCAAATCTAATATTTGCGCAAATTCTTCAATTAATTTTTGATATATATTTAGATTTTCCATTTTACTTCTTCTGAACCAACCTAAATTCATATTGGGTATCATTGGGATGTGAATGTTTTTCAAAATTTCAGGTAATCCGTTTGATAAATCGTTATTTAATAAAATGATATCAGGCTGAAAGTTATTAAAGGTTTTTATTGTGTCATTGTTTCTGAATATTCGATCTAATGTAATTTTTTCTTCGCTGGCGGTTTCAAACTCCTGCAGATCAAGTAGCTGAGGATTGTCATGCGAAATTAAGACTTCAAATCCGGCATTTTTTATGATTTTTTGAAGTACATTTAAGTTTTCAAAATAATATTTATTTTTTGTATGAGCTTCCGGAAAAATAAGAATTTTTTGAGCTGTTTTATAATATTTATTAATGTGTTTTTTGAAAAATTCAGATGCATTTTTGCAATAATTTGGACATAAATTATTAAAACCTCCAGGAAATACATTCACATCAACAGGAGCGATTTTGAATCCTGCATTCCTAATATCGATCGATGAGTAAATAGGACTTTTTATTGTGGATTTTTTTTTGTCGAGCCAATGTTTAATTTCTTTTTCTTTTGTAAGAAATTTTTTTTCAAATATATGTAGCACTGTGAGAATTTAAAATGATAATCCTAGGTGTTGATATGCGTGTTCCGTGACGATTCTGCCTTTTGGAGTCCTTTCCAAAAAACCAAGTTTAATAAGATATGGCTCATAAGCATCTTCTATCGTATCTTCATCTTCGGAAGTTGCTGCTGCAATTGTATTGAGCCCTACAGGTCCCCCACGAAATTTTTCTATAATGGTTTGTAAAATAAAATGATCAGTTTTATTTAAGCCAATATGGTCAATGTGTAAAGCTTCTAAACATGTTTTGGTAATCTCTTCAGTTATTTCATCTTTATCATAAATGATAGCAATATCATGTGTTCTTTTGAGTAGCCGATTTGCTATTCTTGGAGTTTGTCTTGAGCATTTGGAAAGGATTTTTGCCGCTTTGTCAGAAATAGCGCAATTTAATATTTTTGATGATCTGTCGATAATATCTTGAATTTCTTGATCTGAATAAAAGTCTAACTTGAATACATGGCCAAATCTATCTCGTAGCGGTGAGGAAATCATACTCATTTTTGTGGTTGCCCCGATAAGAGTGAATTTTGGCACTCCAAGTCTCATTGTTCTTGCGCCAGGTCCTTTGCCCAAAACAATATCAATACAAAAATCCTCCATCGCACTATACAATATTTCTTCTACAGGAGCTCTGAGTCTATGAATTTCGTCTATGAACAGTATATCGTGAGTTTTTAAATTTGTTAAAATTGAAGCTAAATCGCCAGCTTTTTCCAGAGCTGGTCCTGATGTGGTTTTGATATTCGCTTCCATTTCTTTTGAAATAATATTGGCAAGAGTTGTTTTGCCAAGTCCTGGAGAGCCGTATATCAAAATATGTTCAAGTGGTTGTTTTTTCTTTTTTGCAGCTTTCATTGCTATATCGAGATTGGATTTTATTTGATTTTGACCGATATATTCTGTGAGATATTTTGGTCTAAGTGAAACATCTTCTTTTATATTTTCCGAAGGAATATTTTCGTTCAAAACTGCTGTTATTTTTTTAATATCTTGTCTTTTTATCGCCATTTTAATGAGTTAAGTGACATGCTTATGTTACATGGTAATTATTTTATTTCAATTCTTTATTGATTGCATATTGCACCTTGTGTGGCTTATATACATCTTTAAATGTGATGACACTGCTTGATGTGCCATGAATATATAAATCTCCATAATTTAAAAAAGGGATTTTGTCCATTATGCCCATATCCTTTATTGATATATAATCAACTTCTGATAGTTCAATGTCATGTATTTCTTTTGAGAAAATATTTTTCCAATTTATATGTATTGCTCTTTGATTGGTAATAACTAATTTATCCAACCAATAATTGCATGAAATATGTAAGAGAAATATCAAACTAACGAAGATTAGTATGATTTTTAGAGGTATAAGAATTTTTTGAGGTATATATTGTTCAGCAACTGTTAGTAGTATATAGAATGGTATTAAAACTATGAATGCCATAACACACTGGCTCAAAAAAGGTATAAAATGATGATGATAAGAGCTTACATGAACTTCATTTTTTCGTAGCAGTATTTGCATAATACTAAATATATTCTTATATATAATATACTACTACACTTTTAAAAATACCAATTTATTGGTACACCCGGCAGGAGTCGAACCTACGACCTTGGCCTTAGAAGGGCCCTGCTCTATCCTACTGAGCTACGGGTGCATATGTGGTGGGCGCTCAAGGAGTCGAACCTTGGACCTTCTGGGTGTAAACCAGACGCTCTAACCAACTGAGCTAAGCGCCCTTTTTACAAAAAAGCTAAAGAAAAATAGCAAATATACAATTCTATTACAAGAGAAAGTTATGCCAACACGTATTGGTCTCTTCCTACACGTTTGATTCCTTTTGATTTTAAATTCAGAGAAATGGTGACATCTTTCACTATTCTTTGTTCTTTGACTTGTTTGACTATTTCATCTCTAGATTTTGGTTCACCATCTTTCAATATATCGCAAATGATGTCTTTGACGGTACCTGCTTTGTAACCCCATTCTTTGAGCGCGTAGATGCCTCTACCGATAAGTACAAATCCTATATGTCTGATGCAATCGTTGTGTATGGCTTGCTTATTTATCACTTTATTATCAAACTTTTCCTTAATTATTGCATTGGCGATTTCGATAAAATGCAGAGGCTTATTGTGTTTTCTGAGAACATAAAGTATTTTTGCACGTAATGTCTTTGGATTCACATTAATATCATTGGCTAAACCAATCATATTTTCTCGAATTTTTAAATTTTTATCTATCCCAAAAATTGCTTTAAATGTCAGATTGCTAAAATTTGGAAATGCATTTTTCAGTAAATCACAGAGATGATCTATATCCATATGTTTTTCTTCAGCTCGTTTCAATATTTGTTCTATTTTATGTGAAATTTCTTTTATCTTTTCTTCTTTAATATCATTTGTGCGCCAATATGGACTATATTTAATGGTATTATTTATTTTAGCGAGTCTTCTTTCTAAATCAATTGCAAGTTTGATGTTGCCTCTGTTAAGATTTCTGTCTTTAAGTACATTTAATATCAAACTCACTACATATTCTTCATTCATTATGAATCCTTTTTTTCTTATAGCGTTATAGGCAAATTCGTTGATAATATTTAACTTTGTTTTTTCGCTGATTCTTCGAAGCTTTTCCAAAGCTGTATTCTCCATTTGCCTTACTCTTTCTCTAGTTACCCCATATTTTTTGCCAATCAAAGCAAGTGTATGTTTTTTGTTCTCGGTATTCAAAGCGTATCTGTTGAAGATAATATCTTTTTCTCTTTCAGACAAGAGTAGCATTAATTCACTGATGATGCTTTCTATATTTATCTTTGTTACTGCGATGCTTGTATCTTCCTGTATGATAGACATAATGAAACAAAAATATTAAATAAATCCAAATACTGCTGTAGTATAAAACATCAAGTATTAAGAAAACGTTAAAAATCAATTTTTTTTTGTCAATTTGTCTAAATTGTATAGACCGTTGAACTAAAATAGTTTAAAGTCGCATTAATTAAAGCTTTTTTCCATGAAGGATTTTGAATATTTAAAGAATTTTCTGTTAAAAAATGGCCATCCTCTTTTTAGAGCAAAACAGATATATCAAGCTATTTATAGAGAAGCAAAAACTAGTTTTGAAAATATAAACAATTTACCAAGAGATTTAAAATTTTCTTTGGATAAAGAGATGAAAATTTTGAGTGTCATGCCTGTCTATCACTCTAAATCGAATGATGGCACTATAAAAACTTTATTTCAGCTTGAAGATAAAAACAAAATTGAGGCTGTGATGATGCCTTTTGATGATGGTAGAATTACAATTTGTGTGTCAAGTCAGGTTGGATGTGCGTTTAAATGTAAATTTTGCGCAACAGGAGAAATGGGATTTAAGAGAAATTTGACTGCAGAAGAAATTACGGATCAAGTCTTGTATTTTAATCAAATACTTTTTAATGAAGGCAAAAAAGTCACTCACATAGTTTATATGGGAATGGGGGAGCCGTTTATGAATTTTGAGGAGATGAAAAAATCACTTTTCTGGCTCAATAGTGATATAGCTTTTGGTATTGGTGCTAGGCATATTACGGTTTCCAGCTCCGGAGTTACTGATTTTATCTCAGAGTTCTCTGATATCGATTTACAAGTCAATCTTGCTGTTAGTTTGCACGCACCAAATCAGCAACTTCGCGAAAAACTAATGCCACATGCAAAAAAATTCACACTCAATGAGCTTATGAATGAAATAAAAGAATATACGAGTAAAACACACAGAAGAGTGAGTTATGAATATGTTATGTTAAAAGGTGTAAACGATAGTCCGCAGATTGCACATGAGCTTGGTAAATTACTCACAGGTCAACTCTGTCATGTTAATGTGATCCGATATAATAGTACTTATGCTGATTTTAGTGGCACGAGAATGAAAGATATAAGAGACTTTGAAAATATTGTAAAAAGCTATGGAGTTCCAATCAGTTTACGGATTTCCAAAGGACAGGATATAGACGCCGCATGTGGTCAGCTTGCAGTGAAGAGAGTTTTGAGAGCTGAGAGCTGAGAGCTGAGAGCTGAGAGCTGAGAGCTGAGAAAGGAAATGTCATTTGTTTAATGTAGAAGCAATAACCTCTATTTCTATAAGGGCATCTTTTGGTAATTTCGCTACTTGAATTGTAGATCTTGCAGGTTTGTGGTATCCAAAGAATTCTTCGTAGATTGTGTTCATTTTCGGAAAATCATTCATATCCTCTAAAAATACTGTAGTTTTTATAACTTTATTTTTTTCTGTTCCGGAAGCTTGTAAGACTGCGTCAATATTTTTTAACACTTGTTTTGCCTGTTCTTCGATACCTCCTTCTACAATTTGCATTGTTATTGGATCTAATGGGATTTGTCCCGCACAATACAGAATGCCATTGCAGGAGATAGCTTGAGAGTATGGTCCAACTGCTTTTGGGGCACTGTCAGTTGCAGTAATTTTCATGATATTATTGTTAAGATTTAAATTAAAATTTCTCAGTTCTCAATGACTCTTCGCATACAGCAAATTGAATCCTTTCTCAAAAGCTTTTACAGAAGCTACTATGACATCCGGTGAACTTGTAGTGGCCAAGACTTTATTGCTTTTATTGTCTATCAAAGTCATTTTGACTTCTACAGCAGCATCCACACCTCTTGAGTCAATTTCTACTTCGTAATCTATAAGTTTTATATTTAGTTTGTCTTTTAATTGTGTCGCTTTTTGTATTGCATTGATAATTGCATCGACCGGTCCAACTCCATTTCCTTCATTTACAAATGTTTTTCCAAATGCGCTGCCTGTGACTTTTGATTGAGCTTGTTTTTTGAGACTTGTTGTAACTTCAAAATCTTTAATCTCAAGGATTTTGTTATCTAAATATATTTCATTGAGAGCTTCTTCTAAAATATACTGAAGATCAGCTTTTCTTATTTCTTTTCCTTTTTCTGCGAAACTTTTTGCATTTTGAAAAACAAGATTGCTCACTTTTTTTGTTGGCTTCATGCCAAATTCTTTTTCTATAATTTTTGTTATTTGATCTTCTGAGCTCGGCGATTTCTCAAATATTAAATTATTTTTTTCATCGTTACTTGTTCTTTGTAGCGCATACATTTTTTGTTCAATAAATTTTTCTATTTCTTGAAAATCCGGTTCAATACTTACAGGTTCAGCTAGTATTTTTAGTGGTGCTTTTGGATCTTTGAGTCCATTGCCGGTTATAATGCAAACTATTGTATCATCTGTTTTGAAAAAATTTCTTTTTGATAATTGTTTAATTGCTGCAAGTGGACTGCATGATGCGGGTTCTCCAAATATTCCTTCAAGCCTGGATTGTTCCTGTTGCGCTTGAAGTATTTCATTGTCATCTACTTCAATGACAATTCCTTTGGAAGCTCTGATGTCGTCAAGAATTTTTGGGCAATCAACAGGATCACCGACGGCCATAGCTCCGGCGACAGTGTCAGGATGTTCGTAAACTTTGTAGCTATTTGTTTTTTTCTTAAATGCTTCATATACAGAGTTACAACCTTTTGCTTGTACTCCAATTAATTTTGGCATTTTGTCTATCAATCCGAGCTTGTAAAATTCTGTTATACCTTTTGCGATTCCATGAAAATTTGTTCCGCAACCAATTGGACAAATTATGTAATCAGGACTTTTCCAAAAAAGCTGTTCAATGATTTCGTAGCCTTGAGATTTTTGTCCTTCAGATCGAAAAGTATAATCACCGGCAAGATAATATCCGTATTTTTTTGCCATTTGTGCTGCCAGTTTTGTACATTGAGCATAAGTGCCTCTTATTTGTATTACTTTGGCTCCATAACTCAAAGTTTGTGCAAGTTTACCTATTGGAGTACCTTCCGGTACAAGCACGTAACAAGGTATGTTGGCAGATGAGGCGTAAGCTGTAACTGATGCTGCCATATTACCGGTGGAGGCTACACATATTGCTTTAGCATTTAATTCCTTTGCTTTTGTGACTTCTACCATTGTGCCTCTATCTTTGAAACAACCTGTAGGATTATCTCCTTCGTTTTTTAAATACAGTTTTTTGAGTCCAAGTTTTTTGCCAAGATTTTTTGCATGTACCAGTGGAGTCCCACCTTCACCAAGTGATACTATATTTTGCAGATTTTCTATTGGATAAAAAGCTGTATATTTGAGTGCTGATATTGGTGTTGCTTTTAAATTATACAAATTTAGCCCTTTAAATACATTTTCATAATCTATGTATGTTTCCATTGTTCCGCCACATTGCAAACATGCAGTGACCGATTCTGTTTCTTTATGTTCTTTCCCGCAAAGATAACATTTGAGAACGTAGGATTTCATTAATAATTTTTTAAATATTAGCAATAATCATGTCAGTCATTTCTATTGTCCCAAGTTTTTTATCTTCTTGTCGTGCTATATCCGAACTTCGAAATCCATCTTTCAAAGTTAAGTTTATAGCTTTTTCGATTGCTTCAAATTCTTCTTCCATTCCAAAAGAATATTTTAACATCATGGCTGCTGATAAGATTTGAGCTATTGGATTTGCTATCCCTTGGCCTGCTATATCCTGAGCAGATCCTCCGCTTGGCTCAAATAGGCCAAATCCATCGCTGTTAAGAGATGCCGAAGCCATTAGACCAAGAGAGCCCGGAAGTACTGCTGAAGCATCAGATAGAATATCTCCAAAAGTATTTTCTGTTAACAGCACATCAAATTGTCCCGGATTTTTGATTATTTGCATTGCGCAATTATCCACAAGCATGTGTTCATAGCTAACTTCCGGATATTCTTTTGCGATTTCATCTACTATTTTTCTCCATAATTTTGAACAATCGAGTATATTTGCTTTATCAACTGATGTCAGTTTTTTTCGACGCTTCATTGCAGCTTGAAAACCGTTATGAACGATCTTTCTAATCTGGTCTTCGCGATATTCCATGATATCTCTAGCAAGCTTTTGTCCGTTTTCTTCGACAGTTTCATGCTTGCCAAAATAAATACCTCCAAGCAGTTCGCGTACAGTTAATAAATCTATACCTTGCTCAACAATTTCTTTCTTAAGCGGACAAATCTCTGTAAGCTCTGGATATACTTTTGCAGGTCTTAGATTGCAGTGAAAATTAAATTCTTTTCTTATGCCAAGCAAAGCATTTGTTTCACAATTTTTCCATTTTGGTTCCATAAGTTTATCTACAGGACCTCCAATTGATCCAAATAATATGGCATCACTTTCTCTACATATTTTTTTTGTATCCTGTGGAAAATGTTCTCCATGTTTATCATAAGCACAACCACCAATGAGAGCTTCCTTGTATACGAATTCATGTCCAAATTTTTCTGCGATTTTATTCAACACTCTAAGAGCTTCCGCCATTACCTCAGGGCCGATGCCATCTCCGCTTAAGACTGCTATAGTTTTTTTCATTTAAATTTTATTAGCGAGATCAGTGGCTAGTTTATAGAAAATTTCATTACATGGTCAAGGTAAGAAAATTGCTTTTGTGATTTTTTAGAATTCATGGGTATTGACTAATTAAAAAATATACTGTAAATCGTTACGAGCAAGAAAATTAATTTTTCTCATTTGAAAAAAATAACTGCTCACCGATATTTGCATTCTTGATTGTCATTCCAGACCTGATCTGGAATCCAGTAGGGTAAATTTGTTTGTATTTCAAGTGAGAACAATGTTGCGAGGCTATCGCAACATAATGAGCCATTCCTAGATCCCAGACTGAATCTGGGATGACAAATAATAAAGTTAATAAGTTACAAAAATCAGATGACCCAAAGAAGTTGACATTTTGCAGAAAAAGCGGTAAAATCTAAAATCACTTAATTACAAATATGACAGACAATGTTCCAGAAGGTACATCAACTATAGATAATCAGCCAATTTTAACTTCTCTTAGTCTATCTGAGATAAATGCTGTAACTGCGGGCTTTTTCGAGTCACATCTAAATTTTAGTTCGATATTTCAAGGAGAACATGGTCATCAAAAATTTCAAACTTGGCTAAAAGAGCATCGAATAACTTTACAACGCATAGAGGATGTGGGAGGCAAACAAGTATATTATTATTCTGACGGTCAAGGTGTTACGTTTAAAGCGCGCAGTGATAATGGTGAACTTATATTAAATACTTGTACTTTGAGAGACTATCTGTATTATCAAGGAGTTCACGAAAGAGGAATTTTGAATCTTGGTCAAGAATTTGAATCGGAAGATTGTTTACGTCAATTTCTTGCTTCACATGCTGATACATTATCCGTCACTAGGGAGTCGATAGAATATCTTTTACGTGATGAAGCAGATGTAGTTTCTGGTTTTAGGCGGTTAGATAGTAGGCCAGTAGCAGAAGTCATTGAAATAACTACCCTAAAGAGGAAGTTTATGATAGTTGAAGATGATGCAACTTGTATAAGATATTATTTTACTTGTGATCATTGTGGAGCTGGCCCAAAATTTAGAGTAGCTTTCATCTCAAAACCTAATTTGCAAGAATGAGCCAGCATATAACTTCATAAAATTTCTTTGATATATGCCGAAAGCGTGTTAGAATAGAGATGTATTTTTTTTATATTTAAACTTGGATAAAACGAATAATACAAAAAAAGTAAGTATTGCAGTAATCGCAATATTGCTGTTTGTAACTGTAGCATTGGTCGCTAAGCAATCTGAATTTTTTCAAGGACGCTTAAATGTAAAAAATAGTAACAACGTAGACTACTCAAATCTTTATTTATATAAAAATCAAGTCGTTACGGTTGTAACTACTCCTGTAACTTCTGTAGTGACATCTGATGTCACATCAGAAGGTGGCACTTCACAGGTAGCTTCCGCAGTTACATCGCCAGTAGCTTCCGGTGTTGCAGTTGTTGATCAGACTAGCATAGATCGCACTAAGCTTACACAGTTAACAGCAACTATATTAAGTACAATTGCACAAGCGGATTTCAAGAAAAACCCATCGAAATTTACGTTGTCTGACAGAGCAAAGCAAGTAATAGTCGAAATCTATGAAAGTCAAAATAACTGATGTTTTGATTGTACCTATTGCTTTTGTTTTATTTCTGATTCCGCTTTTTTGGAACCCTTCTTTCATATATTCTTTTACTCAAGGGAAAGAAATCCTTTTTAAATTTGCTGTACTTTTTTCAGTTCTATTTTTTTCATTTGCTCTGATATTAAAAAAAAATCTTCAATTAAGAGATATATTTTCTTCGAAGCTTTTTGTTTTGTTATTGTTACAATTTTTGGTTTTTGCGATTACGAATCTATTATCAACAACTTCGACAGTTGCATTATATGGCACTTACAGTCGAGGTTTTGGCTTTGTCATTGAGTTGTTTTTATTTATATTTTTGATTTATTCAGCAACTAACTTGTCGGAAAAAGTTGTTATTAAGTTATTAAAGATATTTTTGATCAGCAGTATATTAGTTGCTATATACGCTGTGATGCAGAAATTTGGCATAAATCCATTTTTTGAGACATATTCAATAGATATATTTAATGGTAGGGTTTTTAGTTTTCTTGGTAATCCTTCGTATTTAGGTCAATTTATGCTGCTTAACATACTGTTGAGTGGATATTTGTTTTCAATTGCAAAAAATATCAAGACTCAAACTTTTTATTTTATAGTGGCATTTTTGTTTTTTATCGTTTTGCTAGTTTCAGGCACAAGAACTGCTTTATTTGGTTTGATGATATCAATACTTATTCTATCTATAAAATATTTCAAAGTTTTATTGCAAATTATTAAAAAGCATAAATTTTTATATATTGTTTCGATTTTGACGAGTGTTTTTTTGTTTTTCATATTAGCCAATGATAGATTTGCTTTTAGTAATATTGCATTTCGTTCGCTTGATTCTCGTTTTGAAATTTGGAAAGGCGCCCTAAGTTTAATTAAGAAGAAATTTTTCTTAGGTTATGGTGGTGAAACTTTTTATATCTATTTTCCTGAGATTATTACTAAAAAATTTCTTAGTCTTGAAGAAAATATAAATATTACCGCTGATAAATTACATAACGAAAGTCTTGAAATCCTTTTTTCACATGGTTTGCTGGGTTTAACTATTTATATTTTAGTGATTTTGTATATTTTAAAACTATTTTTTAAATCAAAAAACAAACTAGTAGTTGCATTGAGTTTGTTAATTATTGCAAATACTATACAAAATCAATTGAGCTTTCCTGATATTACAATTAATGTTTTGGTAGCTTTTTGTTATGCGGCATTGATTAGCATGGAGTCCTTTGATTTCATAAACATCAAATTAAATAGAATAAATGCGTATATTTATTTTCTGATTACTATTTGTATCATTACATACATTTCTTATTTTACTATTTATCAACCTTATATGTCTCAATTGGCATATGCAGAGTCTAAGGCTAATTATTCTATAAGTTATGAAACTTCTGTCTCCAAGCATAAAGAAGCTATTTACTATTCTCCACATTATAGTGAATTATGGTATGAATTAATGATTATGGATTCGAGCAGTATGGAAAGAGCGCTTTTTAATCTGGAGATAATAGAAGGAATGTCAGGTAATGTACTTGCATGGAAAGGTAATTTCTATGCCAAAGATCCTGAGAAAGCAGCTGATTTCTATATAAAGGCGCTTAAAAAAAATCCATACCATCCAAATTGGATTAGAGCTTTTGCAGACATGCTCTACGCCAATGGTGATTTGCAAAACGCATTATATCTCTATAATCAATATTTAGAAGCCGTTCCTGATTTTTGGAAATGGACTGGTGATCTTGAAAATCGAAACCTAATTGAACAAAACAGTTATAGGATTTTTTTCAAGAATACTCCTGATTTTTGGAAAGTTGTGGATAGGATAAATGATATTTTATATCCATCAAATAATAATCCGCAAGAACGAGCCAGCACATAGCTTCAACGATCGGTACCGCTCTTGGAACAAGACAAGGATCGTGTCTGCCTTCAAGTTTGATCGATGAAGTTGGCTTAAAGACTGCTCTGATAATTATTGGTTTGCCATTTGTAATTCCTCCATATATTCCATTTTCCAATGTATTATTTTCGCTGCCTTTCAAATTATTCGCTTCAAAACCTGTTCCGTATTCGATTCCAAGAACGGCATTGATTCCCATAATTGCATCCGCAAAAGCTGCTTTGATTTTATGAAAAACCGGCTCTCCAAGTCCTTTTGGGCTATCAATTATTTGTACTTCTACAATTCCTCCTGCCGAATCTCCATCATTTTTTAATTTCATTATCCTTTCTGTCATTTTTTCTGCGATTTCCATGTCCGCTGCTCTTACTTCGTTTTTTTCTATTACCGAAAAATCAGGGTTTTCAATTTTAAGTTCTTGAATTTGTTTCGTATAGGCTATGACTTTAGTTTTTAATCCTAAATCTTTAAACATTCTTTTTGCAATTGCTCCAGCTGCTACTCGAGTTGCTGTTTCTCTTGCGGATGCCCTTCCTCCACCGCGATAATCTCGAAATCCATACTTGATATCATAAGTTTCATCTGCGTGTTGTGGTCTGTAATTATCTTTTATCTTCGAATAATCTTCTGATCTTTGATCTGTATTCCATATAATAAGAGAAATAGGCGTTCCAGTTGTTTTGCCTTCAAAGACGCCTGACAAAATTTCAACTTTGTCTTCTTCTTTTCTCTCTGTTGTGACTTTGCTTTGCCCAGGTTTCCTTCTATCTAGTTCAACTTGAATATCTTCAACATCCAAACAAATACCCGAAGGTACTCCATCTATTACCGCTCCAATTGCTTTGCCATGTGATTCGCCCCATGTAGTGACGCGAAACAAATGTCCAAAAGTATTACTCATTTTTTATTTTTTTCTTTTTCTTCTTCAATTTCATCTAAAATGCTCTTTTTTTCATTTTTAGCTTTTTCTTTGTCTGCTTTGTCTTTTTTAGCGTCTGCGGCTTTTTGCATTTTATCCATATATTGTTGAACTCTGCCTCCACTATCCAATATTTTTTTCTTACCTGTATAAAAAGGATGACATTTGGAACAAACTTCAACTTTTGTTTCTTTGACAGTGTTGCCGTATTCAAAAATAGTACCACATGTGCAAATTGCTTTTGCGCCTGCGAAATAAGTTGGGTGAATATCAGTTTTCATAGAAAATAATTTAATTATCTTTTCTTTTTATCTTTATCCAATGCTGGAGAAATATACTTTACGCTAAATATAATTGCAAGTAAAATAATTAGCAAAATTAAAAGCCAAAAATACATACTGTTATCATAAATATTTACTTTAAACTGAAACTCTCTGCTTTGATCCTCGCTATCAGTAATTGTTACATAACCTTCATATTCGCCTTTCTGATTGAATGTATAAGTTATTTTTGGTTGATTAAAACTATGTTTATCAATTTCCCAAAAAAAGCTTATTTCTTCACCTTTTGGATCGTAAGATTTTGATGCATCAAACGTTATCTCTTTATTTATCACGCCCTTGATAACTGTATCTTTAAAAGCCAGTATTGGTGCCGGATTAAGTGGTAATTTGTCGTCAGAGTCCGCTATTTCATCGTTGTCATCATCGTTATCTGTATTATCGCCGATACCATCATTGTCAGCATCTGTACTTTCAGTATTGTCCAAAGGAAAAAGATCTTCTTTATCGCTTACAAGATCTCCATCTGTATCATTTTTTAATGGATCTGTACCTGATGTGATTTCACTTTCATCATCAATAGTGTCACCATCGTCATCTGTATCTACATTGTTTCCAACGCTGTCGTCATCAGTATCCAAACATTCAGTCGCATCCGTTGGAAAATCATCTTGATCATCATTGCAGCCATCATTGTCAGCATCTTCATCTGAATTGTCCCCAATGCCATCGCCATCCGTATCAAGTGATTCTTTGCCGTCGAGTGGAAATATATCTTCCGTATCTATGACAGCGTCGCCATCATCATCAGCATCTTTTTGATTGCCAACACCGTCTTTGTCACTATCCTGATCTACAAAAAAACTTATTGAGGTAGAGTTGTTGTCGGGATTGTCAATCGATGTATCCCAAGCATTCACGGTAATAATGATCTCATGATTGCCGGATGGAGCCAGCCAATTAATAAAAACATCATCAGTACTCCCAGCTAATACTGATACAGGCTGATCGGAATCGATTTTTTCACCGGTATCTTTAAGTGTAAAGCTTACAGTGCCAATTGAATCGGTATCTCCTAAGTTTTGGATTCTTGCATATATTTTCATGTCAAAACTATTGACAGGACTACCGGGGTTGACCCATACGCTTGTAGAATCCAAATATAGGTCAGCTGATGCCGCTAATGCCCGAGTGGAAGCTAATAAAAACCATGAAGCAATGATTATTTTTAGAAAATTTTTCATAAATATTGAAAAATTAATATTTTATACCATTGAAGGTTGTAACTCAGTATTATCTACCGTACTTTCCTTGTTTACGCCTTCATTATCAATCGTGGTTTCTATAACTGACATTGATACCACTTTATCTCCGCTGTTTAACCGCATGATGTAGACCCCCTGAGTCGCTCTTCCAATCGTTGGTATTGCCTTGAGACCCATTCTAATTGTTTGTCCATTTTTAGAAATAAGAACAAGATCACTATTGTCATTTTCTTCTATAACACGCCCGCTCACAATTTTACCTGTTTTTGTTGTCAAGTTGGCCGTCTTCACTCCGCTTGCACCTCTAGCAGTTAACCTGTAATCAGCAATTTTACTCATTTTTCCGAGACCATTTTCCATTACAACAAGCAGGACCGCACCTTCTGTCTTAACAACATCCATCTCAATTACTTCATCAGCCCCTTTTAATCTTATTCCTCGAACTCCTGCTGACGCTCTGCCCATTGGACGTACGCCTTGTTGATTGAATAAAATTGCTTTCCCTTCTCTTGTCGCAATTACTATCATCTGATTTTCGTTACATTGTCGTACCCATTTTAATTCATCCTTATCTTTCAAATTAATTGCTATAATTCCTGTTTTTCTTACGTTGTTAAATTTATCTATTTCAGTCTTTTTTATAGTTCCATATTTTGTAGCCATGATTAAATATTTTTCGTCGGTTTTTTCATCATTTACGTTCAGCATGGCAGTTACTTTCTCGTCTTCTCTAAGTTCCAAAATGTTGACAATAGGACTGCCTTTTGAAGTCCTGGAAGCTTCTTGTATCTCATAAACCGGTAATTTAAAAACCCTTCCTTGATTTGTAAAAAAGAGCATTTCATGATGATTTTTTGCGAATCGACAAATGATTATTGAGTCTTCGTCTTTTGTTGTAAGACCAATAATACCTTTACCGCCTCTGTGTTGAGCTTTAAATGTGTTTACATCTACTCTTTTGATGTAATTTTCTTTTGTAAGCATAATGACAACCTCGTTATTTGGAATTACATCTTTTATTGACATCTTTCCGATAGAATGTGAGATAATTTGAGTTTTTCTTTCGTCATTATA
This sequence comes from uncultured Candidatus Peribacteria bacterium, assembly GCA_964511025.1. Taxonomy (GTDB): domain Bacteria; phylum Patescibacteriota; class Gracilibacteria; order UBA1369; family GWF2-33-10; genus CAZEDK01. The sequence continues at coordinate 28,327 of CAZEDK010000004.1, read as the reverse complement.
TTTTTCTCTTATCTCTGTTAATTCGTGTTGCATGATTTTGATTACTTTTTCAGGTTGACATAGTATGCTCTCTAACTGTTTGATGAGTTCTATTTTCTCTTTTAATTCATCTTCTATTTTTTTCCTTTCTAGCCCTGCAAGTGTTTGTAAGCGCATTTCAAGTATAGCAGTCGCTTGTTTTTCGCTTAAGCCAAATTTACGCATAAGCTCTGTATGTGCCTCCTCTTTTGTGTTTGCTGCTCTTATTGTAGTAATGACATTGTCAATATCATCCAGTGCTATTTTGAGTCCTTCTAAGATGTGAGCTCTTTCTTTCGCGACTTTGAGTTCAAACTGCGTTCTTCTTGTGATGACTTCTTTTCTGTGTTCGATAAAATATTCTAAAACTTGTTTTAGATTAAGTAGTCTAGGCTGAATCCCTCCTACGAGAGCTATCATATTCATATTAAATTTTGTCTGCAGTGGAGTGAGTTTGTAGAGCTGATTCAAAATTTTGTTCGGAAAAGAGTCTTTTTTTAATTCTATTACAATTCTCATACCTTCTCTGTTTGATTCATCTCTTATATCAGTTATGCCTACAATTTTTTTATCTCGAACAAGATCAGCTATTTTTGTTACAAGGACAGCTTTGTTCACTTGATAAGGGATTTCATGTATTAATATTTGAAATTTTCCTGATTTTTGTTCGACAATTTCAGCTTTAGCTCTGATGACTACGCCACCTCTGCCAGTGGCATACATCTGCTTGATTTCCTCGTCTCCGTAAATAATGGCTCCTGTTGGAAAATCAGGTCCTTTGATGTATTGCGTTAAATCTTCCACAGATAGGTCAGGATTGTTTGATAGAGCTAGTACTGCGTCAAGGGTTTCAGCCAAATTATGTGGCGGAATGTTTGTAGCCATTCCAACAGCAATTCCCATGCTTCCATTTATGAGTAATTGTGGAATTTTTGTTGGAAGAACTTTTGGTTCTTGACGAGAGGCGTCATAATTATCTTGAAAATCAACAGTTTCTTTATCTATGTCAGAGAGAATTTCATCACTTATTTTTTCCATTTTTGCTTCTGTGTACCTCATTGCGGCGGCATTATCGCCATCAACAGAGCCAAAATTGCCTTGCCCTTTTATTAATGGATACCTCAAGGAAAAGTCTTGAGCCATTCGAACTAACGAATCATATACGGCTGTGTCTCCATGTGGATGATAATGTCCAAGTACATTACCAACGATACGAGCGCATTTTACAAATTTTGCACTGGATCTTAATCCGGTCTCATGCATAGAATATAAAATTCTTCTATGCACAGGCTTTAGTCCGTCTCGTACATCAGGTAAAGCTCTTGAAACAATCACGCTCATTGCATAACTAAGATATGAAATTTCCATTTCTTCTGTTATGTCTCTGTCTTTTATTTTTTGTGAAAAAAGATCTGTTTCTGTCACTTTAATGAAAGTTTAAATTTAACGCTTGGCATGATAACATATTTTTTCAAAAAACATAGATAATTTTGTGTGTGCATGCTTTTTAAGCAAGCTTAAATATGCTATAATACAATGATAATATTATCTTTATGCCTGACGATCAAAATTCTACACAAGTGATTCCTGTATCTCAAACTGTAGTTTCCGCTAATAATTTGGACGTGAAGGTTGATAGTGTTGAGCAAATTAATGCACCGTGGAAAGGCAAATTTGCTGAAATTATTGAACAGCATTCAGAAGTTTCAAAAAGAAAACAAGAAAGTGAAGCTTTGGAAAAAAAGAATGAGAATGACATGGTACAAACAGAGCAAGATGTTAGTACAAGTGTGGATTCGGAAAAATTAGTGAATTCTGAAAAAATTTCTAAGCCAAGCTTGCTTCAGAAATTTTTTCCGGCACTTTTCAAAGCAAGCGAAGCTAAACTTAAAAATGCTGAGATCGTCAATTTACAGTCTACTGATAAAGATTTAGCAAAATTAAAGCCTGTAGAGAAATTACAATTAATTGAAGCTGAAAAAAAGTTTAATGAAGGTTTGGCTAGTGTTCTTGATTTGATTGCTCCATCTTCGTTTGAAGTGAATCTTGATCATATCAAAATTGAAGGTGTTTATGCTCAAAGTTATTTTGTTTTTTCATATCCTCGTTTCATTGAAGCAAATTGGCTTTCTCCTGTTGTAAATTTTGATATTACAATGGACATTTCACAATTTATCTATCCAACTACCTCTGAACAGATGATGCGTGTACTCAGAAGAAAAGTTGCTCAGATGCAGTCAACAATGAGAATGAATGCAGAAAAAGGTAAAGTAAGGGATCCGGCTATTGAAACTTCACTGCAAGATGCAGAACAGTTGCGAACTGAGTTACAAAGAGGTCAAGAAAGATTTTTTCAATTTGCACTTTACTTAACAGTTTACTCTGAAGATATGGATAAACTGAAAAAAATAGAAAAACAGTTGCAGAGTTTACTTGGTGGAAAACTTGTTATTACAAAACGTGCCGACTTTCAAATGGAGCAAGCTTTTAATTCGACTTTACCTCTTTGTTTTGATCAGCTTGATGTTTGTAGAAATATGAATACATCTCCCTTGTCTTCAACATTTCCATTCACTTCTTCCGATTTGACTTCCAATGAGGGCATTTTATATGGTCTAAATAGACATAATGATAGTTTGATCATTTTTGACAGGTTTTCTTTGGAAAATGCTAATTCGGTTGTTTTTGCAAAATCAGGTGCTGGTAAATCTTATGCAGTTAAATTGGAAATTTTGAGAAGTCTTATGAATGGTGCTGATGTTATAGTTATTGATCCTGAAAATGAATATGAAGCGCTTGCAAATACTGTTGGAGGTAGTTATTTGCGTGTGTCTTTGAATTCTGATCGTAGAATTAATCCTTTTGATTTACCAAGACCAATAGATGATTCTGACATGAAACCGGGTGATTTACTTAGAAGTTCTGTAATTAGTTTAAATGGTCTTCTCAAGCTTATGTTAGGTGAAGTCAGTCCATCCGAAGAGGGGATACTTGATAAAGCTCTTATTGATGTATATTCAACAAAAGGGATCACTATGGACAGCGTAAATCCATTTGATTTTCCTCCTCCTACTATGGATGATTTTTACAGCGTGCTTTCTTCAATGGATGGTGCTGATAAGCTTGCTCAAAGGCTTCAGAAATATGTAACAGGTACTTATTCCGGAATATTTAACAAAGAAACCAATGTTGATTTGGATGAAGGTATGATGGTCTTTTGTATACGAGATTTGGAAGAGCCACTGCGACCTATAGCGATGTACATAATTCTTGGTTATATATGGAATAGAGTGAGAAGTCATTTAAAAAAAAGAATCCTTGTGATAGATGAGGCTTGGACTATGATGCAGCATAAAGATTCAGGAGATTTCCTATTTGGTCTTGTGAAAAGAGCGAGAAAATATTATCTCGGTGTAACAACTATTACTCAAGATGTTGAAGATTTCTTGAATAGCGGACATGGTAAACCTATAATCACAAACTCTTCCATGCAGTTGCTTCTTAAACAAGCGCCTTCAGCCATGGAGGCATTGCAGAAGACGTTTAATTTGACTGAAGGTGAAAAATACATGTTGCTCAATAGCGGTGTAGGTCAGGGACTTTTCTTTGCAGGTCTGAAACATGTGGCGATTCAAATTATTGCTTCCTATACTGAAGATAAAATTGTAACAACCAATCCTGAAGAAATTTTAAAAATGAAGGGAGGGGATTTTATTTAGGACATGTTTAAGATCTTTGCTGTTCTCGATAACTATATCGGCAGCTTTTTCATATTTTTCTTTTCTTTTTTTATATATTTCTTCGAGTTCTTCTTCTATATTTTTACCGGTCAAAGAAGGGCGGTTTGAATTTTTAATTCTTTCTGCGCAAATTTTTGGCGAACATTTTAAATAAATAATAATACCACTTTTCTTAAGATTTTTTATATTTTCTTCATTTTCTACAATTCCTCCGCCTGTTGCTATCACTAAATTTTTTCCTTTTGCAAATATTGTACAAATTTTTTGTTCAATTGTGCGAAAGTAATCCCAGCCTTTATTTTTGACAATTTCAGATATACTTTGATTTGCATATTTTTCAATTTCTTCATCGAGATCTATGAAGTTTCTTTCAAGTCTCTTTGCTAATTCTTTCCCAATGGTGCTTTTACCACTGCCGCGCATACCAATAAGTACAATATTTGCTTTTGACATTTTTGATTGTGAAACTGTATTAGTTTTTAACTGCTTAATTTTTCCAAATCTTTCCAAAAATCCGGATAAGTCTTATTAACACAGTCAGGATTTTTAATTACAATTCCTGGGATTTTCGTCCCAAGTACTGCAAAGCACATTGCCATTCTGTGATCGTCATAAGTTTCAATTTCAGCTCCATGTAATTTTTCCGGATATCCATCAATTTCGAGTCCGTCATCCAATTCTTTTACTTTTACTCCAACTTTTTTAAGTTCAGTAGTTAATCCTTTTAATCTATCTGTTTCTTTGATTCGCAAGTTTTGTAGCCCTGTGAGTATACTTTTGCCTTTTGCTAGAGAGCAGAGAATTGCTACTGTCATTGCTGTATCGGGCATGTGGTTTAAGTCAAGAGTTTCGAGAGCTGAGAGCTGAGATGATCCTGTGACAGTGATTCCTTTCTCAGTTCTCAGTTCTCGGTTCTCAGTTCTAATCTTGCATCCCATTTTCTCAAGTACATCAACGAATTTGATTTCACCTTGTAGAGAATCATATTTTGCGTTTGAAATTGTTATTTCGTTGGCTGTTGCTGCTCCAATGCCGAAAAAATATGATGCCGATCCTGCGTCTGCTTCTATTTCGTAATTTTGCGCATAAAATTTGTGTTCATTTGATATTGTGAATTTTTTGTAATTTTCGTTAATAACTTTTCCTCCGAAGTTTTCAATTATTTGAATTGTCATATCTATATAAGGCTTTGAAACAAGATCGCCTATGACTTCTATTGTGACTTCTTCTTTTCCGTAAGGACCGCTGATCATTATCGCAGAGAAGTATTGACTGGATTTATTGCCTGGGATTTTGCATGTTCCGCCTTTTAGAGTGTTTTTGTGAATGAGGAGGGGAGGGCAGGGAGGGGTGTATTTTATTTGTGCACCTAGTTGATGTAGACCGTTGACAAGATCTGAAATTGGGCGTTCTAGCATTCTTTTGTCTCCTGTTATTATTGTATCAAATGGTGCAAGTGTCATTGCTGCAGTGAGAGAACGAACTGCGGTTCCTGCGTTGCCTAAATAGAGCTGAGTTGTGAGATCTGACCTGCCCGAATTGGTACAGGCGGGGAGCTGAGAATTTTTATTTAACTCAGTACTCAGTTCTCGTTTCTCTATACTCTTAAACCCATCCGTTCCTTCTATTTCAAAGTCATTTCCAGTTTGATTTATTTTTACTCCTAGCTGTTTCAGAGCTTCTATCATTACTTTTGTATCGTCGGATAAAAGACAATTTGTAATTTTTGATTTACCTTCTGCGAGTGATGCTATGAGCAAAGCTCTATTTGTGTATGACTTAGAAGATGGAGCTTTTATGGATTTTTTGAAAGGTTGTGAAATGGGTTTGACTATGTATGTCTTCATAAGTAATCGTTTTGTAAAATTTCAACTTTTCCAATCTTTCTGCAAACTATAAATTTTATTTTTCCGTTTTTTACTTTCTTATCTTTTGACATTGCTTTTAATAATTTATTTTCTGTGAAATGATTAGGGATTGTTGTTGGCAGATAAGCTTTGTTGAATAAATTTTTTATTCGCTCTGCTTCTTTTTGATCTAATAGTTTTTTTGTAACTGCTTTTTTGTTGATTTCAGCTATTCCCATAGCAATGGCATTTCCATGCAAAATTTTATAATTACTTAATTGTTCAATAGCATGGCCAATGGTATGACCGTAATTCAAAATCATTCTGAGATCATTTTCTTTTTCATCCTTTTCTACAATTTCTGCTTTTATTTTGCAACATCTTTGTATAATTTTGATTAAAACTTCATCATTTAGTTCAAAAACTTTATTTATATTTTTTTCTAAATATTCAAAAAAATCTTTATCATATATGCATCCATATTTAATGACTTCAGCAAGTCCATTTGAAATATGTTTTTTTGGCAAAGTTTTTAAATATTCTATATCTATATAAACTTTTTTCGGTTGATAAAAAGTTCCAATCAGATTTTTCCCAATATCTAAATCAATTCCAGTTTTACCGCCAACAGAAGAATCTACCATTGCAAGTAAGGAAGTTGGGATTTGTATAAAGTTGATTCCACGCATAAATACCGAAGCAAGAAATCCAGATATATCACCTGTTACACCTCCTCCAAATGCAATAATACAATCGCCTCTATTATATCCTTTGCGAATCATTTTTGTGGCTAATTTCCTTAATGTAGCAAGATTTTTACTTTGTTCTCCGGCTCGAAAACTAAATAAATCACATTTAATAAATTCTTTTTTCAAAATTTTTTTAAAATTCATTCCAAGCGCTCTTTGGACTGTTTGATCTGTAATGATTGCGTATTTTGTTCCCCAAGATTTTTCTTTTAGGTCTTTGATTATTTCTGTAATCAAATCTTGTCCTATTGTGATATCGTAGGAATCATCTATTTGTTTTTTGAGTTGTAGTTGAATTGTTTGCATATTTTTTTAAAGCTCCCTATCCATTGCTTCTGCAATTTTAGCTGCTTTTTCCATTATTTGTGGAAAATTTTTAGCACACATAGCTTGTTGACCGTCGCATTGAGCTTCTTCAGGATTATGGTGCACTTCTATCATTACTCCGTCTGCGCCTGAAGCAATTGATGCAAGTACCATTGGTGGAATTAAGTCTGGATTTCCTGTTGCGTGGCTAGGATCAACTATGACAGGAAGATGGCTTTCTTTTTTCATCCATGCAACGGCAGCTAGATCAAGTGTATTTCTCATCGCAGTTTCAAATGTTCTAATACCTCTTTCGCACAAAATGACATTTTGATTTCCTTCCTTCATTATATATTCGGCTGCAAGCATAAATTCTTTAAGAGTTGCAGAGAGTCCTCTTTTTAGCATTACAGGTTTTTTACTTTGACCAACGGCTTTGAGAAGATCAAAATTTTGCATATTTCTAGTCCCGATTTGCATAATATCAATATATTTTTCAAATGCATCTATATGTTCTGTTGTCATTATCTCACTGATTACCGCCATATCAAATTTATCTGCAACTCGCCTTAAAACCTTCAAACCTTCGACTCCAAGTCCTTGGAAATCATAAGGTGAAGTCCGTGGTTTGAAAGCTCCGCCACGAAGTATTCTCACCCCTGCTTTGTGTACTATTTCTGCGGATTTTTCTACTTGCTCCTCACTTTCTACAGCACATGGTCCACACATCATTGCCAGTTTTTTTGTGCCTATTTTGACACCGTTTTTAAGTTTAATGACAGTATTTTCATATTTTGTTTCTCTTGAGACGAGTTTGTATGGAGCAAGTACGCTCATAACATCACTTACTTCCGGAAATGATTTGAGATGATTTATGCTCAGTATCCTTTCATCTCCTATGACCGCTATGACAGTTCTTTCTACTCCGAATAGAGGTGCTGGTTTTAGTTGCATTGATTCGATATAGCCGATCATGTGATCTATACTTTTTTTTGAAGCGAAGCGTTTCATTACGATTATCATGTTGTTTAGGTTAGGAGTTAGAACGATATTTATTTTTTCAATTTTTGAGTTCTGGCTTAAGTTTAACATTTTTAAAATTTTTAGGTAGTAATAAATCTTTTACATTTTGAAAGAAATAATACTGCCAATAATTTAGTTGAAAGTTTGTAAGGTTCATAAAATATAGATTAAGAAATAAAAAAGCTCTCCTTTGTGAGGAGAGCTTTGTAAGTTTTTAGTTTGTGTATAACTTAAAAGTTCCTCACCAAAATTGGAGAGTAAAAATAAAACCAGAAACCAAATAATTTTTGTAGTGCGTTCATTTTCAATGTAAGTTACATTATGATTGTAGCATGCATTTTTTATTTTTCAAAATTTTTATGATTAATGAGATTGAACAAGATAAATTCAGAGCTAAATATCGAACAAAATCAATGCGTTTAGACAGTTGGGATTATTCATTAGATGGTGCATATTTTATAACGATTTGCACAAAAAATCGTGAATGTGTTTTTGGTGATGTAAAAAATGACGAAATGTTGTTGAATGAAATTGGGGAAATTGCAAAAACATGTTGGGAAGAAATACCGCAGCATTTTCCGTATGTTGTGTTGGATGCTTTTGTAATAATGCCGAATCATGTCCATGCGGTTTTGTTTATTGATCATGATGTAATTTCAACACCTGTTTCCGTAGAGACAAAAGATCTTTTGTCTCTACGTGGCGAACATAATAGATTATTAAAGAAATTACGTGGTACATCAAAAACAATAGGATCAATTATTCGTGGTTTTAAAATTGGCGTCACAAAATGGGTTAATTGTAATACAAATGTATCAAACATATGGCAAACAAATTATTATGACCACATTGTTCGTAACGAAGCAGAATTAAATCGAATTAGGCACTATATTATTGATAATCCGTTAAATTGGGAGAAAGATAAAAACGATCTGAGAAATTTATATTGTTAATTTAAAAAAGTGTTCACAGATACACATTGTCATTTGAATACAGATGCTTTTGATGCGGATTTTGAAGAAGTTATTGAAAGAATGCAAAAAAATGGAGTGAGTAGAATAATTAATATTGGTTTTGATTTAGAAAATTCCAAAAAAGCATCTGATTTGAGTAAAAAGTATGATTTTATGTATGCATCTGTTGGTTTGCACCCAAATGATGCTAAGAATTTTTCAGTAGAGTTAATAGAGAAATTTGAAAATTTAGTTAAAAATAATAAAAAGATTGTTGCAGTAGGTGAGACTGGCTTTGATTTTTACAGGGATATTTCCAAAAGAAAAGATCAAGAAAGATCTTTGATAGCTCATATTGTGTTAGCAAAAAAATATAATTTGCCGTTAATTATTCACTGTAGAAACGAGATTAATCGCGTTTCTACATATGATGAAATATATGCAATTTTAAATGAAAACAATATTAAAAAAGCGATTTTCCATTGTTATGTGGGTGATTTAGATTTCGCGAAAAAAGCTTGGAGCAGGGGATGGTATACTTCTTTTTCCGGTATTTTAACTTATCCAAAAAATGATGATTTAAGAGAAATTGCAAAACTTTGTCCTGATGAGCTATTTTTGCTTGAGACAGATTGTCCTTATCTCACTCCTCAAAAATACCGTGGCAAAAGAAATGAACCGGCTTTTATGACTGAGACTGCTCAATGTTTTGCAGCAGCGAAGAATTTGGATTTAGAAAAAATTGCTGATTTGGAGGAGGGAAATGTTAAAAGTATTTTTGGAATTTGATTTGCTGTTGAATCTTTAATGCTATTGTCATATAATACACATGTAATCTTAATTAAAAACATATGACTTTGTTGCAAGTACAAATAGATGACGACTTAAAAAACGTTATTAAGCAAAAATCAAAAATGTATCGTGTTCCTGTAAGCTCTCTTGTGAAAATAGCTTTGGTAAAGGCTTTTTTGGAAAATGGTGAAGCTGAAGAGGTATTGCCTGGTAATGTATTTAATGCGGATAGAGATAATAATGGGAAGGGTATAAAAATTGATGATCTTATTGCGGCTTTTTGATTTATGTCGGATAAAATAACAAAATTTATAAATAGTTTAGATGCAAATTATTTATAAAATTGCATTTTATTGATTTTTCGAATATGACTTTAAAAAAGAAAAAAATTCTCATCGGCATCTCAAGCAGTATTGCGGTTAAAAAAGTACCTTTGCTTATTAGCTTGTTGAAAGATAAAGGAGCGGATATCGAAGTGGTAGCTACTAAAAATGCTTTGAAATTGATTAATAAAAAAGAAATTGAGAAAGTTTTGGGGAAAAAAATATGGTTCAATATGTTTTCTGAAAATTCTCAATTCTCAGTTCTCAGTTCTAAGTTCTCTCACGTAGATTTAGCTAAATGGGCTGACGTTTTTTTGATTGCTCCAGCAACTGCTAATCTGATAGGGAAAATTGCTAACGGACTCGCTGATGATTTGCTTAGTACATTGTTACTGGTATACCAAGGTGATCTTTTTATTGCTCCTGCAATGAATTGCAATATGTGGAACAATTTTTTTGTTCAACAAAATTTAAACAAATTAATTGATCAATGTCATTCTGAGCTTAAGCAAAGAATCTCAAAATCAAACTGCTTTTACATTTTGGATCCACAAAAAGGAAAACTTGCTTGCGGGGATGAGGGGATTGGTAGGATGATGGAGCCGGCAGATATTATTTTGAATTTGGAAAATTATTTTGAAGAAAGAAATTTATTAAAAGCTAAAAAAATGTTGATAACTGCGGGTGCTACGAGAGAATATTTAGATCCTGTGCGATATATTACAAATGGGTCATCTGGGAAAATGGGAATGGCTTTGGCGCAAGAGGCTTGTAGAATGGGTGCGGAGGTTATTTTAGTATATGGCATGTCGTATATAGTATATAGTATTGGAACTTTTAAAACTATTAATGTAGAAACTACAGAGCAGATGTTTGAGGCTGTTAAGAATAATATAGAAGGATGCGATGCTTTTATAAGTGCTGCGGCAGTTTGTGATTTTAAGCCAATAAACTTTTCAGAGAAAAAAATAAAAAAAGAAGATTCTTTGTTAGAGTTAAGAATGATATGTACTCATGACATTCTTAACTGGGCTGGAAAGTATAGATCAACATTAAACAAAAAAAACACAAAAAGCTCAAAGCTAATAGCTAATAGCTTACAGCTCAAAATTATTGGTTTTGCGCTGGAGACTGAAAATATTATCGAAAATGCTAGGAAAAAATTGAAAGAGAAAAATGCTGATTTGATGATTGCTAACGGTCCATCAAATATAGACAGTGATGAAGGAGAATTTTATTTTGTGAATCAAAAAACAGCTAAACGCGTCAAAGGTAGCAAAAATGAGGCTGCTAAAGAAATTTTGAAACAGTTGCTGCCACTATGGTGCTAATAATTGAGCAGGTCACAACTGTTTTATTGTGATAGCTTTTTAGCAATTTGCTTTCTTCTATATGGATATCGTCTATTTTTTTCTCTATTGAATCAAATCTTTTTGTTAAAAAATCTATTGATTTGTTACATATATTTACATTGCTTTTAATTTCATTTAATTCAATGTTGATTTCTGCAAATCGATTTTCTGTTTTTATAAATTTCTGATCAACGGCATCAAATCTTCTATCAACTTCAATAAATTTCTGATCAACGGCATCGAATCTTCTATCAACTTCAATAAATCTTTGATCAATACTTTCAAAATATCTATCATGCTGTGCAAGCTTCGTTTCTATAGCTTCGAACCTTCTATCATGCTCTTCAAACTTAGCAGTGTGATATTGCAGTACTGATATTATTTGAGTTAATTGTTCCTTTATAGGACCTAACTGAGCTAATTGCTCCTTGATATGTGTTATGTCTTCTGTTGTCATAATGATTAGGGTAACGATTAAATGTTAGTCTTCTTTTAGACTTTTGGCAAAACTTTATATTATGATTTGTCATTTTTAGTCCAATTATCTTAAAAAATTGGTAAAATTTATGGATCAACGCATTTTTAGTTTGAAATAAATTGGAATACAAATCCCCCCCGTCCGAACGGAAATTCTTCCGGGCGGGCAACCCCCTTTCATTTAAAGGGGGCTTTTTAAAAAGAGGAGATAATAGTAAGTCAGTTAAAAAATAATTGTCCAACATACATTTTAAAACAATAAAACAATTCCCGCGTTTAAAAAGGTGCAAAACAAAATTTTTCTCTTTATAGTAGGAGGGGGATAAAAGGTGTTTTCTCCGTTAGCTCTGCGAAAACGATTTAATAGAATGATTATGGAAAATATTTACGACAAAATGTTTGTAGTATTAGGTCATGAAAGTTTATTTTCAAAAAAAATAGGATTAAATGAAATTATACAAATAATATCTGAATATCCTGCGTTTCAATGGCTTGATCTCTTTGCTAAAATCGAAGCTTTTTTATCATTAAGAAGAAATGACATCTTAGATCCGCAAGAATTTTTAGCTCAACAATTTTTCCCACAAAGCACACTAAGAAGAGTTAATAAAGATTCTTCTGATGAGAAAACAGTCTTATTTGCCTTAGGTCCGTTAAATATTCTACGCAAATTAGCTATAGCCTATGGAAGAAATGATATTGAGACAGAAATACCAATACCTTTAGTTAATATATCTAAAATTATATTAGCTGCACAAGATTTCCATAGCGAATATGACAAACATACACATGAGCTTGGCAACTTAGAAAGTTTTTTTCAATTTGTGATTCGAAATGGATATTTAAATACTAATTTAGATATTCCTAACGCATTTATTAGAACATGGCATATGTATATCATAGAATCAAAAAAATTAAATTTCAGTCGCTATGATAGTTTTGCAGATTTTTTCACTAAAAATGTTGGTATTACAACTGAAGAAGCAATTGCTTTAAGTTTTGCATTATCCACACCTTTATTTGCAAAAACAGATACTCTATTAAAGCAAACTACTATTATTGATCCAAAAACTTTTTTTGAAAATTTAATTATAAAATCAAAAACTGCATACTCTATTATAGAAAATTTAACTATTGGTTTTTCTGAAATAAAAAAGAAAATTTTAATTGAACTAAATGTTGATCAACTTAGCCACACGCCAATTGGATATAATCTAGACCTTTTCACTAAAACGCCTTTAATCAAACTTGATAATGGAAAGTTGGTTTGTGCAAATTTTGCCTGTTTACTTAAGAAAACAACCCAAAATATTATATGGTTACCAAAAAGTAGGATTCAAAACTCAGAAAAAAATGAAATAAATAAACTAGTAAATGATCTTACCAATTATAGAGGTTTGCTATTTCAAGAATATATAAAAACCCTTTGCCAACTTATGGCAACTAAGAATGAAAAAATATTTTTTTATTATATACCTCCAGAATCTACGGTAGACAATGAAGAGGTCGGAGATGCAATACTAATACAAGGGGATGCTCTAATTATTCTTGAAGCCAAATCTCGTCAGTTCAATGAAACTTTCAAATATACTGGTGATTGGTTAAAGGATAAACAATTTATTGAAGGACTAGTAAAAAAAGCTTCGCAACAAATAGAAACAGCAGTACAAAAAATAAGAAATAAAAAAATACCTGAAATAGATATAAATATTACAAAAATATATCCGGTAATAATAACTTATGAGCGAATTCCAATGCATGGAAAAATACAAAGATTTATACGCGAAAAAGTAAAAGAATTTAGCTATTTACAAGAACAAATTTTTGCTCCTATAGAAATTATTTACATAGGTGATTTAGAAAATGTAATGCCTATGGCAGACAGTTATACTTTGATTGAATTACTAGAGGAAAAACATAGTTATAATGGACATTCACAAGAAACAGATTTTAATAATTTTTTAGCAAACTTGATATATTCTAACAAAATAACAAGTAATGGTTGGATCAAAGAAGAATTTAATAAATTACATGACAATATTTTTAAACCTAACTTTAAATTTAAATAAGGAGTTTTGGTCTCCAGGCATTCACCCCTAACACCTCTGCCCTACGCCCAAAACAGAAAAATTTTGTTTTGCGGGAAATAGAAAAATGCGGGAAAGAAAAACTTAAACTTAAAATGTACGTCGGACAATACTGTACATGCGGTTCGCTATCCTAAATTCAAGCAAATCTAAAAGTCAGCAGATCCAAAATTCTAGTAAAGCAAAAAGTTTAGGACGCTCTCCCCCGCCAGAATGACTATGTCGGGCTGGCAAGTTAGGAAAATGGTCATAAACTGTACCATTCCCCTAACTTCGCATGTACAGAAACACTATTCGAAATAGATGTTCCGACTCCCCCTCTAGATGAAAGGGGGCTGGGGGGATTAAAAACCAACAACAAAATTAGAACTTAGATTCTGATACAATTCTTTGTTAAAATTTTATTTCTTTAAACTAAAAAACGATTGATCCAATTTATTTTTTTGGAAAATTTATAAATTTGTGATATAATGAAAAGATTTAACAATTCAAAATTCAGAATTTAAAATTTTTATAAAATGTCAGACGACCAAACAACTCAAGGTTCCGGTTCTGATGATTCAGCTGTTCCTGCAAAACCTGTCAGGATAGCTCCGATCAAAGATCCAAATAATATTGAGATTAATTATGATGAAAATAACAAACCAATGCGGCCGGATTTTGATGCGGTTGCCGATCAAGAGCAGAGAATCAAATGGAAACAAGCGTATTTGAACGCACTTAACAAATATATTGCGGACAAAAAAGCTCAAATTGCAGAATTTGAAAAAAAAATAAGACTTGAAGAGGAGCAAAAAGAAAAACAGCAAGAAGAGCAAGAAATTGCAAATCTTGATGATATGCTACAGGCAGTTTAATAAAAATTAACAATAATTTCTAAATCAAAAAATATGTTAAAAAATACAATCAAATTCGGATTATTTGAAGGTAGAAGGGTTTTTGGAGGACCGGAGGGTTCTGGAAAAGAGGCTCCAAAAACTGAGTTAAAAGGTGAAGTAGTGACGACGGATGAAGGACTTGATCGAGAATGTAGAAAATGTGAATTGACAGTTGCTAGTCTGGAACGTCATAATAAAGTGGTTATACCTGGAGCCAACAAAGGTCAGAAAAAGGTGGAACTTATTGCTATAGGAGAAGGATTTGAAGTAGCAAAGAAGATGATAGGTGAAATGCTAAATAGATTAAAGACTCTAAGTGGTCGTGATTATGGTAGTCAAGATGAATGTGAAAGAGCAGTACGGGGAGTTAGAGTTAGATTAGATGGTTATCATATCGCAACAAGTGTGGATGGATTGAAATTATTAGTACATATTGAAGGTCAGGTTGTTGATGTAAGAGAATTAGATATTACTGATGAACTGCTAACTCAATTAGCAACTCATCATGTTGATAGAGTAAACAGTGAAATAAATATTGACGATAGATTAATTGCAGGAGGAACAATGAGATTTGATCAAGCGCCTTCTAATATATATAGACCTACACCTGTTACTGCTCCTACAGTCTCTGTAGCGACTGGAGCTGCATATTAAGAAAATAATACTTTGTTTAAAAATGTTTTTTGAAAGATTTATATTCCATGATGGAGAGTTTGATAAACAACTCGATACTACACGTGATCATGGCGAATCCAAAAAAACTCAACAATCTGATGATTTCTATGAAGTAGCAATTATTGGAGGTGCAACCAGAGCCGCAATTGATTGCCTCAAAGAACAGATAAATGAAGGCTTTGTGAAACAAGGGGACATACCTTCATCTTCACTTTTGCCACCAGAAGTTATTCAAGATATCATAAATAAATATAGTATAAGATCCGCTTAATCTTTTTTTGTAGAAGGTAATATTTTGTCAATAAACTCAACTATGCGCCAACAAAAACCTCTCATCTACCATTCTTCTGCCTTTGAAATTTTCGTTTTCTTCGTGCCAGTATCTGATTTCAGTTTCTCCAAGATGCCAACACAAATATACAATTTTGTTGCCAAGTTTTGCTGGAAAATTCACAAGACCAATTTCAAAATCCTTTAGTTCACAGCCTATTTCCTTGAGTTCCAGTACGCAAAATTGCAGTTTGTTTATTGTTTCAATTGCAAACATTTCTTTATCTTTGTGTCCATTTTCGCATTCTTTTTTTAGTTCGGACAGTTGGTGCCAGTATTTTTGTATATCTTTTGCGATCTGACTTACCAGCGGAAGAGTTTTATTTGCTTCAGTAAAAGTAAAAAACTTCATTTGTTTGTAGTTGAATAAATAATTGATACAACTACATATTATTGAAATAAGCTATTTTTGCAAGAGAAATTTCTTAATTGTTCATCGGTTCAACTCACTCCCTTGATCCACCTTCTCTTTTTATTAACTTATTAGGGTCTTGGCAAAAAATAAAACACCTACCTTGCACTATCTTTAGCTTTATTTTCTTTGTTGCAAATCCAGTCATTTATCTCGATAAACTCCTGTATTTGAACAAAAGAATCTAAAACAAAATCTAGCACAATTTAGGTATCTTATTTTTTACCAAGACCCTTATTATCCCCTCTTTTTTCAAAAGAGAGGGGACAAAGGGGTGAGTTGACTAGCCAGCAATCTAAAACATTATTTCAGGTTAAAATACAAACAAGTTTAGCCTACTGGATCCCAGATCGAAGTCTGGGATGACACTTCGATGAAATTGACTCAATGATACAAAGTGGCGAGCAGTTACAAAAAAGCTTGTATTTTCGAAGGAAATTACTTAAATTCTCTTTGCGCAATAAGTCTATTGGAAAAATTTCTATAGAGTTGAGCTTTGCCTAGGTGCCAAGAGCTGCGAGAAAAGCGTCTCGTAGTGGAATAGCTTCCCTAAAGAAGCTATGGAACGGAGAGCAACTCTATATAAATTTTGGAAAAATTTCTATAGAGTTGAGCTTTGCCCAGGTGGTGAAATTGGTAGACACGCTGGTCTTAGGAACCAGTGCCGAAAGGCTTGAGGGTTCGAGTCCCTCCTTGGGCACCAGTTTTTATTTAAGAAAATACATTTTTGCGTTAAAAACAAATTTCTTGCTTGACATCACTTCTTTGTTTTCTGTATGATCGAGTCTAGTTTGAACGTGCTAATAAAAATCTACTATGAATACAACTTTTGCTAATACAGATTCCGACATCAAGGAATTAAACCTTCAAAAATTGATGGAGGAAATCTTGATGGTTCTTACTGAAAAAGAAAGAGAAGTCGTTATTAAACGTTTTTCTCTTGATGGAGGTTCAAAAAGGACTTTGGAATCGATAGGCAAGTCTTTTAGTGTCACAAGAGAACGTGTGAGACAAATTGAAAAAGGTGGCAAACAAAAACTTAGACGTATTGCCGCTAATACAAAACTCAAAATCATTCATGAAATGGCCCATGATTTGATTGTTGCTAATGGAGGTCTGATGGTCTTGGAGAATTTGGTTAGTGAAATTATTAAAAATCTTTATCATACATCTCAAATAGATCTACACTTTGTAAGATTGGCTATTGATATAGATCCTGATCTGTGCAAAATAGAAAAAACAAATGTATATAGACCATTTGCCGTATTGAAAGCTGTGGATTTAAACAGGCTCAAGGAGATTCAAAAAAATGCATACAAAATGTTCAAAAATCATTCAGATATTATGTCTGTAGAAGAGGGATATAAAGCATATAAAAATCTTGCTGATATTAAAGTTGATTTCAGTCAGGATTTTTTCAAAGCTTCTTTGGAAGTAGATTGTCGCTTTAAGATTATTATTGAAGGTATTGGATTGAAAGAATGGAGACACGTTCATCCAAGAAGTGTTCGCGATAAGGCTAGAATAATTCTAAGAAGATCAGGCAAGCCTTTGCATTTTATTGAAATTGTTAATAAAATCCAGGAAGCCGGTTTTGATAGTAAACAATGTGGGCATCAGGCACTGCATAATGAATTGATTAGAGAAAAAGATATATTTGTATTGGTTGGTCGTGGAATTTATGGTCTGAAGGAATGGGGCCTTACTCATGGCGCTGTGAAAGATGTTATTAGGCATTTATTGGAAGAGAAAGGTGGGCCAATGTCTAAACAGGATATAATGAGAGAAGTGATGAAAATGCGTTATGTGAAAGTTGGAACAGTTTCATTGAACCTTCAAAAACATTTTGTGAGAGTTGGTAGAGCAAAGTACGATCTGCCTGAACGATCAAAAAAAGTTGCTAAATAAATTTTCATGTCTCAATGTATTTTTTGTAAAATTGTTGCAGGTCAAATACCTGCGAAAATTGAATACAGCGATGAGTTTTGTGTTGCTTTCAAAGATATTAGTCCAAAAGCTCCAGTACATTTCCTTGTTGTTCCGAAAAAACATATCCCAACAATTTCTGATATAAATGAAGGTGAAGAAATTTTGATGGGACATTTAATCAAAGTTGCCAAAGATTTGGCTAAAAAACATAGTTGTGAAGGTTATAGACTTACTTTTAACGTGCACGAAAAAGGTGGACAAGAAGTTTTCCATGTACATTTGCATCTGATGGGGTGGGATTAATTTTTCATATGTCAAAATTAACAAAAAAAAATTGCATTGGTATTTCTGAAGATGATATAGAGCAGATTGTTGTTGAAGAAATACATGAGATGAGAAAAGAACGTAGAATTTATTTAAGCTTAGAAGATATAAGAAATGATTCTGATTTAAATTAAATGTTTGTTATCTTCATACTTAAATCCAATGCTTTTGCTGAATGTGTTATGTAGCCTACTGAGATAATATCTACACCTTGAATGTCATATTTTTTTATGTTTTTTGCATTTATTCCTCCTGAAACTTCGATTTTTATGTTTTTGTGAATATTTTTTTTGTTCAATATGGCGATTGTTGCTTTTACTTGTTGCGGGCTAAAATTATCTAGCATTATTATGGTGGTATAGGGTATAGGGTATAGGGTATAGTGTATTTTTTGGAAAGTTTTTGCTGCTAGTATAGCTTCTTTTTTGTTCAGAACTTCGATTTCGAGGAATTCAACCCCCCCAACCCCCCTTAAAATGGGGGAATGAAGAACTTTTTCCAGAGCTTTATCGAGATTTTCTCTTCCAAATGTGTCTAGGTGAGTATCTTTGATTAAAATAGCGTCGCTTAAATTAATTCTGTGACTTAGTCCTCCACCAACTACTACTGCTTTTTTATCTATTAACCCAAGTGGTGTTTTTCTAGTTGTTGCGATTTTTGCAAATTTGAGTTTTGAACTGAGTTTATATGTTTCAGTAGCTATTCCGCTCATTCTTTGAAGTAGATTAAGAATAGTTCTTTCGATTTTTAGTAAAGTTTTGATGTTAGATGTGATTTCTAGGATGCTTTCTCCTTTTTTGATTGTATCTCCATCTTTGAAAAAGAACTGAGAACTTTTATTAAGGAATTTTGGTTTACTGGATTCCCGACCCGCCTGTACCGATTCGGGCAGGTGTGGCTCCGG
>CAZEDK010000004.1:0-9168 GCA_964511025.1 uncultured Candidatus Peribacteria bacterium | reverse complement strand
ATTTCTTCGAGGCCTGCTATTATTCCATTTTCTTTTGCAATGATTTTTGCTGTTGCAGTTTTGTTTATATTTCCAAAAATAGCTTCTGTTGTGATGTCACCGTTTGGATAAATGTCTGATTCTATTGTGTCGTTGAGGTATTTGAGTATGAAATTTTGGTATGTATTTTTTGTGAAGATTGACTGATTCATTTTTTATATTGCAGTAAATGACCTGATAAGATCATATTAATTTTGTTGCGATTATGTCAAATAAAATGTGTTGGAAAAACATAAAAACATAAAGAATCCTTGTATTCTCCATAAATAATGCTACAATTAGGGAGTAAATATGTAATTTTTGTGGCAAATGCCTGCTAATACTTCATTTTCAAAAAAAGAAATAAGACTTAAATTAGCTCCTAAGCTTTATAGTTTTTTATCTAGAAATGCTGGAGTGTATGGCATTAAACCTAATGAATACATTATTCATCTTGTTTTAGATGACATTAAAAATAATAGTCTACAACAGATTCAGTATCTAAGTGAAGAATCTGATAATATGATTAAAGAAGGATATGTTGAGATTAATGAATTAAAGGGAAAAGGAGAATTTAAAGGTTACAATTCTGAAGAGCTTATGAATAAAATATTTTTTAGATAGAAATATGTATTCTATTTTTCCTACCAAAGCATTTTCAAGGAAGGCAAAAAAAATACTGAGAACAAAGCAACTGCAAGAAAGTTTTAAAAGATCTATAGCTATTTTTGAGATTAATCCTTTTGCTAAAGGTCTATTTACACATAAAGTGCAAAGTAGGAAGTATGGATTGATGTATTCTTCGAAGGTAACTGGAGATATTAGATTGATTTGGAATTTTGATGAAAATAATATGATATTAATTCTTCTTTTTGATATTGGTGGGCATGAAGGAGCTAGAAAGGTTTATAATTAGAAATTTTATTTAATTTCTAGCATTTTTCTTAATGCTTTTTCAGCTTTGGATCGAATATCTTCAGAAATTATAATTTCATTTGTTTCTTTTTCTAGACATTCCATTATCCCATCCAAAGTATTTTTCTTCATGTCATAGCACATATTGCAGACTGTATAGAATTTTTTATCTGGGCATTCTTTTGAGAGTCTATTGGTCATACCACATTCAGTTATTATTATGAATTCATTTGCTTTTGAGTTTTTTACAGCTTCTTCTAACATTTGGTTTGTTGAGCAAATGAAATCTGCAAGTTCTATAACCTCAGGTCTGCACTCTGGATGGACAATTACTTTTGCATTTGGATATGTTTTTTTTGATTCTAAGATATGAGTATCGTAAATTCTGTGATGAATTGGACAGTATCCATCCCAGGCAATTATTTCTTTTTCAGGTAATTTTGATTGAACATACTTTGCTAAATTTTTATCTGGAACAAATAAGATTTTTTTTGAATCAAGTGAAGCACATATTTTGACTGCATTGCTTGATGTGCAACAAATATCACTATGGGCTTTGACTTCAGCTGTTGTATTTACATAAGCTACAACGGGGACTCCTGGATAATCTTTTTTCCATATTTCAAGCATGAATCCTTCTATCATATCTGACATGGCACATCCACTTTCCATGTTTGGAAGTAGTACTTTTTTATTTGGGTTTAATATTTTTGCAGTTTCTGCCATGAAGTGCACGCCACAAAAAACAATAATTTTTGCGTCAGTTTTATTTGCTTCAATGGAAAGTCCAAGAGAGTCGCCAATATAGTCAGCCACTTCATATATTTCAGGTCTTTGATAGTTATGACAAAGTATGATTGCTTTTTTTTCTTTTTTTAACTTTTTAATTTCTTTTATGAATATTTTTTGTGGCATTAAATAAATAGAAATAGGATTTATTATTGCGAATCAATATTAGCATACTTGAAAAAATGCCCAAGTTTTCACATTAAACTTTAAAAACTAAAAACTAACAACTAATATTATGTACCATTTTTAGCCACATATTTTTGATTGCATCGTATGCTGCATACGCAAGTTCTTCTAACATTTGATGTATTTGTCTGATTTTTGCCACTACTGTATTCAAATGGCCAAAGGTTTGCTTTCTCATGTATTTTTTAGCTTCTTTCATTAGCCTTCTTTCTTCAATTCTCAAAACATGCTGAATCTCTTGTACCATTTTTTCTTTTTTTGGTTTGCTTGCTCTTAATTGTTCATGTAGTTTTTTAATTTCTTCGCTGCTGTCATCTTGCTGCTGACCAGTATGAGTACCTTGAGACTGAGCATAATTTTCACTTGGTTTTTCCGAAGCGATTTCACGTGGTTTCTCGTTCAAATTAAGACCTTCACTTAACTGTCCAAGCCCTTCACGAATCACATTAGTTCCATCCAAGGTAGCTTTTGTATTTTCTTGAGATAAGTTTTCAGTTTTGGAGTCCTTTTGAGCTTTCAAGTACTTATTTTTCTCGAGTTGGCTATTAAGTGTAGTCATTTGAAGTTATAGATTAACTATAAGTGAAAGATTTTACCTATTAATACAACAACTGTCAAGTGTAAATAGTTTCAATTTTCAATATTTTCTCATTACTTTTCTTCAAGTCAATTGATACTTCATATTATGTCAAATTGCAAGACTTTATCAAGAGATTTTTAAATATTAGTTTTAAATAATTTGTCTTTTTCAGATGGATTGTCAATCAAATCTACTGAAACAGGCTGGTATCCACCTCCTCGAATCCTACTCATTAATGCTTGAGCCGATTCTAGGCTGGCAGGTTCTGTTGCTGGATTCGAAGTTAAAGTAAGCGGATATATGCTGTCTTGGTCTTTTCTGGTTGTAGCCATTTGAATTGGTAAATTCGAATCGGATGGTACTGCTATTGTTACTGCTTCAGCTCTTGTTTGGCTCACTAAGGTTAGTTTACTGTAAGTGCCATCATCGACTTTATTAGAATTTGATGTCACTAATTCTTTAAATGCTGTAAATAACGGATGAATTTCTGTTGCTGCTTCGAGTTTAGCCATTCTTTGGTCAATTTCATCAGAATTGAAGCCTTGTGGCTTATTATTTAATTTAGGAATATCGTTATTTCCTGCTTCAAATGCTGACATAAATTAATATTAAGAAATATCCGTATATTATATCATATAATGGAAATTCGGATCAATCATTTTTTGGTTTGAAATAATAAGATTTATAATTTTGTTGATGGTTTTCAATCCCCCCAGCCCCCTTTCATTTAAAGGGGGAGCTCTGAAGTAAATAATTTAGAATATGGCAAAGAAAGAACATCTATTTTAAATAATTATTTTTTAAAAGTAATAAGATTTAAAAATGAAGAAATATTTAAAGAACTTGATAAAGTTTGCAAAAGTATCAACAATTTTTTAGAAGCTATAAAAAGCCCCCTTTAGGTGAAAGGGGGTTGGGGGATTTGTATTCCATTTTCTTCAAACTAAAAATCAGATGATCCGAAAATTCTTGCCAAAATTTAAATTTTCGGCTAATTTGTGTGCGGAAACTTTTCAAAAGAACTGTTAATTTAATATAAGATGACGCAATTAGACAAAGTATTTGATGCCAAGCAATACGAGGATGATATATATAAAATGTGGGAAGAAAGTGGAGTGTTCGGGGCGCAAGTAGATCCATCGAAAAAGCCATTTGTAATTTCAATGCCTCCTCCAAATGCAACAGGCACTCTTCATCTTGGTCATGCGACAATGCTTGCTATTGAAGATGTTTTGATTAGATACAAGAGGATGCAGGGCTTTAATGCGCTTTGGATCCCAGGTACGGACCATGCGGCAATAGCTACGCAAAACAAAGTGGAAGCTGTCATAGAAGAAGAAGGTCTTAATAGGCACGATCTTGGAAGAGAGAAATTTCTGGAAAGGGTAAAAGCATTTGTGGCAGATTCGCAGGATACAATTCGCAATCAAGTGCGAAAAATGGGATCTAGTTGTGATTGGAGTCGAGAAGCTTATACATTTAGTGATGAACTAAGTTTTGCAGTAAATACTGTGTTCAAAAAAATGTATGAAGATGGTTTGGTTTATAGGGGAAATAGAATTGTTAATTGGTGTTGCAGATGTCAATCTACTCTTTCTGATGATGAAGTTAGTTATAAAGAAGAAAAAACTAAATTTTATTATATTAAATACGGACCAGTCATTATTGGAACTGCTCGTCCTGAAACAAAATTTGCAGATAAGGTGATTATAATTCATCCTGATGATGAAAGGTACAAAGATTATATTGGCAAGGAAGTAGAATTAGATTGGATTGATGGTCGTATTACTGCCAAATTTGTTGCTGATAATGTGGCTGATATGAGTCTCGGTAGTGGCGCTATGACTATTACACCTGCACATTCTTTTGTTGATTTTGAGTTAGCTCAGAAATATGGGTTTGAAATTCTTTCCATCATTGGAATGGATGGCAAAATGCTTAGTCCGGCGGGAGAGTTTGAAGGAATGGACGTTATGGAATGTAGAGAGAAATTAGTAAAAAAAATGCAAAGTAAGAAATTGATTGAAAGTATTGATGAAAATTATGTTCATAATTTATCGCTATGTTATAGATGTGGTACCGCCATTCAGCCACTTGTATCAGAACAATGGTTTGTAAACGTAAACAAAAAGCTTCCAAAAGAACAATGGGAAAAGAAAGAAAATAATTTACTCAAGGATTTGGAAGGTACTGAATTTTCTATAAAAGAAGTTGCGAATCATGTCGTAAGAGTTTCTCAAATTAAGATAATACCTAATAAATTTAATAAAACATATTTTCGCTGGATGGAAAATTTACGCGATTGGTGTGTAAGTCGGCAAATATGGTGGGGGCACAGGATACCGGTTTTTTATTGTAATAGTTGTAGTCATATAATGGTTGAACTTGAAGAGATGACTGTTTGTGATAAATGTGGATCTCCTGATATTCGGCAAGATGAAGATACGCTTGATACATGGTTTTCTTCTGCTTTGTGGACTTTTTCTACACTTGGATGGCCAAATGAGATGGAAGACATGAAATATTTTCATCCAACGCAGGTGATGGAGACAGGTTATGATATTTTATTTTTCTGGGTGGCAAGAATGATAATCATGAGTACTTATGTTCTAGGTGAAATTCCATTTGAAACCGTTTATCTCCACGGCCTTGTGCGAGACAAAGAGGGTCGTAAAATGAGTAAATCTTTTGGTAATGGTATTGATCCTCTTGATATGATTGAAAAATTCGGTACAGATCCTGTTAGGCTCAGTTTGATTTTGGGAACTACGCCGGGCAATGATATGAGGTTGTATGAAGAAAAAATTGCCGGATATAGAAATTTCGTAAATAAACTTTGGAATGCTGCCAGATTTTCTTTTATGATGATGGGAGATAGCACTGACATTGGTATTGATTTGAGTATCGCAGATAAGTGGATTCTTACCAGAACACAAAGTCTTATTGAAGAAGTCACAGCTTTGCTTGATGAATATAAGCTTTCAGAAGCTGGCAATAAGATATATGAATTTACTTGGGGAGCTTTTTGTGATTGGTATCTTGAAATATCAAAAGTTCAGCCTAATCCAACGATTCTCAAGTATGTGCTGGAGATAATACTTAAATTGTCGCATCCTTTTACTCCTTTTGTGACGGAAGCTATATATGGGCAGATGCATTTTTTAAATAAAGAGTCATACAAAATGTTGATTTGTGAGCCTTGGCCACCTGTTCAAGATGATTTCGTTTTTGAAAAAGCTACTTACGAAATGGAAGTTGTTATCGATGTGATCAAAGCTATGCGATCTTTGAGATCTGAATCCAAGGTTGATTCTGTGCGAAAAATAACAGCGTTTGTATATGGTAATCAATTTACTTCTGCTTTGCAAAAAAATGCTGAAGTTATCAAGAGAATGGCCAATCTTTCTGAGTTTACCATTGCTGAAGCCGGTCAAAAAATTGAAAAATCCATAACTGCTTTTGTTGGAGAAATAGAAATTTATTTGCCGATTCATGACATGGTAGATATGATGCAAGAAAAGCAGAGATTACAAAAGGAATATAGTAATTTAAAAAATTATTCAGATAAACTCGAGCAAAAACTTGCAAATGAGCAATTTGTAAAACACGCTCCGGAACATATAATAGAGATTGAAAAACAAAAACTTAAACAGTCCAAGCTTGAATTAGCGAAAATAGAACAACAAATGAACGAAATATAATCTTTAATTTATAAAAATGCTAAATTTAGCTCCGCAAGGTTTTGTAAACCTTTTAAAACAGCAAGGCATCAAAAGATTTTATTTTATTTATAATACAAAAACATCTTCTTATGTGGCATCGCATGAATTTCTTAAGCCAATTTTGGATTTTTTAAACAATGACAAGAGGGATTCCAGTAAACACGAAGCTTTGTTTTTTAATGTTACTGATAAATACGATACTTTGCAGGGAGTTTTTGTGCATAAGACAAATAGGGGACAAGCTCAAGGAGGTACTAGATATTGGAGATATAATAAGGTTGAAGATTATTTCAAGGATGGACTTAGGCTTTCAATGGGTATGACTCATAAAAATGCTCTTGCCGGCTTGTACTGGGGAGGTGGTAAAGCAGTACTCAATGTGAATCCTGATCTTGACATTAAGAATGCGGATATCAGAAAATATCTTTTTAATGCGTTTGGGGCTTTTGTTACAAGTTTGCGTGGTTGTTATATTACCGCGGAAGATGTTGGGACAAATATTGTTGATATGGCTTCAATTTTTGAAAAAACTAGATTTATTACTTGCATCCCTCAGGAGTTTGGAGGTAGTGGGAATCCATCAGAGGCTACGGCTAGAGGTGTTGTATGTGGTATTGAAGCAGCGCTGGATTTCTTGAATTTTGGTTCTATAGAAGGTAAAACGGTTGCTGTTCAAGGAATGGGTAATGTTGGAGGATTTTTGATTAAAAAGCTTTTTGAAAAAAATGTGGGTAAAGTGATAGCTTCTGATATTAGTAGTGAGTTAATAGAAAAAACAAAAGAGAGATTTGTTGGAAAGAATTTTGAAGCTCTAAAGACTGAAATTGGAGATAATTCTATTTTGACTTGCAATTGTGACATCTTGGCTCCTTGCGCTACAGGTGCTATTTTAAATTCTGTTACAATTCCAACGATCCAAGCAAAAATAGTATGCGGAGCTGCGAATAATCAATTGGAAGATCCGATTGCTCACGACAAAATGCTATACGAAAAGGGGATTTATTATTTACCGGATTTCTTGGTTAATCGTATGGGAATAGTTAATTGTGCGAATGAACAATATGGATATGTAAATGGCGATTTGTATTTTGAAAGACATCTTGGCAGAGACTGGGAGCAGTCAGTCTACAATACATCTTTGAAAGTCTTAAAAATTTCCAAACAGGAAAGCATTTCCCCTGGGATTGTGGCTGTTAATCTAGCAAACGAACTCAGTGAAATAGAGCATCCAATCTTTGGACACAGGGGTAAGCAAATAATAGATTCGGTTGTGCGGGATTGGAGGTAATGTTGTTTTCTAAAATTATTGTTTTGCAAGATTTGCAGGATTTTGATTTGTGTCACTTGTAAATGCACCTCTCAAGAGACAAATAGACGACACGATGAGGCTAAGATCTTCTCTTTGGTTAGTGCATGTTTGAGCAAGCTGATCGCTTAAAATTGCCTGATTTGCGGATATCCCAGATAGATATATACTCCATGCATCTAAAAATGGAGTGTCCTTTGGAATACGATGAGGATTTATTGTATCTGTGCCGTTGTACGAGCTGTCAATGTAAGGTATATGTGCAAGTCCTGCTCCTATTCCACCAATTATTCCTACGCCCAATAATGGTAATAAAGCAGTTTTTACTCCATGTATTAATTGTCCAAATTTACTAGGTCTTGAATAGTTAGATGTCTGCTGAGAAACGTTTGGTGAATATGCACGTCCAGATAGATGTTTCATTAGTCTAATTTAATAAACATTATCAGTTAATACATTTTTTTTACTTTTGTCAAGCTTTTTTCTTGAATCATCAAAAATATCTGTATAATCTTTTCACTTATCAGAAATTTCAGTATTTATGCCTCATTTTAAAGCAACAGTTGTAAAAGGGCAAGGAAAAGGTCGGGAGATCGGCTTCCCAACTATTAATTTAGAACTGAGAAAAGCCCCCTTGATAAAGGGGGTTGGGGGATTAAAAGATCACACAAAAAGCCCCCTTGATAAAAGTGCTGAAGGATTTGAGAATCCTATAAAAAGCCCCCTTGATAAAGGGGGTTGGGGGATTAAAAGGTTTATTTCATATAATCCTAAGCTTACTCAGTTTGCTAAGGAAAATAGAAATAATCCAACAAAACCAGAAGCAAAAATATGGTATGAGTTGTTAAATAGAGATCATTTTAAAGGTTTAAGATTTTTGAGACAGAAACCTATAAATAATTTTATTATTGATTTTTATTGTTCAAAATTGCTATTGGCTATAAAGATAGATGGAGATGATCATGGAGATAAAGAAAAATGTGACAATATTAGGACAAAACTTTTATCTGAATATGGCATAAAAGTTTTGAGATATACAAATGCAGAAGTTTTAAATAATTTAGAAGGAATTTATCAAAATCTAATTGAGGAAGTTAAAGTTAGAGAGGTGGAGCTCAATCCCCCCTACCCCCCTTTGTCAAGGGGGCTTTTCTCTTACGGAGTTTATCTTTGCAAGGTTCAGCTAATCGCTAATCGCTTACCTGCCCGAATAAGTACCTGTCCCCAGCCCGACACTGTCTTTCTGGCGGGGAATTGGACAAGGCGGGCAGACGGGCCGCTAACCGCTTACTTCGGTGCCATGCATTACGGTAGAAGAGAAACAATGGATTTGCCTGAAAGTATAGAAATTCATTTATTGGATTATAATGGGGCTGATATGTATGGAACTGAAGTAGAAGTTGAAGTTTTACAAAAAATCAGAGCTGTACAAAAATTTTGTTCAATAGCTGATTTAAAAAAGCAAATCAAAAAAGATATTAGAATTTGTAAAAATTTATCTAAGAATTTTTAGCAAAAATTTGCCGCTTGATCTTTTTTTTGAATGTTTTCTATTCCAAAATGTCTCATGATCGGTTATAATAATAAGATTATAAACGGCAGCGTAGTCATTTGGGGGGCTGCTTTTTAAATTTTTGTTTAAGTTTTTTGCA
>CAZEDK010000003.1:0-56142 GCA_964511025.1 uncultured Candidatus Peribacteria bacterium | reverse complement strand
AAAATGCATCTTCTTTCTTAGCTTTATCCGAAAACCACTTTCTTTTTAGTATATTAATGCTTTTAAAAATATATTTTTTGCAACAATGGCATAACTTAAGCGATCCAGGAGCAGAAGAAGCTATTTATGATAGAAATTCATTTCAAAAGTTTTTAGGAATAGATTTATTAAGTGCTAATGTGCCAGATGAAACAACTATTCTAAATTTCAGACATTTTTTAGAAACACATAATTTGCAAAAAGATTTTTTCAAAATAGTACATGAGATTTTAAATAAAAAAGGATTGATCTTAAAAGAAGGAACAATTGTAGATGCAACAATAATACAAGCCCCCTCAAGTACAAAGAATAAAGACAAAAAAAGAGATGCAGAAATGAGTTCAACTAAAAAATCAAATAAATGGTTTTTTGGAATGAAAGCCCACATAGGAGTTGATACACAAAGTGGATTAGTACATACATTGGAATCAACAACAGCTTCTGTTCATGATATGGATAAATTTGATTCATTAATGCATGGTAATGAAAAGTCTAAATTTGGTGATAAAGGATATTTTAAAACTGAAAACAAACAAAAGGCTAGAGCTGAAGGAATATTCTTTGGAGTTTTGGACAGAGCTAAGAAAGGACAAAAACTTTCAATGAAACAGAAAAAAAGAAACAAACAATTATCATCAGTGAGATCAAAGGTTGAACATCCATTTCAAATACTTAAATGCCAATGGAAATATACAAAAGTTAGATACAGAGGACTTTTAAAAAACACAATGCAGTTGTATAGCCTGTTTGCATTGATAAATCTTTTTAAAGCAAGAAAGAAACTTATGGTGCTTGCATAGGATCATTGTGTCTAAATTTCAACAAAAACAAATAATCAGCAAAAAATATTCAAATTTAACATTAAAAAACACTCAAAAACACACTTTTCTCAAAAAAACATCAAAAGTTTCATGAAAATAATTTAAACCTTTAATTTTTCAGAGTGTCCTAAAGTAGCTAATCCTTTTTTAGTTCCGAATAGCCAAGCTAAAAGTCTTTTCATAAACTAAGATGTTAATTTATGAAAATTTAACAAAAAATCCAGAATTCTTCCATAATTCAGAATACAAAATAAAGATGTGGATACCAATTATTTATATGAATTTACGGAACTATCAAATAATGATTTTTGAGATTCATATAATGCATCTCCTTGCCCTTTAGTTTTGATAGTTAATATAGCTTCATTTGTGAAAATATTCACTAAATGATAATCCTGACCAACAATATTAAATGAATTCCCTGGAGTATTTGTAGCTAATGTTTCGTATGTATACAAACAAGAATTTAATTTTGGACTATAAAAAATAATATCTAATTCATTAATAAGTCCAAATGTTTGCCCGTCTATATTATTATCTTTTAATCTATTCTCTATTTCAGTTTGGTAACTTTGACATTCTTTACTTTTAGTTAAGAGTATTTCTTTTGCTGTTTTATCATTTTCAAGTTTAATTTTCATTTCTGCATCTTTTTTCAATGCAATTTGTTGTTCCTTATCGAATGCTAATTTTTCATTAGCAATTTTAGGTTTTATTACTACAAAATAATAGGCAATAGAGATAGAGATTGTGATAGCAATAATAGCTATGATTGCTACGATTTTTAAAACATTATTTAAAGTAAGTTTTTGCAATAAATTCATAAAGTTATTGATTCATTAATCGATATAAGCTTTCACTGATATTGCCCCTAGTCATATCGTTATTTGGACCATAGTATTCCCCTGTTTCCTCTAAGATGCCTTTGTCTTTTGCGATTTGTAAATAAGGAGCATACCAATCAGTTGTTTTCACATCTTCAAATGCAGAATTATATGTAACGTTAGCTACGTTTATATTATGTGTTATTAAAAGCATTTTGATTGCTTCCGCTTTAGTTACTGGTTGCTCTGGTTTGAAAGTATTATTATCATATCCTTCTACCCAACCATATTTTTTTGCTGTACAAACATAAGCATTATACCAAGTATTTACATCGACATCTGAAAAACAAGGTGGTGGGGTCTCAACAGATGCCCCTGCATAATTTAAATCTTCTGCTGCAGATGTAGTTCTAACAAGTAGAGTTAATAATTCAGCTCTATTTATTGTGTTATCTGGCTTAAAGCTACCATCAGGATAGCCAGAGATAATGTTGTTGTTATACAACCACTCAATGGCTTTATAATTTTTATTTGATGTAGTTATGTCATAAAATGGAGACTTCTCAGCTTTATTACTATTTTCTTCTGTTGTATTTATTACATTTAAAATACATTGCGTATTATTATCAAAATAATATCCTTCTTCGCAGTAACAATTATAGGAACCATTGTCTTGTTTTATTTCATCGCTATAACTATTTTCTCCATATAATTCTTGGCAACTTTCACTTGGAGTAATACAAGCAAGATTATCATTGCTCAATACGTATCCATCTACACAGTTACAATTTTTATCTTTATCTAATATAGCATTAGGTAAACAATAATTGCCTTCCCAGCAAATATATCTATAGCTACTAACTGTATCGATTAAACTTTGATAGATGCTTTCAAGTTCCTTTTCTCTTAATTCCAAGCAAATATCTAATGTCGAATATCCATCTAAACCTAACTCTTCACAAATTTCGCTAGTTCCAATGTCGAAAGTACCTTCACTTTCTAATTTACTAAATAAACTCTCATATAAATCAGTTTGTGCATTACACCAATAATCTCTACATTCAGTTGATGCCCAATAATTAACAGAACTATCTTTCCATTCATCATTACAAATTACACTATTATCCCAATCTGCACCTGCTGAACAATTTACCCCATCATGATCAGAGCAAGCGCCTGATATAGCCATTACAGCAGGTATTATAAATAAATTTAAACCAATAATAGAAAATGAGATTAATAATATTTTTTTCATATTCATATTTTAAATAGCAAAAGGGACATCCGTGGGTGACCTCATAGAGCGAGCTTGCGCAACACACCATGAACCACTGGATGTCCCAGCTTACTGGCGTGTATGCAAAACGCACAAAAATAGCGCATTTTCCCGATCTATGAGGTCAAATTTATTTTATTACATTTACAAAAAAAATACAAATCATACAATGTAATTAGATTAGATTAAATTTAAATTAAATGGAGAAAATAGAATATCTGCAAATAAATTAAATCTCGTACAAATAATATGGAGAAATGGCATACGCCAAGTGATTTAGGTGATAAATTAATTAATATATCGCCTTTTGAGCTTTTTTCAGTTTCTTTGTTAATTCTGGCGACATAAATGTTTTAGTTCTGTCCGCAAAACTTCCATAGTAAGTATAGATTTGACCATAGTGAATACAGCCAATTCCAGTTTCTACAAAATCTTTCTTTTGTAGCCCAGTACCCCTAATTAAAACCTCGACTTTCATCAAAGCTTTGTGCTCAATATTTTTAATTTCTAATAATTCATCTCTATAATATTTATACTGTTTCTTTTTTGCTTCCAGCTCTGTAAAAGTATCAAGGATTTTTTGCGATTTTTTGTTGACTGAGCACTCAAGTCTAGAATCTTTTTTAGGCTTTGGTAAAAGTTTCAAAATGAGACACTATAAAAAATGGTGTCTTAAGATTTTTGGAAATGGACTGGCTTTGTTGATTGAGAGCTGGCATTAATAAATAGGAATGCAAAAAATCTTGACGAGTGAGTGCGTACTCACTTATGATGTTTTTGGCTAAAATTAATTTTTTAAAAGTGTATTGTGTAGAAAGATTGAAATATGAATTTATAATTTATATTTAAAAAAATATGAAAGAAGATAATTTACAATTGTTGAATAATTTCGTTATTTTTCAGACTGCTTCGGGAAAGGTAAATGTTGATGTCTTTTTTCAAAATGAAACGCTATGGCTCACTCAAAAAAAGATGGCAGAGCTGTTTGAGGTAGAACGACCTGCAATTACCAAACATTTAAAAAATATTTTTGATGAAAGAGAGCTAGATGAAAAAGTGGTTAGTTCCATTTTGGAACATACCACTCAACACGGTGCTATTGAAGGAAAAACACAAATAACAAGAACGAAATATTACAATCTAAACGCTATTTTGGCGGTAGGTTATCGTGTGAACTCACATAGAGCTATGGAATTTCGTAAATGGGCATCAGAGGTGCTTCATGAGTTTGTGATCAAGGGCTTTGCGATGGATGATGAACGACTCAAACAGATCAAACATTTTGGCAAGGATTACTTTGACGAAATGCTTGGTGATCCGATTCTAGTGGATAATGGCAAGGTTTCGATGCTAGAGGCGAAGCTCAAAGCAGAAGCTGAATATGACAAATTTCGAATAATTCAGGACAAAAATTATATTTCTGATTTTGATAGGGGAATGGAGAAGTATTTGAAGAAAAATAATAATTAAAAACTGAAAAAATGCTTTTATGTATACAAGGTCTAAAAATACGAAAATTCAAAAAAGGAGATGAACGAAAACTTTCTTATTTAATTAGAAAATGTATTGTAACTATCAATAGCAAAGATATCTCAAAAGAAGAAGCTAAGATCCTTTATGATTACTTTGCTCCTGCTAATATTTTAAGCGATTCGCTACGATTTGATATTTATGTTGCAGAGTATAATGATAACATTGTAGGAACCGCTACTTTGAATGATAATTGTATAAAAGCTGTTTTTGTTAATACCTCATTTCATAAAAAGGGTATTGGAACAAAATTAATGAAGCGGCTTGAATCTATTTTAAAAAGAAGAGGATTTCATAATGTTTATCTTAATTCCAGTCCTTTTGCTGTAGATTTTTATACAAAACTAGGTTATGACAAAGTCAAAGATGTAGACGGAGATGTAGGTAGGATGACATTAATGACTAAAAGTTTTAAAAATATCGAAATTGAAAGCGTAAGGCTAAAATTAATTCCTGTCTCTATAAATTATAGCAAAGAAATTTTCAGAGAATTTACACCTGAAATAACAACTTTCATGTATCCAAAGGCAGCTGAAAATATCTTTGAAACTGAGACTTTTATAAAAGAAAGTATTGAAAATATGGAAAAAGAGGAAGAGCTTGTTTTTGTAATTCTGAATAAAGATACAAAAGAATATCTAGGAAATTGTGGAATACATAAAATCAACACAAAAATTCCAGAACTTGGAATATGGATTAAAAAGGGTGCCCATGGAAATGCTTATGGGAAAGAAGCAATAAAAGCTTTAAAAAATTGGATAGATGAAAATCTAGATTATGAATATGCTCTATATCCAGTTGATAAAAATAATATAGCTAGCCGGAGAATACCTGAAATGTTTGGAGCTAAAGTCTTTAGAGAATATCAATTAAACACGCCAGATGGGAGACTTTTAAATATTGTAGAGTATAGGATTTATAAAAAATAATTTACTGCGATGAGAAATATTAAAATATTAAATGGAGCCAATATGGATATTGATATTGATTCCGGGAATGAAATTCCATGGAAACAAAGCAAATGTCCATGGAATGAAGCTGATGGTACTAATAATCATAAATGTGCAGTAAAAAACATTTCAATTTGTAAATATTTTTGTGGTATTGAATATTTGGATAACATTTTGTGCTCTTATCCAGATAAGAATATCTTGATTGATAAATAAAATAATAATTTTAAATTTTTATGAAAATCAAAAGTATTAAGAAATTAGTATTCTCAATTATTATATGCCAGTTGGCAGGCATAGTAGGTTCAATTTTTACAGTCTCATCTATTCCCGATTGGTATATTTATCTTAATAAGCCATCTTTTAATCCGCCAAGCTTTGTATTCGCTCCTGTATGGACTTTGCTTTATACTATGATGGGTATAGCAGTTTATAAAATTTGGATTTCAAAAAATAGGAAATCAATTACGCCTTTAGTCATTTTTGATATTCAACTTATTTTGAATGCCTTGTGGTCGATATTATTTTTTGGATTTCGAAATCCTTTTTACGCTTTTGTTGATATAATTTTACTTTGGATATTTATAGTTCTTACAATTTGGCAGTTTGCAAAAGTTGACCGAAAGGCAGCTTATTTATTAATACCATATATTTTTTGGGTTTCGTTTGCTGTAGTTTTGAATTATTCAATATGGAAAATTAATATTTAATATGAACTCTCACACTCCTTTTATATATTTTACCCTCTTTTCAGGGTACATTTTATTTTGGACAAGACTAATATTTGACATAATATGTATTTACAATAATAATTGAACCTTTTTAATTATTTTCATGCCTAAATTAACTATAGACATTGATTTATTTGGTCAAGGGGAATCCTCTAAAGATTGTTGTGAGAAGCCATTGAGAAAAAAATTAGCCAAAGGGCAAAGACGTCCAAATATATGGTCTGTAGAGGAAGAAACGAAAATGGTAGCTAGAGCGCAAGCAGATCCTAGTGATCAAGAAGCTATAAAGGTCATAATTCAGAATATGCATGGACTGTCTGTTATAATAGCTAGAAGATATGGAGGTAGCGATGAAGTTTTGGTCGAAGATTTGATACAAGAAGGAGATTTCGCAGTTTGGCTTAATATTTCTAAGTTTGATGTAAAGAGGGGCTATAGGTTAATTACATATATGTCTTATTGGATAAGGCAGGCTATAGAAAAAGCAAGAGATAATCACTATTATGGAAACGCTGTGAGATTACCGGCATATCTTATAAATGCGCTTAGCAAGATAAATAGGGCAAAAAAAATATTAATGTCTCAGCAAACAGCTAATCCTAGCGCAGAGCAAATATATCATATTTTAGAACGATTAGGACAAAAGTCAGGTCACTTAAATAGATTAAGTGTTGACAATATAATAGCAATATTGAAAAAAGAAGAAGAGGTAAGAGTAGGTGTTGAGTTGCAGGCTATACCTAGATATGGTAGAAGTGATAGAGGATCGTTTACACCAAATACTGCTAGCATAAATCCTGAAATGGAAGTTGGTGGTAATGAAATAAGAAACAGTATATTACAAGCCTTGGAAAACGGATATTTGACATCACAGGAAAAGCAAGTTTTGGAAATGTCATTTGGTATAGAGGATGATCAAGATATGTTATTGAGACAAATTGCTAAACGTATGCAGTTATCAAGAGAAAGGATTAGACAAATACGCTTGAAAGGTTTGAGAAAATGTAAACAATCTCCAGTTTTTCGATCATTAAATAAATGATCTTAATTCAAATATATAGCATTAGGCCCTTGTACAGGGATTTCCGCTAAATCTAAGAATTGGTAGTTTTAGTGTTTAATGAAGCCAATTTGTTCATTTTAGAAACTATATTTTTTAGTAATAGGTTGTTAGGAGTTTTTTTGTTGATCCGCATTGTAACTTGATTTGCGTTGACGAGTAAACTGCCAGGTACTTCTAATACTTTACGTCGAAAGCTTTTGAAGCTCATTTGCTGGCAAGAGGATGGAGTAATTGCTTCTTTTAAAAAAAGAACTGATAGTGTAGGCCATAGTAACAAACCATAAGAATGCTTCATTCGACCTTAACCTACCAGATGGGAGTTTATTAGAAAAGAAAGCTTGGTTAGTTTCTTTAAAGTGATTTTCAATAATCTGTCTCCCTCGATATACTTTAATAAGAGATTTAGCTGACCAATGATATAGATTAGCCATTAATACGTAATAAATATATTTAACTTTAGCTTTTTCAGAATAAAGTTTTTGTGATCGCTCTCGTTGTTTAATTAATAGAACACGTACATTTAAATTGTTTCCAATATCTTTTCTACCAATATCAATAAATTTAGTTGTATCACTAAAAATTTTCCATTCTGTATTTTTATCTTTTATTAAATTTTCACAACCTAATTCTTTTAACATTGGTCCATGAATCAGCCATGGATAATCTAAATTTTTTAAAAGTTCAGGAGACCAATATCCTCCATCAAGTCGTACAATTAATTGAGATAAAGCGTGAGGACTATAAGCAGTAATTTCCTGCTTAATCCACGTTAAATCTTTTTTTAAACTTTGAATACTATTTGTATTGCCAGAATGAAGCTTTGACCAAAATGGCATTCCACAAAATAATCCTCTTGACCATTGTAGACATAATCTTCCTCTTCTCTTTTTATTATATCCCAAACTAGCTTTTTCTATTTTTTTGCCTTCTACTGATTTAGTATTTAAATCTACATCAATAAAATAAGGTCCTCGTTTTGGCATCCAGTATTCAGTATTGTGCTGTAATAGAATTTTATGAACTCTTTTTAATTGTTCTGTTTGATATCCAGTAAATAAATTTAAAAAATCACAAAGAGTAGTTTTTTTAGGAAAGTTCTTAAGTCCATTAACTTTGGCTAATCCTGTTTCTTTTATCCATTTATCTGATACATGAGAAAATCTTTCCATCCCAAGAAGGATAAATAACACTGATAAAAAAGCTAATTTCTCAATTGAAAACTGTGAAAATCGTTTTTTAAATGATAAATTGGCTTTAAATAACGTTTCCAGCCCTAGAAACTCTGACATAAATTTAACGAGAAGAGGAGCTAGCGTATATGAGCTATAATCCTCTTTAACAAATTCTAAAACAAGTTTTTGCATTTGACATACTGTAATGAAATATTCATCACTTTTATATCAAATATTTAACTTAAAATCAAGCTAAATCCTTATTCGGCGGAAATCCCTGATAATAGCATCTAAATGATCTTCATTTGCATTTACAATGTCTACGTTTTTAAAGCGTTCTGCGCTTTGAAATATTGGTGTCATTGTAGGCGAAGTCTTGTTGGCTACAATAATTTCATCTCCATTCTGACCATGTTGTTCTGAACTGTTGTTCATGACAAAAGAATTGTTTTTATATTGAAATAAGGTATAAAACCTACTTTAGGAGAACATGCTTTGTCAAGAAAGCCGTATTGACTAGTTCTAAACTTATCTTTTAGCTTAAAGTTCCTTTCTTTTTTATTTTTTTGTTCTTTATATTTCAAGTTTATGCACAAAAAAAACTGATATTATAATTATAATTCCACCAATTATTTGTACTGGAGACATCAATTCTCCCAAAATTAAATATGCAAAAATTGCAGTTATGATGGGGACGGAAATGTACATCATTTGCATGTATGAGGCTGTTCCATACTCAAGTGTTTTGTTCATTGAGTATATTCCTGCAGCTATTACTAATCCAACGATAGATATCCAATACCAGTGAAAATCAACATTAACTTTTCTAATGAAAAGCAGGAATAATAAAAGTGAGAGGCCGCCGAATAATGATCGATACATCGAAAAAGTTAATGTTGGCACTTTCCGTAAAGCAATTTTCGTAAAAATAACACCTAATGAGAATGCTATCGAACTTAATAAAATGTATAAATCGCCAATATTTGGAATAATCAGCTTCCCATTCGTTGAAATGAGGTATGAACCAATTAATAAGGCGAAAATCAATACAGTCTTATGTGGTTTTAGATGTTCTTTTAGAAAAAAGAAAGCTAGGATCGGTGTAAAAAAAATAGTAGTTTGTATGAGAAAAGCATAGTTAATTGCAGTAGATATTTGTAAACCGAGAGAACCTAAACCATAAGTAAGACCACCTCCAAATATTCCAATAAGTACTATTGCAAGCATAGATTGTTTATCGATACTCAATAAAGCTTTTGGCTCTTTGATTAAAGCATAAGCGAAAAGATAAACAGCAGAAACTAATAAAATTTGATAAGAAAAATTGAGTGGTTCAATCCCTAAGTTAAATACATATTTTGTTAGCAAAATTAGACCAGCAGTTAACACAACTTGGATCATTATCCAAATAAGAGCAAGATTTTTCTTTTCCATAATACTTTAAACTATTAATTTATATTTTTTATTGCTGGATTTTTTATTTTTGCATAAAGATTGTACATAAATAAATTTAGCAAAGTGAATATAAATCAACAAACATTTATATTTTGGCAAAATAATCATAGGTTTGTTTTTTTAAAGGACTTAAAGTTAAATATTTTAAGTAAATTTTATAGTAGTATTTTAATTTTGCCGTTCACATTATCATACATTTTACTTTTTTAGTTTTATACCCGAAAATTAAGCTCTGGCTTTGCATGGGTAACCTAGCAGCCACAGAACTGTTTCGGGTATAACGACTATTATAGCTAGGATCAGGAATAACCGCTGAAGAGAAAACAAATAGGCATGGGAAAATGTATATATACTACAAATGTACTAAGTATGGAGGGAATAAAGTATGTAAGGAAAAGTATATTACCGAGGAAAAAGTAATTGAATGCATAGCAAAAATTTTATGCAGTATTAAAAAAGAACACTTTCGCTTGAATAAAAAACTTGAACAAGAAATTGAGAAATTTAATCAGATGCAAAGAATGATGAATGGAGCTGAAGCTAAGCAGATGGATGACTTTGAATATGTAAAGTTTATTTTAAAACAAGGTAGGAAAGAGGAGAAGGCAGATGTGCTTAGGTGTATTGATGGAAAGCTTTATATGAAGGGAGGGGAGTTGAGTTTAGAGAAAATTTCTTAAGTATATCTAGTTGTAGATCATTGCAGTTTTGGGTATCATTGCGAAGAAAATAAAACACAATATTACCCAATTAATGACAGATTCGAAATCTAATTTATCGGAACAGGATATTCGTACTAAATATATAACACCTGCCATTAAAAAAGCTGGCTGGGATGAAATGACCCAATTAAGAGAGGAGGTTTATTTTACTCAGGGAAGAATTGAGATAAGAGAAAAGCTGGTAAAGCGTGGGAAAGCCAAAAAGGCTGATTATGTGCTTTATTATAGGAGTAATTTTCCGATTGCTATTGTGGAGGCAAAAGATAACAACCATACTGTAGGAGACGGTATGCAGCAAGCCATGGGATATGCATCTACGTTAGACATTCCTTTTGCTTACAGCTCAAACGGAGATGGTTTTTTGGAGCATGATTTTTTGACTGGAAAGGAAAAAGAATTGCAGATGCATGAATTGCCTTCGCCTGCAGAACTTTATGAGCGTTATACAGAGAATTTAAATATTGATAAAAAAACTCAGGAAGTCATGGCTATTCCTTATTATTCTGATGGTTCAGGAAAAACTCCTCGTTACTACCAAGAAATTGCCATAAATAGAGCTGTGAAAGCTTTTGCGGAAGAGCAGAAAAGGATTTTACTTGTTATGGCAACTGGTACTGGAAAAACACTTGTTGCAGGTCAGATAATTTGGAGATTATGGAAGGCTGGATCCGCTAAACGTATTTTGTTTTTGGCGGATAGAAATATTTTGGTGGATCAAACTATGACGAATGATTTTAAGCATTTTGGCGATAATATGGCTAAGTTGTCAGGAAAACATGGCTCAATTGAATATCAAGACAAACAAAATTTAGCTATTGGTGGAAAAAGCAAAAAAGTTGATAAAGCTTACCAGATATATTTGGGACTTTATCAGTCTTTAACCAGTAATGACGAGGTTGATGATGTATTTAAGCAATTTTCTCCTGACTTTTTTGATCTTATAATTGTTGACGAATGTCATCGTGGCAGTGCATCAGAAAATTCAGCTTGGCGAAGAGTATTAACCTATTTTTCATCAGCTACGCATATTGGTTTGACCGCAACACCAAAGGAAACAAAGGATGTTTCAAACATGGAATATTTTGGCGAGCCTATTTACATGTATTCTCTTAAGCAAGGTATCGATGACGGTTTTCTCGCTCCTTATAAGGTGGTGCAAATTATGCTAGATAAGGATGTTGGTGGTTATAGACCAAGTATTTCAGACAGAGACCGCGAAGGGCGAGAAATTGAAGATAAAATTTACACAACTAAAGATTTTGATAGAAATATTGTTTTAACCGAGCGTGCCAAAACTGTTGCCAAAGAGATTACACGATTTTTAGAAGCAACCGACCCGTTTGCAAAAACAATTGTCTTTTGTGTAGATATTGACCATGCAGAAAGAATGAGACAGGCCTTGGTGAATGAAAATGCCGATTTGGTAAAAGCAAACCGTAAGTATGTTATGCGTATTACAGGTGATAACGAAGAAGGGAAAGCCGAATTGGATAATTTTATTGATCCTGAAAAGCTTTATCCGACTATTGTTACAACGAGTAAACTTATGACGACTGGTGTTGATGCACAGACTTGTAAGGTTATTGTGTTGGATTCAAATATCAATTCAATGACCGAGTTCAAGCAGATTATTGGCCGTGGTTCTCGTATTAAAGAAGATTTTGGAAAAACTCATTTTACCATCCTTGATTTTCGCAAAGTAACCGAACTATTTGCCGATCCAGATTTTGATGGTGATCCAGTACAGGTAAAGGAAATCAAAGAAGGCGAAGATTTTGTAGATGATGCGTTACAAGTCGATGAAAGTACAGAACAGCAAGAAGATGATGAAATTTTTGCAAATAAACCAAAAATTATCGAAGGTGGAGAAATTGGCGAGGGAAAAAAGGAAAAAATCTATATTGATGGTGTCCCCGTGAGCCTTGCTTATAAGCAAACTCAGTATTTGGGGGCTGATGGTAAGTTAATAACAGAATCTTTAAAAGATTACACGAAGAGGAAAATTTTACAGGAATATTCTTCGCTCAATGATTTTATTAATAATTGGGACAAGCATAAGAAGAAGTATTTTATTTTGGAGGAGTTGAGTCAGCAAGGAGTCATGCTTGAGGAGCTGCAAAAAGATATTGGTCAGGATTTAGATCCGTTTGACCTGATTTTGCATGTGGCTTTTGGGAAAAAGAAATTAATGACCCGTAAAGAAAGAGCCAATCATGTACGCAAGAAAGATTATTTTGATAAATACAGTGAAAAAGCTCGCGAGGTTTTGGAGGCTTTGCTTGATAAATATGCAGATGAAGGATTGCAGCATCTTGAAGATATTAATATTTTGAGTGTTCAGCCTTTTTCAGAGTATGGGTCGCCAATAGAAATTATTCACGAATTTGGTGGGCGTGATCAGTATTTGCAGGCAGTGGAGAGCCTTGAAAAAGAGATTTATGCATTTTAACTTTTTATAAAAATGAGCAACCTATCAGGAATTATCAAATCTATTCAAAATATCATGCGTGAAGATCATGGTGTGGATGGCGACGCACAAAGGCTTTCACAACTTTGTTGGATGTTATTTTTAAAAATTTTCGACGAAAAAGAAGCAGAACGAGAGACTTTAAACCCAAATTATAAATCGCCAATCCCAGAAGAGTTGCGTTGGAGAAATTGGGCGGCAAACGAGGAGGGTGTGACTGGCGATGACCTGCTGAATTTCGTAAATAACAAGCTTTTTCCTAATTTTAAGGAGTTTCCATACACTGCTAAGGATAATGAAGCTGGTTTTATCGTAAAGGCAGTTTTCGAAGATAGTTACAACTATATGAAGAGCGGTACGCAAATGAGAAAGGTCATCAATAAGCTTAATGAGCTGAATTTCAACCGTAAGGCGGATAAAGATCAGTTTGGGCACATTTACGAAGAATTGCTTCAAAGTCTGCAAAGTGCAGGCAATGCAGGCGAATTTTACACTCCGAGAGCGTTGACTAGCTTCGTTGTGGAGATGGTGAACCCAAAGCTTGGCGAACAGGTTTTTGACCCTGCTTGCGGTACTGGAGGATTCTTGACCTCCGTTATTGAACATTTACGCAAAAGTGAAGTACACACTGCTGAGGATGAGACATTTATCAAGCAGACTGTGCAGGGCGTTGAGCTTAAATCCCTTCCTCACATGCTTTGTGTGACAAATATGATTTTGCATGGCATTAATGCACCAACAAATATTAGGCATGATGATTCTCTTTCTCGACCGATTAAAGATATTTCGCCTAATGAACGTGTGGATGTGATTGTTGCAAATCCTCCCTTCGGAGGCACTGTGAAAGACGGAATTTTGGCAAATTTTCCAAAGAATTTTCAAACTAAAGAATCCGCGGATTTGTTTTTGGTGTTATTTATGAAATTACTTAAGCCGAATGGTCGTGCAGGTATTGTATTGCCTGACGGTTCACTTACGGGAGAAGGCGTGAAGGCTAGAATCAGAGAACAATGGCTCACTGAATGTAATCTACATACAATAATTAGGCTTCCTAATTCGGTTTTTGCACCTTATGCAACAGTTGCCACAAATTTGCTCTTTTTCCAGAAAGGCGAACCTACTAAGGAAGTTTGGTATTACGAACATAGATTGTCAGAAGGTGTAAAGGCTTATTCCAAGACAAAACCGATCAATCTTCGAGAGTTCGAGCCAATTAAAGCTTGGTGGAATGATCGCAAAGAAAGTGATCAAGTTTGGAAGGTTAA
The DNA here is from genome assembly GCA_964511025.1 of uncultured Candidatus Peribacteria bacterium. Taxonomy (GTDB): domain Bacteria; phylum Patescibacteriota; class Gracilibacteria; order UBA1369; family GWF2-33-10; genus CAZEDK01. Next base: position 41,827 of record CAZEDK010000003.1, on the reverse strand, counting down.
AGTCAAAGAAATTGAAGCGAGAGGCTGGGATTTAGATATTAAGAATCCTAACAAAAAAGAAGAAGTGATTGAGCATTCCAGCCAGGAGTTGATTTCTATGCTGGAGGCTTCTTTTAAGGAAAGTCAGCAAATTTTAGAATCTATAAAAGCTGAATTATGAAATTTTTAGAAAATTTAAAGCTAGATAAATGGTGGGCGTTTGTTTTATATCTTGGAGTTGGCACTTCGCTATCTGCATTAATGTTCAAAGTTGATTTCATAGAAGAACAACACCTTTTTGGATTGGGTATTGGAATGATTTTAATAGGGTTGTCTTTTTGGATAGCGGAAAAACAATTTTCTGGAATAAAGCCTCCAAATTTTTATACAGGTGGTACTGCTGTCATTAGTTGGACTGAAACGCGTCATAACTGGCTGACAAAAATTCTTTTAGTTGCAGGTTTTGCAATTGTTGGGTTATTTGGATTGTTAATAATTAAAAATTTGATCTAATGAGTGGATGGCAAAAAGTAAAAATTGGTGATGTTTGCACGATAACCAAAGGAGCTACTGGTATTCAAAAAGCTGTAGCTGGCGATTATCCAATGGTTACGCTTGCAGAAAAAAGAACTACTCACAATGAGTTTCAATTTGATTGTGAAGCTGTGATTATTCCACTCGTTTCATCCACAGGGCACGGTCATGCTAGTATGAAAAGGGTTCATTATCAGGAGGGGAGATTTGCTCTTGGGTCTATTTTATGTGCGGTTGCGCCAAATGATCCAAATTTCCTCAATCCAAAGTATCTTCACATTTACCTTTCTTACTTGAAAGATAAGCTCCTTGTATCTTTAATGAGAGGGGCTGCCAATGTGTCTTTGTCTATTGCAAATATCAAAACGGTTGAAGTGATTGTTCCACCGATTGCAAGGCAACTTGAGATTATCGAGTTAGAAAAATTGCTAAGAACTCAAAAAGGAAAGCTAGATGCACAAAATGATTTTCAAAAATCTCACCTCACACTTTTTCGTCAACAAATCCTTCAAGAAGCGATTTCTGGTAAGCTCACAGAGGACTGGCGAGCAGAAAACCCTAGCACTGAACCTGCAAGTAAATTACTCGAGCAAATCAAAGCAGAAAAAGACAAACTGATTGCGGAAAAGAAGATCAAAAAGGAAAAACCTTTGTCAAAAATTTCGAAAGATACAATACCGTTTGAATTGCCTGATGGGTGGGAGTGGTGTCGGTTCGTGGAAATGCTGCAAAAGATACATTATGGATTTACGGCTTCCGCAAAACTAAAGATGACTGATGTTAGATTATTAAGGATAACAGATATCCAAGATAATTCTGTGGATTGGGAAAATGTTCCTGGGTGTGAATTTAAGCAATCAGATCTAGAAAAATATTTACTGAATGAAAATGATATTTTAATTGCAAGAACTGGAGGCACAATTGGAAAAACATATATTGTAAAAAAACTCTCAGTAAAATCTTTATTTGCGTCATATTTGATCAGAGCTATACCATCTAAAAACATTTCTGCTGATTTCATCAAATTATTGCTGGAAAGCCCTATGTATTGGAAGCAGCTTCGACAAGCTGCTTGGGGAGCTGGACAACCTAATGTTAATGCAAAATCTCTTTCTAGGTTGATTTTCCCTCTACCCCCACATGCTGAACAAATAGCGATCGTTGCCAATATTGAGAGGCTTATGGGGTACGTGTCCCAACTCCAAGAAAAAATCGCACAGAATGCTAATAATGCCGAAACACTTATGCAGGGATTTTTGGCTGAGGTTTTTAAGAAGTAACCACAAAAATATGGATGAAATTGAACAAAAAAATTTAGAATTTTTAAAAGAAATCATTCAGATTGCAGAAGTATTAAATGAAAAAATTGCATATAAAAGATCTGTTGATTCTAAAGACGAAGATTTTTTTGTAGCTTATTTTTTTGAAAGAGTTTTTAGATATGCAAATTCATTTACTCTCTTGGTTGAACAAGGATTTTTTCATGAGTCTATTATTATTGCCAGAAATTCAATGGAGGGATTGTTTTATTTTTTTGCATTCTTACAAAATAAGCAGTTGGCTACTGAATGGAGATATTTTAGCATTTATGAAGATTGTGAAAAAGCTTATCTTAAAGCAGGAGAAAAGGCTTTAGCAGATTTACTTACAGATATGGAACAAAAATTTGGTAATCAAAAAATGCAGGAAATCAAAAATAAATATTCAAACTTTTCTCAAATTAAAAGTAGTAAATTCTGTAAATGGCATAAAAAAGACAACCTCAAACAGCTCATTGCTTATGATTCAAATTTGCAATCTCTTTATGATCAATTGTACTCAGATTTTTCCAAAATCACTCATTGGACTCCAACTGGATTAATAGCTGGAGAAATGAGCTTAAAATCATCAATTAGTGTAAGTTTTCAGTGTTTATTTGAGATAACAAAAGCGATAAATGAAAGTTATGAACTGCAGAAAAACAATAAATTGAATCAAATTTATACAAATTATTTGGCTTATAACGAAGAGAAAATATGATTATTTTTCTTTTCTAACTCCCTTAAATTTCCCTCCAGAAGTTTTTACATCAAGAAATTTCCCTGTTTCTGCATTTCTTTTAATAAAGAGTTCACCATTTGAATGTAAAAGTTGTGAACGATTTTTAACGGCTCCTTTTCTAGCATTATCTCCATTTGGTTTATTTTTTGCCATAATTTAAAAAAATAAAAAGTAAAATTATCTTAATTGAGATTCATATTTTTTTCTCACATGTTTGTTGATGAAACTATTTAATCCCGAACCAAAATTCGCTAAACGTTTCATCTCACTAATATTCTGAATCCCTGCGCTATCATTGGTATAAAGGTATGTTGCCCCATCTGAGAATTGAACTTTTATATAATCAGTGCCAATTTCGTAATTACAAACTCCTGAATCGCCCCCTGAATTTTTATAAATTTGCATTTAAAAGTTTTAAAAATAAAATTACTTAAATTTTATTTCACTAAAATAAATATGTCAAACATTTTTACAAAACTAAATAAAAAACACCTTTAAAGTAAATAAAGTAAAATAGATTGACTTTATATGGCTCCTTTGTTAGTATTGAGATACTTTCTAATGAAAAAACACCATGAAAGATTTTATTATTAAGCTCAGAAAAGCTAATAAGCTTTCCCAAGAAGAGCTTGCAAAACAAATCGGGATATCTCGGCCAACACTTATTTCGATTGAAAAAGGAGAACGGGATATAACTCTTGGTGAACTCAAAAAAATATCAGATATATTTGATATTCCTGTTGAAATCATTCTCGATGAAGAATCGTCTGCTGACGCAAGAATAAGTGCACAAGGATTTACAAAGCAATCATTTAAACGTTTTCATAATCTTATTTTGCAATGTATTAAACACGGTGCAGATGACGATGGCAAAATAACCAAAACAAAATTAGCAAAACTTGTATATCTTTGTGATTTTGCCAGTTATTACAATTTTTTAAAACCAATATCAGGATTTGAGTATAGAAGACTAGCACAAGGACCGGTTGCTATTCAGTTTTTTGATATCATTGATACGGATGAATCTATTTGTGTTGAATGTAGAGGTAGAGCAATGATGATTTCTCTTAATGAGCAACCAGCTAAATTTGAATTAAACAAAGAAGAGGAGGAGATTATAAAATCAGTTTGTGCAAAGTGGAAAAAAGCAAAAACTCAAGAGATTGTAGACTTTACACACAATCAAATCCCATGGAAAGTTTGTAAAGAAGGAGAAGTTATTCCATACACACTTATTAACGCAGAAGAGCCAAAAAATGTATATTAATGACCTAAATTTTCGGGTAGAATTTTCATATTATGCAGAGAAACATTTCTGTAAGGATTTCCTGAAGAAGTATAAAATAAAAAAGTGGCTAAGCACCAAGCAAACAATTAATGATGTTTTAGAAAAAGCATTTGGTTTTCAGCAAACAAACTTAATAGATATTATAAGATATTTTCCTGAAGAAAATAGAGGGATTTTTAAATTAGATTTTAGAGTTGCAGGAACAGATGAGTCTCCTAAATCTTCAGGAAATAGGGTTGTATTTGCACTTTGTAATAAGACCGCGAAAATAGAGGTTTTATTAGTATATGGGAAAGATCATTGCAAGAAAAAACAATCCGAAACACAGTGGATTTTAGAACATATTAAGTTTAACTTTCCTGATTATAAAAAATACTGTTTATAATTTTAATTATTTTCTATGTCAGACCAAACAATCACATGTACAAAATGTGGCGAACAGATTCCGCTCAACGATGCCCTTACTGGAAAAATAAGAGAGCAGTTAAAATGTGAAATTGAGAAAGGGGTTCTTGAAAAAGAGAAACAACTAGCCATCAAAGAGAAAGCTGTAGCGGAAGGACAGAAAAACATAGATGAGCAAGTGAGTAAGAAACTGGATGCTGAAAAGGCTAAGATTATGGCTACTGCCAAAGATGAAGCAAGTAAGAGCAGTGAACTGGAAATGCAAAATTTGAAAAAAGCAGATAAGGAAAAGGAAACGCAGCTTGAAGAGCTGAGAAAACAGGCAATCGCTTCAATGGATAAGGCGCGTGAACTTGAAACGAAAGATAAAAATCGTGAATTGGAATTTGCTCAAAAAATGGATGAAGCTACCAAGAAAATTGCTGAGCAAGCTAAGATGGAAGCTGATGATGCTTCAAAAAAGAAATTGCTTGAAAAAGACACAACGATCGCACAAATGCAAAAAGCTCTTGAAGAGGCTCAACGTAAGGCTGAACAGGGTTCAATGCAAATTCAGGGTGATGCACAGGAAACAGACCTTAAGATGGCTCTGCAAAGTGCTTTTATGACTGATACGATTGAGGATGTTCCTACTGGAATACGAGGAGCTGATCTAATTCAAACGGTATTTTCATCTATGGCTCAAAAACAAGGCATTATCCTTTGGGAATCAAAAAACACCAAGGTCTGGAATGCTGAATGGGTGAAGAAACTCAAAGATGATCAGACGAACATAAAAGCCGACGTTGTAATTATTGCAACTCAGGTTTTGCCAGAAGGTATAAATACTTTTGGACTTAGAGATGGCGTTTGGATTACGGAGTATAAATATGCTTTACCTTTGGCTATGGCCTTACGTAATCAATTATCTGAGATGGGTAGGATGAAACAATCCTTTGTTGGTAAAGATGCAAAAATGGAACTATTATATAATTATTTAGGTGGAGCCGAGTTTAAAAATCGAATTGAGACGATTGTGTTGGCTTTTACTAGTTTACAGAAAGGATTGGAAGATGAAAAAAGAGCAATGGAAAGGATTTGGAATAGAAGATCAAAAGAAATTGAAAGGGTAATGAAAAACACAACAGGATTTTATGGAGATTTAGAAGGTATTATGGGTGCAAGTGTTCTACCAAGTATTAAAATACTTGAATTATCAAATGAAGATGAAGAAGTTCAAGAGATTGGATCTTGTTGAGGATTCTATTATACCTTGCTTCCCATCAAATAACATATCCCATTTGCTAATCATTTTAGCTAAAAAATTAGCTGATTTTATCTAAGTTATTAGTTGAAATAGTGGCTTAGATAAGGAGTTTTTAAATTTTAAATATTAACCGCCAATACTGCCCGTTCTTCCCAGGTACAAAGGAATAGCACAAATAGGGGATTTTTAAGAAACTGGATTCCCGCCTTCGCGAGAATGACAGATGGTTTGCCAAAAATTAAGTTATACAAAAAGTTCGATTTTTTACATACCTAAGTAGCACGGTATTGAGTGCCATTAGTGCCATGGTTGGCTGGGGAGGAAGGAATCGAACCTTCACATACGGCTTCAAAGGCCGCTGTCCTACCATTAGACGACTCCCCATTGAGAATAGAGAATCGAGAGCTGAGTTGAGAGAAAATAAACAAAATTACTTTCTCAGTTCTCAGTTCTCAGTTCTTTTAACTATTTTACACTTCTTTCAAAGCTGTGTTTCCATCCACATTGATACCGGGTCCCATTGTAGTTGTTAAACTAATGGATTTAATAAATGAACCTTTCATTGAAGATGGTTTGGACGCTTTTACGGCTTGTAAATATGTTTTGATATTTTCAAGGATTTTTTCTTTTCCAAAAGATACTTTGCCAATGCCATTATGAAGTGCGCCTAATTTATCATTTCTGTATTCAATTCTACCACCTTTTAACTCTTTTACAGTTTTTGCAATGTCAGTTGTTACTGTGCCGGCTTTCGGACTTGGCATAAGCCCTTTTGGGCCTAGAATTTTTGCAACTTTTGCTAAATTTTTCATCATATCTGGTTGTGCAATTGCAATATCGAAATCAGTAAAGCCTTTTTGAACTTCTTCAATAAGATCGTTTCCGCCTGCCTTGACAGCACCATTATCCAAAGCATCTTTGATTTTGTCATCTGATACAAAAGCTACAACTCGAAGTGTTTTACCTGTTCCATGAGGAAGAGCAACTGTATTTCTGAGCTGTTGTTCGGCTTTTGTTGGATCGATTCCAAGGTTAATGTGTATTTCAACTGTAGCATCAAATTTTGTTATTGATGTTTCAGTCAGCAATTGTGCTGCTTCGTCCAAACTATACAATTTGTTCCTGTCAACTTTTTTTGAAGCTTCAAGGTATTTTTTGCCGTGTTTTTTCATAGTTTTGAAAATTAAGTGGTATTAGCGCCAGTTTTGATTAAGTGGTGGCTCCCACAGATTTAGTTGCACGTTGCGAGAACTGAGTTTAGAGACAAAAAAGATTTTATGATTTTTCTTAGCTCTCAGCTCTCAGTTCTATAATTCTATTTTCACTCCCATATTTCTTGCAGTTCCTGCTATAATATTCATAGCCGCCTCAATATCATTTGCATTTAAATCTTCCATCTTATCTTCTGCAATTTCTTTTAATTGTTGCCTTGTGAGCGTTCCAACTTTGTCTTTGTTTGGTTGAGCTGAACCTTTTGGAATAGCTAATTTTTGCTTGATCAGTACTCCAGCAGGTGGTTTCTTCATTATAAAACTAAAAGTTCTATCTTCATAAGCTGTGATTTCTACAGGAATTACGGTATCGCCCATTTCTTTGGTTTTGTCGTTAAATTGCCCACAGAAATCCTGTATATTTAAACCAAGCTGTCCAAGAGCTGGACCTACAGGAGGAGCCGGATTAGCTTTTCCAGCTTTTATTTGTAGTTTGATGATTTTTGTTATTGCTTTTGCCATATTATTATTTAAGGTAATTAGCTATTGATTTAAAGGTTGTGTGACTTAAGTGAGGATATTGGAATGCATATATTGTAGTGTCAACCTTTGTGACTACAAACACAGTATTTTGTTTATCTTGGTTATTTGCATAGAAAGATTTTTCTCCGAATGCGTCTGATTCATTGACTTGTGTGTTTTCTAGTGTTTTTGCTTTGCTTTTTATTTTTGCGTATGCAGTTTCACTTTCTATTGGGGTTGCGAAGCTTATTTCATATACCACTCCCAAATATTTTTCCCCATCAAATATATCTGCTTCTATTACTTGTTTTTCATTGTAAGTTGTTTCAATAAAATTAAATATTTTTCCGTTGAAGGCTCTTAATTTCACTATTGGATCTTGAATCTTTGCGCTTGTCAGTATTGTTTCATCTACCTTTGAAATTTGATTTTCAAGTGGAATCGCTAGTTGGTCTGGATTGATTTGAGTTTCTTGAATAGGTTCTTGTGGAATGCTTTCATTAATTGGTACATCATTTTGAACTTCTTCGGTTTTTATTATCTCATCGTTTGAGACTGAGTTTACTTGCGTAAGTTCAGTGTATTTATTCAAGCTATACTCATGAATTACTATTTCAGTGACTGTAACCGTTATAAATACAGAGAGAAATATTGTAACCCAAGTAAACTTTGGAATCATGTTTTTTGGTTATTTCTTTTTAACCTGATCAAAATCTAATTCAACAGGAGTTTCTCTGCCAAAAATACTTACCAAAACCTTGACTTTGCCTCGTTCGTCATCTACAGAATTCACTGTTCCTTCATATTGCGCAAAAGGTCCAGCTCTTATAACAACTTGTTCGCCTACGTTTACATCTATTTGGAATACAGGTTCCTGTTGTCCCATTTGTCTACGTAAAACATTAAATTCCTCTGGTGAAACCGGTACCGGTATGGTGCCTGAACCTACGAAACCTGTTACATTTGGAGTGTTTCTGACCACGTACCAAGATTCATCGGTTACAATCATATCTACAAGCACATAACCGGGGAAAATTCTTTTTTCCTCTTCTTGTAATTTACCTTTCTTCATCATCATCACTTGTTCAGTTGGAACAATGACATTGAATATATATTCTTGCATTCCCATTGTTTCAATTCTTTGTTCCAAAGCTTTTTTCACCGCATGTTCGTATCCGGAATAAGTATGAATTACATACCAATTTCTTCCTTGGCTTGGATCTTGTTTAGTGGAGCCTCCAAAAGTATGTTTTCGATCTTCACTATTTAAATCATCAACATCATCATTTTTATGAGTTTTTTTTAGACTTGCTTTAGCCATATTAAGTTATAAGTTATGGTTTATTTTGTAATTAGCCTTTCAAATAATTGTTGAAGTAAACTGTCTAGAACACCTATGATAACCATAGTACTTATACAGACCATCAAAACTATCAGTGTGAGTTTGATAGCTGTATCCTGTGTTGGCCAACTAATCTTATGAAACTCTTGAAAAGCATTTTTGAAGTAAGAAGTAACAAAATTCTCTTTCATATTTTTAAAGTAAGCTTAAAAAGCTGGATTTCTATCAACCGCGCAAATTATATTGAGAATTAATTTTATTTTCAAGGTCAAATTGATGTTTGAAGCTTTTTTATGATATAATTTTTAGAAATTTAAAATTTAAAATTTAAAATTTTGAATTATTCTTTGCAAAAAAGGCTAAAAAAAATCTTTCAAACTATCATATTAAGTGGCATTTTTTCTTTTGCAATATTTTTTACGGTACATGCTGCTGAAGAAAAAAATCCTGGATTTTTTCCTCTCAATAACGTAAAAGAATACGGTGACTTACCTGATCCTGTTGGAACATCTGGTACATTGGGTGCTGAAAATTTGGTTGATAAAATTGCAAAAAATTTAAAATATATTATTGGAGTTGTAGCGATTGCTTTGGTGACTTTTGCAGGTTTTAGGATGGTGGCTGAAGGAAATAATGAACAAACCTTGACCGATCAAAGAACAGGACTTCTTTATGGTATATTAGGACTTGCTCTTATAGGAATCGCTTTACCTCTTGCTGATATATTGAATTTCCAGAACGGAAGTCCGTTTAGTAGTAGTTATGAAATATCTGAAAGGGTTAATATTTTTAAAAATGAAACTGCAATTATTATTACTTTTATTAAATATATATTGGGTGCCATTGCCGTGCTTTTTATAGTAATCAGCGGATCACAGCTGATTGTTGCGATTCAGGATGAAGGCGCTATCGATAATACAAAGAAAAAACTTCTTGCCAGTGTTATTGGGCTTGTCATTGTAATGATGTCCGGTAATTTGATAGACAATATTTTGTATAAAGTTGATCTTGATGAGGCGGCTAAGCAGAGCGGATATAATCCAGGTATAGATCCGAATAGTGCAATTGCAGAAATTGTAGGACTTACTAACTTGCTTATAACTTTTATAGGACCACTGCTTGTTATTGTTTTTATTGGTTCCGGTATTTTTTATGTTATTAGTTTTCAGGATGAAGGTCGAATGGATAGTGCGAAAAAATGGATGAAAAATGCTTTTATAGGTTTGATAATAGTCTATGGCGCTTTTGCAATAGTTTCCACATTTATTGCTGGAAATATAGATGCTACTTAAATTTTAAATTCTAAATTTCCAGCCAGAATGATTTTAACTATATGAATAAAAACAAATACACTTTCGGGCTGGTGAATTCTAAATTATTAAAAAATTTCATTATAACAATAGTATTGGCGATAGTTTTATCTGTGAATTTTGTCTATGCCAATGCTATTACCGATACTTTGACTCAGGTAGGTGATCAAACTGGACTTACAAATTATGAAGGAGATATACATGATGACGCGGTAGATCAAAGAGGTGTCAGGAATATTACGAGCGGTATTTTATTTTTACTTGATTTTCTGAAATATGCATTAGGCAGTATTGCTTTGATTATCTTTGTTTATACAGGTGTTAAAATGGTTGTGTCCAGCGAAGCTGATACGGCTATTACTAATACAAAAAAATATTTTACATCAGCGCTTATAGGATTTGCATTGATATTTGTCGCTGATATTGCTGTGACACAAGTCTTTTTTGGTGAAAGTGGTGAAGTTTTGCAAAATGTTGATTCCGCAAAATCAGCAGCTTTGAGTGGAGCGGCAGAAATTCGTGGAATTTATACGTTTATTGAAATGTTTTTAAGTTTCATAGCTGTTCTTACGATTATAATCAGTGGAATTACGATGATGACTTCAAGTGACGATCCTAGCGGACCTAAAAAACACATTGGTTATGCTGTGCTTGGTCTTGTTGTTGTTGGACTTTCAGAAGTATTTATAAAAGATTTTATTTTTGATGAATATGGCAGTTCGATTAATATAGAAACAGGAAAATCAATATTTGCATCTTTAAGCAATTTTGCTCTTTCTTTTGTTGCCGTTGTCTCTGTTGCAGCTTTTATATATGGAGGTTATTTATATGTAGTATCTTTTATAGCTGGAGAACAGAATGATAATGCGAAAAAAGTGTTGATAGGAGCCGTGGCAGGTATATTAATCTCAGCAAGCGCTTATGCGTTTACGCAAACTCTCATAGAATTCAAAGATCCTGATGATTCTGTGAGTCTCGAATCCATAGTCGCTAGTCGCTGACCACTCATCACCGTAACTGCTCACCGCTTTGTATAATTTGGTCAACTTCATTTGATTGTCATCCTGAATTCATTTCAGGATCCAGGAATTGCTAATTATGTTGCGATAGCCTTGAGATATTGTCTCAACTTGAAATACAAAGATAGTTTACTCTACTGGATTCCAGCCTGCGCTGGAATGACAAAAATGGAAAGCTGTGAGCAGTTACTCATCACCCACCATCCACCACTACATACAAGGCAATGTTTTTTTGAAAAATCTATTCATTTTACTAATTCTCAGCTCTCAGTTCTCGGTTCTCAGTTCTATTTATGATATAATGAAAAGATTAATTTAAGCTTAAATAGAACAAAATGGCTAAACCTACATATAGATTTTTTGGGAAAATATTAATTTCTATCTTTTTTATTGCATCTTTGCATCAGTTAACATTTGCTGAAGGAGGCGGTTTTAGCGGTGAAGAGACTTGCGAAAGCTATGCTGATTGGATTCTTGATACTGATTGTACGGAGGAATATATCAAATCTGTACATGGTACGGAAGCCACATGTAAGGAGAACGAAAATGATGATTCTACTCCTTATTACTGTTATTGTGTAGGATTCAGTGAATCCGTTTATGATCTTTATAATTGTGATGAATTTTTGAATAAAGAAGAAGAATTTGTCAGTTTTACTAATTTTGAAGGTGAATTGGATAGCTTAGAGAAGGATGATTACGATCCGATGCTCACAGAAAGTGATAACGCCAGAGATTATATAAGTAAAGTTATAAATTTTTTCCTAACTTTTTTGGGGTTTGTGGCTGTCATAGGAATAATGTATAGTGGGTCTATGTATCTTTTGGCTGGAGATGATAGTTCAAAAGCTGAAAAAGGTAAAGAAGGTATTAAGTTTATTAGTATAGGATTGCTTATCATTGTTGGCTCTTACGCGATAGTAAATACTGTATTGGAATCAACTACAGGGGAAGAAGGTTCTCTTGCAGATAATTCAGGAACTTCCGGGGTAGAAAGTGTTGATGGCAGTTCAGAATTTAATAATGATACTAAACAAGAGGTAGTTGATGATGTTAATACGATTGAAGATAATACAAACAATGTTTATGCAAGTTCTTACAAGGTTTTGACACCTTTGACTCAGGCAATAGAAGAACTTAATTTAACTGATAATGAAGATATTGAAGAAGCTATTTCTATTCTTAGTACAATTAAAAAAACTGTTGATCAATATAGTGAAACTTATGCGGCTGCTGATAGTTTGCAAGATGTTTTGCAGGGTTATCTTGACGAACAATCTGATGATAAGCCGTGTAGCAATACTGATGATTCAGATTGTGATGGTATGCCTAATGAATATGAAGACGCGAATACATGTCTTGATTCTAATTTAGATGATGCGGATGAAAATCCGGATAATGATACGTGGACTAATATTAGGGAATATGAATTGGGAGACAGTTTTAATCCTTGTGAGGCTAATGGATGTGGAGGCTTGGATACTGATGGCGATGGCATGGATGAATGTTTTGAAAATGAATATCTTTGTTTGGATCCGGACAAAGATGATGCTGATGAAGATTTTGATAACGATGGAAGAACTAACATAGAAGAATATAATGACGGTACTAATCCATGCTCAAATGATATTGCTTATTTCTTGCATCAATTAATTCCAATCGCCTTAGCTGTCAGTGATTCTGATTATGATGATTATATCAATGCACTGTATGACGCAATCTCAGCAGATTATTTGACAAATATTGATATCATAATAAATGAATATATCTCTTTGGAGGATACTTTTGCAAATCTCAGCGCAGATAATGATACAAAAGAGCTTTATTATAAAATATATGACGCAACTGTGACCTCTGGAAACGGTTATTTGTATGATCTAAAAACAGCTCCAAATGATGATAATTTTGTTCTTGCAAGTGATGCATTAAATACATTGTCTTCCTATGTTGCCAGTATGGAATTTGTTGATGTTACTTTGAATGCAAGCACTGTAAAATGCCAAGTGCCATGTACAATAAGTTTTGATAGCCTTGGAACGACTGATCCTTCAGACAAAACAGTTGAAAATTCTCAGCATAAATGGGATTTGAATGGTGATGGGAACTATAATCAACTAGATGTTTTCAATGAAAATCCAGATAATCCGGGTGAGAGTACCTGTAATGAACTTGGAGCTGATACTAATGGCGATGGAGTAAATGATCCTAGCTCAAATGTTGTTTGCACATATTATGAATCGGAGACTTATATTGTTTCTTTACTTGTAGAAAGTAATGAGACTGATAAATATGCTCCGGGTTACGCGAAGCTAAAAGTTGTTGTTGAGCCACCTGATACAAAAGTATATCTGCAAACATATCCTAAATCAGCCATGGCTGACAAAGAGGTAATATATGATTTTTTGAGCGATACAGCTGTAAGAAATACGGTGGTAGAATACGCTCCTGATGAAGCTGTTTCTGGAATTTATTTTGAAACAACTGGGTCAATAGGTAAAAGTGGCAGATCTCTTACGGATATGTCTTTTGATATTGAAGGCGAGGAGTACGTCATTGATGTTGAAGAAAATACTGACAGTAGCATGTCGATTTTATATTATTTCCCGACGGATGAACTTGGGGCGGTGAAGCTTGGAAGTTATGATGTTACTCTTATAACAAGAGAAGGTGATATAGTGGATGAATATCCTTTTACCGTGGTTATTGAAGATCCGAATATAGATCTTGCTGTAGATGAAGGTGAAGAAGTTGGTGATGTTTGGCATTTTGATGCAAGTGGATCCTTGGCAAGTAGTCCGATAATGGAATATATTTGGACTTATTTGCCTGAAGGTGCTGCTGTTGCTACTACATTGGCAAGTACAACGAATCAAGCTGATTTCAAGCCGGATATTCCTGGTAATTATTCTTTGACGCTTGAAATACAAACAGAAGATGGAACAAAGGATACAAAAATGGTTGCTGTTACTGTAGATCCTGTGCTACCTGTCTCATGTTTCACTTACGAAATTGAAAATGAATTTTATCCTGCGACCGTATTGTTTGACGCAACTTGTACGATAAACGAAAATTCTACCGATATTTATTATTATAATTGGATAATGCCGAGTGATTTTGATTATGTATTTACTGATAAAAATACTGAATTTGATCAAGGATTAGAAACAAGCTCAAATATGGATGGAATTTATACAAATAATCCAAAAATGGAACTTAGATTTCAGGAGCTTGGAGCTTTTGAAATTTCTTTGAATGTCAGTGTAGATCCTAATACTGGGAAGAGTGATCTTGTCACGATTTCTGATACACAAACAAAAACAATTTCAATAGATAATTTAATGGATCTGGATGCTCAGATATATACTAGAAGTTCAGCAGATTCTTTTGAGCTCAATAATGTGCAAAAAGTAGATAACTCTTCTATTGATAATCATTCCGCGCGATTTTTTATAGACTTATCAAGTATATACATAAAAGAAAATTCATACATAGAAGATTACTTAAACATTGATATTAATTGTAATGGAGGTGAATTAGTCTTTGCGTCTGATGAAACTGGCAGTGTCGATTGGTCATCAAGTCTAGACCAGCAATTAGATAGTCCGATTTTAGATTACTATTGTCAGTATAATAATTCTGGAGAATATATAATCCAAATAACAGTTGAAGATAATAAAAAAAATACCAATACGATCATGAGGAGAGTGTATTTAGTATCTGAGGATCAGCCTTTAGCTTATATCGAGATTATAAAAGATCAAAATATTTTAAATCCTGATATAAACGATTTTGTTTACGGAGATATAACAGGTTCATTTAAGTTTGACGCAAGTAAATCGATTAATAGAGATTTTGAAGAAAAAGATAGCTTGGAATACAGTTGGTATTTTCAAGTTTGTAATTCAAGTGAATGCAAAGATTTGATTTCTTCCATTATTGTTGGCGAATCAACCACTTACGTATTTGATGAAGTTAATCGTGAAAATGAGTGGTACAAGGTGACTTTAAAAATTTTGGATACAGTCTACCAAGATGATCCACAGGAAGATACTGAGGAAATAAATATTCTGATAGAAGAGCAAATGCCGACTATCAATAATTTTGAAATTTCAAGTGTGGAAGGTCCGAATTATGAAAATGGCAAGGCTGTTGCTCCTCTTGAAGTGACTCTTTTCGCAAATGTTGATGATATAGATGGCAGAGTCATTGAATACACATGGGCTTATCTGAACGAAGCAAAGTTGGCAGACGGTTATGTAGAAGATGATCCGCATATTACCACAGATCCTGAGACAAAATTTACTATAAATAATCTTGGTAACGAAGGAGATTCCAATGAATATCGCTTTGTATTAATCATTGAAGATAATGATGGTAATAGGGTTGGTACTGAGTATGCTGTTATGGGAAATACTGTGAGTTGCGAAACATCAACTGGAGATCTTGCGAAAGATTGCGAGCCAAATAAGGAACCGATTCTTACTGTAGTAAACGGTCCAAATGACAATCCTATTGCAGGTTTTAATGTAGATAGAACAAATATTTATGTTGGAGAAAGTATCAACTTTGATGCTGGTACATCTTACGATCCGGACGGCTTAATCGCAGAATATATATGGGATTTTCAAGGTAATGGATTGTATGATGATAAAGGAATTGAAATAAGCAATACATCTTATACTTTTACACAAGTTGCTAATGAAGGAGTAGAAATTACATTGAGAGTCAAAGATGATATGGGCGCAACTGATACGTCAGATCCATTGATTGTTTATGTAGATGCATTTACAGATCCGCCTGTTGCTGCATTTAATTATGAAGCGGATGGACCAGATTTAACCTTTACAAATAATTCATCTGTAGATCCTGATGGCACTGAAAATGCAGGTAGTAGCGAGCTAGATCCTTTGACTATTGTTGAGTGTACTTGGGATTTTGATATAGATACGGATACTAATGGGGATGGTATTAAGGATAATGATGCACAGGAATTTTTAGCTGAATCAGCTGATTCAGGAGAAATAGATTCTGATGGAGATGGTGTTGTAGATTCAGAAGATAATTGTCCGGATACTGCCAATTCTGATCAATCTGACGCAGATACTGATGGCACTGGAGATGCTTGTGATGAAATTATTTTGCCATCTTTGGATTTAAATTCCGTATTGCAAAAGAATATATTTGCAGAATTGTGGGATGTTTTATTTGCTTCAAATTTAGTGCAGGCAGAAGAAAGTTCAGCAATTCCAGCTTCTTGTGTTGGAGGTGTTTATAGATATGCCAAGGAAGGAAGTTATAGAGTGAAACTGTCTGTAAAAGACAGTGTTGGCAGTACAAATACTGTGACAAATATTGTTGAAGTTAAATTTGATGAAATTAAGGCATCTATGTTTCCAGCCTCTGGTGAATTATATGAAATTGATGATTCCGGAGCTTATGTGGTCAACGCATCTGATCCAAATTTAACATTCCAATTAAGTGCCAGCGGTGGTGTCTCTCCTTTTACCTATATTCTTGATGGTAATATTGCAATAGATAGTAGTGGAGATGGAATTAAGGATAATGACGATGATGGCGCAGATTTATCTTTTGATCCTGCTCTTGGTACGAAATTTGAAATTAAGCTTATTGTGACCGATGATGTTGGACAAATTTATGAAATTAAAAAAACAGTAAAAATTGAAGCGGCAGAGTTGACAGGATATTTAACAGCTTACGACACTACATCTAATAAAATTGAATTGAAAGGTGACGCCGCGTATCACTTAGACGTTTCAGATCCAAATATCACATTTAATATTCAGGCTCTTGGAGGTTCAGCTCCATACACATATTTACTTGATACCGATACAAAAGTAGATAGCAATGGAGATGGGATCAAGGATAATGACAATAATGGAAAAAATGATGATTTTTGTGATATAGCTTCTAGTGGCGATTCTGATGATGATCCGATTGATCCGACTGATCCGATTGATATAAATGCTGCTTTATGGAAAATATTTGGTTTAGTGATAGCTGAGGCTGAAGATTCTGGATGTCAAGAAGCTACAACAACAGAATCGATAGAATTTGATCCGAATCTGAAAACAGAATATAATATCAAATTAAAAATCACAGATAGTCTTGGAGAAGAAACTGTGGTTACAACAGCAGTGATAATAGATACAGGTGAGTTAAAAGGATATTTGACTGGCTATGAAAGCACACCTGTAAGTAATAGCAATAAACTGTCTCAAGCTCCCGACGGATATTATCATCAAGAAATAACTAATCCGACTATTGTATTTTTGATTGAAAGCAGTGGTGGTATAGAACCATATAATTATAACTTGGATGCTAATACTGCGATAGATACAGATGGAGACGGAATTAAGGATAACGATAATGATGGTGAACTTAATGTCCTTGCATTGGATACAAATACAAATACTTATACTAGCGTTGAAACTATCAATTTTGATCCTGCATTTGCTAATGATTTTAATGTTAAATTAACTATCATTGATGCGTTAGGTTCAGAATCTATTGCAAAACAAAAAGTTGTACTTGATTCAGGTCAGCTGAATTCTTATTTGATTGCTTATAGTGATGGTACTGATGGGAAATATGGTGCAAAATTACAACTTGATTTGGAGGATAATGCTTATCATATATCTGCGACAGATGATACTTTGTGGTTTGAAATTTTGGCTGATGGTGGAGCTCCAAATTATAATTATTCTCTTGATGCAAATATTGATGTTGATAGTAATGGTGATGGTTCAAAAGACAATGATGCAGATCAAAAAGGTGTCATTACCGTTGACGCAGGCGGGTTATCAACAAGTCAATTTGTTAGCATGTCTGTTGATGCGGCTTATGCTAGTGATTTTAAGGCTAAGTTAACCATTATAGATGATCTTGGTACTGAGTCTTCAGTTATTCAAAGAGTAATTGTGGATTCAGAAGAATTGACTGCTTATATTAGTTCCGATCCAATACCGGAGCCGATTGACAACAAAATTCATCTTTCTGGCACGTCAAGTCAAGTGAAATTTACAGTAACGAGTAGTGGAGGTGTTGGCTTAATAAGAAAATGTTTTGATTTTAACACTTTTTACGATGATAATATTGATGGCGATACAAAAAATGATTGCGCAAGTGCTGATAGTAATACAGGCAGCCAATATACGCTGACTTATCAATCATCATGGGGTAATTTGCAAGCTATGTATACAGTTACTGATGAACTTGGAATGGAGGATGAAAGTTCTGTTTATATAGTTTTTAATCAGCAGCCTGTTGTTGTTGAACCGATAGATGTATTTTTGCTTCCATCTGATTCATATAGCTCATTGCTATATCAAAGTGATGGCAGAATTCATTTTACAAAAAGTCCAGGCAAAATTTCTTTCAAAATAAAAGCGACAGGTGGCAAAGCTCCTTATGCATTTTGTATAGATAAAAATATAAATTTTGATAGTGATGGTAACAAAGTGAAGAATGATGATTGTAATTATACTTATACATCTGCTACTAGCGATTATATTACAACTGCCGATATGGATTTTTATGAAGAGTGGGGAACTATTGTGGTGCAAGTTACAGCTACTGATGGTATGGGAGCAGAAGATACAAGTAAACTGCAGATAGTTTTTGATATAGAGCCTGACGTTACCACTGGAGCTACTAATATTTTATCTGTTTTGCAATTTAATATTTGGTTTTTGGTGGCAGGAATTTCTGGATTTGTTATAATCGTGTTAGTTGTAAAAAAATATAAAAATAAAAATATATAATATGGATGAACAAAATCAAAATATCAATGCACAAGTGTTAGCCAATCAAGTACCAATTCAGCCTAATATTCAAGTTGGTGCTCAGAGTCAGGCGAATTCGGTCAAAAAGGTTAATAAAACAAAGACAAAAACTTTGATATTATTAGTAGGAGGACTTGGCTTTTTCTTTCTTTTTGCTTTTATATTTTTATTCTTTGTTTTTAGTCAGACAACTGATTCTGCATCAAATCCGTTTATACAAATTTTAGGTATTAACCCTGAAGATTGGATACCTTTTTTGATTAATATAACGAGTGTTGCCTTTGGTTTTTTTGTTTTTATTGCATTTATAGTTGCAATAGTTGGTATATTCAAAATTGCAATGGCAAAGAAGGATGATAAAAAATCAAAAGTCAAAGGAGCTATTATGGCGGCAGTCGGAGCAGTATTGTGTGTAGTATTGATAATTTTTTGGATGATTACGTATTTGAGCCTCAGTGCAAAAAAAGTAGCTCAGGTGGACGCTTCAAGCAAAGAATATATTATTACAAATCCTGAACTTACTTTGGATCTGACTGCGCCTTTGAAAATAGATTTTGATGCTATTCAAATAGAAAAAATAGTAGATAAAAAGAAATTTCAAATTTTATCTTATGAATGGGATTTTGGCGATGGCTCATCTATAGCTACAGGACAAAAAGTTTCGCATATTTATACAGAAAAAGGTCCAAACGGCGGTAGGTACAAAGTCGTTCTTACTGTGGTTTTCAAAGATTTAAAAGAAGGCATTGAAGATAAAAATATTTTTTCAAAAGATATAGTATTTTCAAACGAGCTTGCCTCTACTACATTTACAATAAGTCCTAATTCAGGTTCAGCACCTTTGACGGTCACTTTTGATGCTTCTTTGAGTAGCGATGCGGATGGTGATATTGAACTTTATGAATGGGATTTTAATGAAGATGGATTCTATGACGATGCACAGGGCGTTACAGCAGAGCATACATTTGAAAAAATAGGCACATATACAATCAAACTGAGAACTATAGACAGCAGTGGTCAAAGTAATTTCGCAGAAGAAGATTTAGAAGTTCTTCCAGGCTCAGAACCAAAAGCTTTTATAACGGTTAATTCTGACGCAGGAGAATTTGAAGTAAGTCAATCATATCTTTTTGACGCAAGTAAATCTGAAAGCCCTAACGATTCTAAGTTGGTGAAATACAAATGGGATTTTGGTGATGGCAATCAAGCCAACACAAGGACGGCAAATCATGCTTATAAACAAATAGGGGATTATACTGTTATTTTGACAGTCACTGATGAGAATGGACTTACGGGGCAAGATACTTTTGAATTAACTGTCATAAAACCGAAATCTGCACCTACAGCTATTATATTACCAACACCCGGATTTGCAGATACAGATGAAACATATATTGAAGGTGTAGCACCTTTTAAGGTGAGTTTTAGTGGCATAAATTCAATAGATCCTGACGATGACATTGTTGATTATAAATGGGA
Organism: uncultured Candidatus Peribacteria bacterium; assembly: GCA_964511025.1. Taxonomy (GTDB): domain Bacteria; phylum Patescibacteriota; class Gracilibacteria; order UBA1369; family GWF2-33-10; genus CAZEDK01. The sequence continues at coordinate 21,650 of CAZEDK010000003.1, read as the reverse complement.
TTTTGATGGTGACGGTCAATATGACGATACTGGAGATGTCGCAACTTATATTTTTGAAGATTCTGGAGAATACTCGGTGACATTATCTGTTACCGATAGTGATGATAATGAATCCAAAGATTCTATTTTGGTAAAAGTTAATGCGCATGGAATACTTGCCTCCCTTTCTGCCACACCGATTCAGGGAGAAGTTCCTCTTGAGATTGACTTTGATGCTTCTGGGTCTTTGTATCCTGAAGGTAAAATTATAAGTTATGAATGGGATTTTGGTGACGGAACGAAGAGGGTTGATATAGCAAAAATTACTTATACGTACAAAGCAACAGGTATATACAATGCTACTGTTACTGCGGTTGCTTCTGACGGCACTCAGTCTACAGCTACTGTTGTTGTCAGTGTTCGACCGGTTTCGATTCAGGCATGTTTTGAGATGAGTACTGAGATCGGAGATGTCCCGCTTGATGTAACTTTTGACCCTTCTTGTTCTACCGGTACTGTTTCCACTTATGCTTGGAATTTTGGCAACGGAAAAACTTCAAGAGATCGCAAGCCTGAAATTACATACACAAAGGCCGGTAATTATGAAATTACACTTCAAGTTACAGACAAAGATGGTGTTACAAGTAAAATCAAAAAGAATTTGGTGGTCACTGGAGAGCTTGAGTGAAATTTAAGATAGTTTGATTGTTTTCACTATGCACTCATAGCTCAATTGGATAGAGCACTGGTCTTCGGAACCAGGGGTTGGGGGTTCAAATCCCTCTGGGTGCACCATGATTTTTTAAAATGTTTTATAGAAAATACTTGCAAGAGCGTTTTCTACTGCATTCCATTTTGAATTTCCAATATTTCCTATTTTTTTTAGTAATCTCCTTTTATCAATTGTAAAAATTTGTGCAAAATCAGCATAAGAATTTTCTTTTAAGCCATATTCTGTCCCTAAATTAACCATTTCTGCCATTTCGGTTTTTCCAGAGCTTGAAACGATAGCTATAATTGTAGAATTTAAATAATTATTTGCTATGTTGTTTTGAATCACTAGAGCAGGTCTTTTACCTCTTTGTTCAGTACCAATTTTTGGCGTAGGATCAATCCACCATATATCTCCTTGTTTGATTTTTAAATGCATAACAATTTTAATTTATAAATCTTCTAAAGTTATTTCCTCTATTTCATAGAAAGCTTTTTGATCAAGATTAGATGTATATTTCTTGTAATTTTCCTCCATTTTTTTCATCAATAACTCTTTTTCTTTTCGTTGCAAATATTCTTTAATAAGCTTCCCAATAAAAGAAGATAGAGATTTCTCATTTTCTTTGAAAATAAGATTCTGCAACATTTGCAAATCTGATTGTTCCAAAGATATTGTTGTTCTAGCAAACATAGATTAATAATTACGAATAATGTTCATAATTATTTTATTCTTTTTGTGCATAATTTACAACATAAAATTTCATCTAAAATATCTAATCTCTCTTCTGCAATTGAAATAGCATTGGAGTTGCTATAAAAATTGAAGAATAGGTTCCAAAGAAAATACCAAGACTTAATACTAATACGAAATAGAATATTGCCGGACTACCAAAGAATAATAAAGCCGTCAAAGGTATTAATGTTGAAAGAGAAGTATTGATAGATCTTACAAGCGTTTCATTAAGCGCTGTATTCATTAATTTTTCTGTATTTCCTTGTGATTTTGAACCTCGGACATTTTCTCTGATTCTGTCAAATACAACTATTGTATCGTTAATAGAATAGCCAATTAGTGTCAAAATAGCCGTAATAAACAACGAATCAATTTCAGCGTTAGGTGTGAAATGGCTTATTAAGGCAAATAAACCAACTACAATAATTAAGTCATGCATCAAAGCTATAATAGCAGCTAAACTGAATTTCCATGGACTCAAATGTTTTGGTACTTTGCGGAAAGCAAAGGCTATATATAAGATAATAGCACCGGTTGCAATAATAAGAGCAGTTATAGCTCTTTGTTTCAAAGTATCTCCAATTTTTGGACCGATAGATGTAAATCTTAGTTCTTCGACGCTACCAAATTCAGTATTAATTGCTGCCAATAATTTAGCATGAGTATCATTGTTGATTCCTTTTAACCTTAATATGTATGTATTTACACCACTTGCAATAATTTCAGAATTTAATGAAAATTCACTGTCTTCTGTAATTTGTTCATCAGTTTTTTTCAAATTTTCTTTTATTTGGTCAATTGTTACTTCAACTGGAAATTTTATTTCCATAAGTGTTCCTCCTTTGAAATCAATGCCTAAATTAAATCCAAAAAATAAACATGATATGATACTGATAGTGGTTAAAATGCCTGAAAAATAAAAGCATATTTTTCTTTTGCCAACAAAATCAAAGTTGAATTTTTTATTTGTTTGATTGCTTCGTAACCCTCCAAATAACCATGGATATTCTTTTAATTTTGTAAATTTGAAAATTTCTAGTAACGTGTAAGAAATCGTAAAAGCGGAAAATATTGACACAAGAACACCTGTTGCAAGATTAAAAGCAAAACCTCGTATAATTGACGATCCAAAGATCATTAATATAATACAAGTGATCAATGTCGAGAAATTTGCATCACGAATACTATCCCAAGCCCTACTAAATGCCGTTGAAAGACTTAAAGAATAACTGCCGCCTTTTCTTAATTCATCTTTTAACCTTTCAAATACCAATACATTTGCATCCACTGCGACTCCGATTGACATAATAATACCTGCAAAACCCGGCAAGGTAAGAGTAATAGAACTTGATAACAAGAACGTTAAAAAGAAAAATGCAAAAGAGATTATTATAAAAGACACTATTTTATCCAGACCATCGTCATTGTTTTGAATGACTTTGATTAATAATGCTATGAATACTATTCCTGCAAATGTTGCCGCCAAATATAACGGCAAAGAAATTTTGACCAAAAAACCAAGTAACACTGAATATATAATAAGTGCCAAAACTGCAACAAAACCGGGAATTCTATAAAAAATTATCATATATATTGCAAGGATAATTAATCCTGCAAGAGCTGCTTTGACACTGCTAGTCAAAGCTTCGCTGCCTAATGTTGATCCGATTGTATATTGTCCGCTTAATTCAATTGGCGCAGGAATAGCTCCTGTATTCAAATCTCTTGCAAGATTATTTGCTTCTTCGACATTAAATCTTCCTGTGATTTGTGCCTGTCCACCGCTAATTTTTGCTTGTACGGTAGGGGACGAAATCAGATTACCTCCTACGAATATAGCTACAGGTTTGCCAACGTTTCTTTCTGTGATTTGCTCAAAAAGTGTCGCTCCTTCGTCATTGAAGCTAATACTTATATATGGTTGATATAAATTATTAAATTCAACTATTGCTGTTTTGAAAAATTGTCCATTTAATTCAGTACTTTTCCATGGTTCTCCAAGTGTAGAAAAGAATAAATATTTAAGTTTGTAACCGTTTTCTTGTTTTTTCTCTGTATATTCTGCTGTCACTTTGTCAGCTTTGATTATATGATATCCAAACTGTGTAGCAACTGCAGTTTTTGTCAGCTCGCTGTCTTGATTGAGCGCTAGGGCAGCATTTGTGAAATCAGGATCGTAAATACTATTCATAGTAACGGCAGTTTCCAAAACACCGCCAGTATCTTTGTTGGATGTATCTTCAGAATACTGTTTTGCCAAAGTTGCAAAATCTTCACCTTTATTTAATTTTTCCAAAACTTCATTGGCAGTTTTTTCTGCTTCTTCTTTTGTTCTAGTGATATTTTCGTTAGGTTTTTTTGCGGCATCTTTGTATGAAATTAATATATGACTTACTTTGACTTCTTTGTTATGTTTGATTTCTCTATCTTGGATTTGTTTATCAATAAGATTAAATATAAAAAATCCAGTATCATCTGTTAGTCCTCCTTCGCTATAAATTTGACCATTGCTGCCTTCCACCAATGTCTTATCTATTTGACCTATTGCTAATTTATCAAGACTATCTTGAATGGTTGGAGGAAAAGCATCTTTGAATTTAAACTCTTCATTTTTTCTTAAAAATACAGTTTCTGCGTTTGTTTTTTCTAATTCTGCCGAAACAACATCAAAATCTTCTCCTGCATTAAATCTTTGTAGCGTGCTGTCAGCCAAAGTTTTCATTGTTGCTTTTTCTTCTTCTGTAGCTACTTCTTTTTTTTCTTTGAATTCGAGTTGAATAACTTTTCCGACAGTTGCTTTTGCTTCTTCTATATCATTAATACCAGCAAGTTCAACCACTATATTTTTCTCTCCACCAAAATCGGCTGTGTATATACTTGGTTCGTTAACTCCAAGCTCATTAACTCTCCTTGTAATAACTTCTTTTACGCCATCGACTATCATTCCCTGATCTTTTTCTTCTACTTTAGTTAAATCAATTTTATAAGTAAGCTGAGTACCCCCCTGCAAATCAAGCCCAAGGTTGTATTTGATCTTTTGTAGTTTTTCAGCAACGACTGGAGAAAGTTTTGCTTGTTGACTGTAAGGCAAATCTACGAAGCCTAATACTAAAGCAAAACCTAAAATTAAAATTATTTTTGCAGATAAATAGCGTTTCATTTTTTGTTAAGTTAGAAATAAAATTTTTTATCCTCTCTTGTAATCATCCTCTATTCTTACAACATCTTCAAGCTCTGGAGTTGAAACTTCAAATATTTCACTATCTTCCATTGCTTCTACTCTGTGTATAGTTCTTGGTAATAAATCAAACTTGTCACCAATATTCATAATTTTTTCTTCCAGTTTTGTTTTGTCGGTTCCAATAGTGAATTTAATTTTACCACTTGCCAAATATTGTGTCTCCATTTTTTTTTCATGATACTGCAACGATAAACGGTGTCCTTTTTTTATTCGAAGAATTTTACCTGCGTATTGAGTAGTGTGAGCAAACCAAACTTCGCTACCCCAAGGTTTTTCTTTTATTAGTATATTTTTTAACTTGATTTGATTTGATTTCGACATTTCTATTTAAACACAAAAAACGCTATAGTTTATAGCATGAATATAACTAGGATAAAAGGGGATTTTGTTTGCGAAAAAAATCTATTTTACACTTGCAGCTGGTAATCTTGTAACTCCTTTGGTAGCAAATTTTTTGAAAAAGCTAGAACTGTATTTATAGGTATACCGGCATTTTCTCTAGGTACATAAGATGTGCTATTTAAAGTATGCAACTCTCCTCTTAATTGCGTTTCTTTGTTTGGATCTCTTTTTGCCAACATTTTAACTAAATTGTCAGGATTAATAGTTGTTTGATTGGGTTTAAGTTCCAAAGGTTTCAATCCTACAAACAAAGGCACTTTCCCTTGCCTTTTTACTTGTTCTATTTTTGCTACTAATTCTCGTTTTTCTTTTTGTTCTTTCCCATTTGTTCTTGAGTCTTTGAATTCGCTTGCTGATTGTCTGTATGCCTGATGTTGATTTATTGCTATTCCCAAATCTATACTTAATTGTGCTCTTCTATTTTTTAAAGCTGCTAATTCATCTTGTTCTTGAGTTAGCTGAGCTTGTAAATCTTTCAAAGTTGCTTTTGCTGTTTGTTTCTCTCTTGCATTTGTATAAAAATCCGCACCTTGTTTCAAAAATGCCATCAGTGGATTTTCAGTGCTTTGCTGTTCTTTTAGTCTGCTAATTCGTTCTTCGGTTGCTATTAATCCACGAGATCTACGATGTATATCTTGACTGGTTTGTGCTAGTTCGGCTGTTAATCTTTGCATTTCTTGTGACGAAGCTACTGCAAAATTACTTTCAACCATCTGAATCTCAGCTTGTAATGCTGGTAAATCTTTTGGTTCATGTGAACATTCTAATGACATATAAAATAAATACAGATTAATAAATCTGTAAATTATAGCATGTCTGGTAAGAATTTTAAAGCAAATTGTTCATGTTTTCTTTCTTTAATCTCTCTACAATCTTTTTCACTTCTTGACCGTTGTCTCTTTTGATAACCAATATAGAATCGTCTGTTGCCACAATGATCAAATCTTCAACATTGGATGTGGTAATTAATTTATCTGTATAATTGTAAATAAGTGATTTTTTAGTATCAATATTGATACTATTTCCTTTTGTTAGATTTTGATCGGAATCTTTTTGTAACTCTTCATATATTGCATCCCAAGTACCAATATCGCTCCAGCCAAGGTTTGCAGGAATTATTCTGACTTTTTCTTTCTCAACTTTTTCCATAATTGCGTAATCTACTGAAATTTTTTCACAGCTACTATAATTTGTTGAAATTAATTGTTCTCTTTGCGGTGAATTCCAGTTGTCAAAGATTTCTTTGAGCTTGTTATAAGTATCAGGTAGAAATTTTTTATATTGTTTCAAAATCTCTTCAATGCTCCATACATAATAACCTGTATTCCATAGATATTGGTATGAATCGAGATATTTTTTTGCAGTTTCGCTGTCAGGTTTTTCTTTGAATTCCAAAAATTCATAAATTTCATGTCCATTAATAACTTTCAACATATTGCCTATTTTTACATAGCCCAAATTCGTATTTGGAAATTTCGCTTTGACTTCTATGATATTCAAAGTTTTTTCTTCTCTTGCTAGTTTTTCAGCAATTTTTAATTTTTCTACAAATTCTTCTTTGTCCTGAATTAAATGGTCGGCATAAATTATAGCCATCACTTCATCTGGAAATTTTTCTGCCAAATAAAAAGCGCTATAACAAATACATGTTGCAGTATCACGCATAGCAGGTTCAATAATAATATTTTCTTTTGAAATTTTGTGTGCTTGTTTAATTATTTCATTGGCATATTCACTGTTTGTAGCAATGTAAATATCTTCAGGGCTGAGGAAATCCAATCGGTCTATTGTTTCTTGTAACAAAGTTTTTTCTGATACAAGAGATTGCAACTGTTTAGGTTTCTTTTGTCTTGATAATGGCCACAGCCTAGTTCCAGAACCTCCGGCAAGTATTACGCATTTCATAGAATTTTGTGAAATGAAAAGTGAAAGTTAATCGAATCTTAACAAAAATACAAAAAATAATCGACTTTAAATTTTTAAGTTTATCTTGCGAAAAAGTTAAAGATTAATTATACTTAAGTTGGATAATTGTTAAACTTTTTACAAAATATGCAAAATGCTATAATTGAAGAGAACATAATTGGCATAAAAGAACTTCATGCTAACATGAGAAATATTGCCAAAAGAGCAAAAAATGGTGAGATTTTTGTGGTTTTCAAAAATTCTTCTCCAATGTTTCGCATAAGTCCTTATAAGCACGTTAAGAAAATAGAAAAATATAATTTTGCTGAAATTTTTCAAGATTGCATGTTTAGTTCTGATGATACTGATTTAAGTAAAAAAATAGATGAAATCGCATGGGGTGTTTAATTTTTTTTATGATTATATTTGATTCGAATATTTGGATTGCATTTTTGCACAAAGAAGATTCGCAACATTTAAAAGCGAAACAGTTATTTGACTGCTTGGCGGCTAGAATCTATATCCCAGAATATGTTTTGATAGAAATTTTGAATGTCCTCAAAAATAAAGCTTCTAATATTTCATTAAATAGATTTATTGATTTGCTGAAAAATTTTCCTGCTATTGAAATTATTTTTAGTAATGAAGCTTTTACAATGAATTTGTTAGATATCGTTCAAGAAAATGCAATAGACGGCTTATCATTTGTTGATCAAATGCTTTTATACCTATCCAAAGATTATCAAATCTATACCTTCGATGAAAAATTGCAAAAAGCTATAGATATTTTGAAATAAGGCTTTCTCCACTCATTTCGTCAGGTTTTGGCAAATCCATTAAATCTAGTATTGTTGGAGCAATGTCTTTTAATCCTCTATTTTCTTTTAATTTAACATTTTTATATTTATTTGAAATTAAGATACAGGGGACAGGATTGAGTGAATGAGCTGGTTTTGGATCTCCATTTGGATATAACATTTCTTCGCAGTTGCCATGGTCACAAGTAAATAAAATCTCGTAACCGGACTCAAGAGCTACTGGAATTAGTTTTTCCAAACATTCATCTAGCACTTGGCAACATTTGATTGTGGCTTTTAAATCTCCTGAATGTCCTACTAGATCACCATTCGCATAGTTGAGGGCTATGAAGTCGAATCCCCCCTGCCCCCCTTTGTCAAGGGGGCTTTCTCTTAAATCCCCTTTGTCAAGGGAGCTTTCTCTTAAATCCCCTTTGTCAAGGGAGCTTTCTCTTAAATCCCCTTTGTCAAGGGAGCTTTCTCTTAAATCCCATTTATCAATGGGATTGTCCCTGTTTTGCCCCCTTGACAAAGGGGGTTGGGGGATTAGTTTTTCAATCACTTTATCTGTAAGTTCCTGTGCGCTCATTTCTGGTTTTTCTGCATAACTTGCACATTTTGGTGAATTTACTAATAACCTCTCTTCTCCTGGATATGGATCTTCAACTTGAGAATTAAAGAAAAAAGTCACATGTGCGTATTTTTCAGTTTCTGCTGCTCTAAGTTGTTTTTTACCTAAATTAGATAAGTATTCGCCAAGGTTGTTTTTTATAGCGTCAACAGGGTAGAGGACTGGACATCTATCCGAATAAGGTCCAAAGCATACAAATTGTTCAGGCTTCAAATAAGGATTTGATCCTTTTGTAAAATTTTCTGTAATTTGTTTAGCTCTATCTGTACGAAAATTGAAAAATATCACCGCATCTTGTTTCTCTATTAACCCATTGCGATCTAATACTATAGGTTGGATATAGTAATCAGTTTTATCGCCACGTTTATAACTTTCTTCTATTGCTTCCAAGGCATTCTGACTTTCGAATCCTTTTCCTTGAGTAAGTAAATCAAAATATGTCATTGTCCTATCCATATTATGATCTCTGTCCATTGCGTAAAATCTTCCACAAATTGTTGCTATTTCACCAAAGCCATATTCATTGATTTTTTGTAAAATTTGTTCAATATATTTTTTTGCCGATCTTTCCGGGACATCTCTTCCGTCTGTAATTGCATGAATATATACGTTTTCAGTAATTCCGTTTCTTTTGCAGAATTCAAATAGTGCAAAAAGATGATCAATGTGTGCGTGCACACCTTCATCTGAGATCATCCCAAGCAAATGTATTTTGGCCCGCCTGAACGAGCCATTCGGGCAGGATTTATTATTTTTGACTATTTTTACTGCATTGAGAAGAGCTTCTTTTGTAAAAAAATCTCCATCTTGAATTGATTTGTTTATTTTTTCAAAAGATTGAAAAATTACTCTACCGGCTCCTATTGTAAAATGACCAACTTCACTATTTCCCATAAAACCTTCAGGCAAGCCAACTGCATTTCCAATTGCTTTGAGGGTCGTATTCGGATATTTTTGTTTCAAAGATTTGTAAAACTTCATATCGGCAAGTTCTTGTGCATTTCCGGGATCACTAGGATTGCCTTCACCGAAGCCATCGAATATTATCAGGAGAGCTTTGTTCATAATTGATTGGAGATATTTTAGGCATTTCTAAATTTTCATTGATGTTTTTTCAAAGCTTATTAAGTCAGGACTTTCCCATTTTTTGCCACTTTGATGAAAACCACATTCATTTAAAATTTCTTCTAGTGTGCCTAAATTCTTTGCTTCTTCTATTGAGTTACCACAACTTGCAATATCTAATTGCGGACTATAGGAAACAAATGTTTTTTCTTCTTGCCAAATTTGTATAATAAAATGTATATCCATAATTCTTCATTTAAACAAACACAACTGTATCAGATTATTAATTTAATTAAAATGAAAATAATAAAAAAAAGCCACCTCTTTCATTTATGAGGTAAGCTTTCTTTATTATTTCGGTGTTTGTTTTATGGCTATAATTTCTTTTCTAATGTCTCTCTAGTTTCTTGTCTACCTGGTTCACTTATTTTTTCTGCTTGTTCGAATTTAGTAACCTGTTGTTCTAGTGGTTTTTGTGTGCCAAGATCAAGTGGTTGTGAGAGCCTCATCCAGCTTGTATCCCGAAGATTCGCGTTAGGAGAAGCAAAGCCCTTCCCCTCTCCTGGATTCTCTAGTCGCATAGTTATTGAATTAAATTATAAAATATTGTGTTTTGCTATTTGAGTAGCTAGTTTTTTTGTGTGAAGATTACATGGTGGTTTTGATTAGGAAATAATTTATAAAGAAATATAAAAAAACTCATATTTGACGGAAAATCTTTGCATGTTTTTGGAGATAAGTCAAGACTTTTAATTTTTTCAATTTGTATTAACATATAAGTGTTTCAATAATTCAAAATTAAGCATTTAAAATTCAACATTTTATATATGGATCTTCAAAAATATACAACAAAAGCACAAGAAGCTATTCAATGTACTGTTAATTCAGCTTCGAAATTATCACATCAGGCTTTGAATCCTTTGCATTTATTACACTGCCTTGTGGAACAAAAAGATGGACTTGTGTCTGCGATTTTGAACAAAATGGATCACAGTCCGGATTTAATTCTCGGCAAATTAAAGGCGGCTTTGCAGAATTTACCAAAAGTTTCCGGTGTCAGCACCCCTTATTTGACAGCAGAGATGAAACAAATCTTTGATGAGGCTGAGAGCGAGGCTGGACAACTTCGAGATGAATACGTTTCAACTGAACATTTATTTATAGCACTTTTGAATCAAAAAGAACTCAAAAATATTTTAAATATAGATAAAAAAGATGTTCTTAAAGTATTGCAAGATATAAGAGGTGATCAAAGGGTAACTGATCGCGAGCCTGAAGGCAAATATCAGGCTTTGGAGAAATATACGCAGGATTTCACTTCTCTTGCGCGTCAAGGCAAAATAGATCCTGTTATTGGTAGAGATGAAGAAATTCGTCGCGTGATTCAGATTTTGTCTCGAAGAACCAAAAATAATCCTGTTTTGATAGGGGAGCCTGGAGTAGGTAAAACCGCTATTGTTGAAGGTCTTGCCAAAAAAATAATTGACCATGATGTTCCTGATATTATTACAAACAAAAAAATCTTATGTCTTGATTTGGGTGCTATGATTGCAGGCACTCAATATAGAGGAGAATTTGAAGATAGATTGAAAGCTGTATTAAAAGAGATAGAAAAACAAGACGGTGAAGTGATTTTATTTATTGATGAACTTCATACAATTGTTGGAGCTGGAGCGGCTGAAGGATCTATGGATGCAAGCAATCTTCTTAAACCTGCCTTAGCTCGTGGTAAAATTCGCACTATCGGTGCGACAACTTTGAAAGAATATCGTAAATATATAGAAAAAGATGCTGCCCTTGAAAGGAGATTTCAGCCTGTAATGGTTAACGAACCTTCTGTGGAAGATGCCATTTCAATACTACGTGGAATTAAGGAAAAATACGAAGTCCATCATGGGATTAAGATAAGAGACAATGCAATTGTTGCAGCAGTTGCACTTTCTGATAGATATATTTCAGATAGATTTCTGCCAGACAAAGCTATAGATCTTATGGATGAGGCTTCTAGTGAACTCAAAATTGAGACAGAGAGCAAGCCTGCGGAAATTGATAGATTACATCGCAAAATTCGCCAGCTTGAAATAGAAAGAGAAGCTTTGAAAAAAGAAACTGATGAAATTTCAAAAAAAAGATTAACAGATATTGAAAAAGATTTAGCTGACCTGAAGGAACAAAATAATAATCTTGAAATTAAGTGGAAAAATGAACGAGAATATATAAATAAAATAAAAATGCTTAGTAAACAAATAGATGTTTGGAAAGAAGAAGCTTCTCGCGCTGAAAGGATGGGGGATTTACAAAAAGTTGCTGAAATCAACTATGGTAAAATTCCTGAAAATCAAAAGAAAATAGAAGATTTGAAAAAAGGTTTGAATGAAATACAAAAATACGGTCAAATTCTGCGCGAAGAAGTGACGGAAGAAGATATTGCGCGAGTTGTTTCCAGATGGACAGGTATACCGGTGACCAAAATGATGCTGGAAGAGACTGAAAAACTTGCATTGATGGAAGATGTTTTGGGTAAAAGATTAATTGGTCAAAAAGAAGCTATTCATGCAGTGTCTAATGCTGTTCGGCGATCTAGAGCCGGCATACAGGAAGAAGCTAAGCCAATAGGTTCTTTTTTGTTTCTTGGTCCAACCGGTGTTGGAAAAACCGAACTTGCAAAATCACTGGCTGAATTTCTTTTCAATGACGATAATCTTATTACAAGAATAGATATGAGTGAATACGGAGAAAAACATGCGGTTGCAAGACTTATTGGTTCTCCTCCAGGCTATGTTGGATATGAAGAAGGAGGGCAGTTAACGGAAGCCGTGAGACGAAGACCATATACAGTTATTTTGTTTGATGAAGTTGAAAAAGCGCATAGCGAAGTATTTAATATTTTTCTTCAAATTCTTGATGATGGAAGATTAACCGATTCAAAAGGTAGAACTGTAGATTTCAAAAATACTGTAATTGTCATGACATCAAATCTGGCCAGTGAGACAATTGAAAAATATTCAAAAGATCCTGAGAAACAAAGAATTGAGGCAATGAAAGTTCTTCATGGGTTTTTTCGTCCGGAATTTCTTAATAGACTGGATGATGTGATAATTTTTCAACACCTCACGGAAGATGAAATATCAGTGATAGTCAAGTTGCAGGTAAATAAAGTTGCAAGTAGGCTAAAAAAGAAAAATATTGAAATTGAGTTTTCTGATTTCGCTTGCAAGTATTTGGCTTCAGCAGGCTATGATAAACATTTTGGAGCGAGACCCTTGAAAAGATTGATACAGCGCAAAGTATTAGATCCGCTTGCACTTGATATAATAGAAGGTAAAATTAAGCCAGGTAACAAGATTACAATAAATTTTGTTGCTGATGAAATAGTTATTAATAGATTATAAAATTCAAATACCAATTAATCATTGCTTGTCCAAAGAAAAAACTAATGAATGTTGAGAGTGTAAGAAAAGGACCAAATGGGATTTTGATGCCTTTTAATTTACCTTTTTGACAAGCTATCAGTATTCCAAAAAGCGAACCAAGCATATAGCTCAAAAACAAAGCCACTAATACTTTTGGAGCTCCTAATATAAGCCCAATTATAATTCCTATTCTAAGATCCCCTGAGCCAATCCACTTTCCTTTCGAGATCAAAATTTGTATCCCAAAAAAAGCAAAAGGTATCAAAGCTCCCAAAAGCGCGGACTTTATATTTGGAAAAATATTTTGATCAGGAATTAGAGCTACAATAACACCTATTATTATAATCGCCGGAATCATTAATCTATCATCAATTTCCAGATACATTGCATCATAAAAGAAAATTACTATTAGTATAGTTAAACAAAATAACCAAAATACGAGTAAGAATAATTCAAAATCAAATGCCAGTCCGCTAACACCTAATTTGATTGGATTGATTCCAAGAGTTTTGATGAATGGTAAACTTACGGCAAAAAAAGCAGCTGTTGTTAATTCTACAATTGGATAAAACCACGAAATTGATTTATCGCATGAAGAACATTTACCTCTTAAAATTAAATAACTTAAAAGCGGTATTAATTCTCTAGCTTTTAATTGTTTTTTGCAATTTTCACAGTGAGATCGACCTTTTAGTATGCCAGGTACATTGTCATGAAATCTAGGAATGACAACACTTAGAAAACTACCGATGAGAACTCCAAATAAAAATAATGTAAGCATTTTTTTAGTTAATGGTTTGGTTAATTCCTCCCACTATTTCATTATACCTTTGCGCGGCAAAATTGCCAACTGGACCGCTTGGGTCTTGTTTGTAGCTTTGGATGTAATAATTAAGAGCTTCTTTATATTGATTTTGTAATTGATACCACCATCCTAAATTTAAGTAAGTGGCAGGCAATGATGGGTCAAGTTCAATTGCTTTTTGCAGATTTTTATAAGCAGTCTCAAAATCTTTTGTTGCAGTTTGCGCCCATCCGAGTAAATTATATGACAAAGCATTTTCAGGTTGATACTCTACGGCTTTTTGTGCTACTTCAACAGCTTCGATAGGTCGATCTAGTTTTTCAATTAGTAGCCAAATCGGTCTTATATAAAGATCTATATTTTCATTTTTTATGTCAATTACTTTTTTGTATGCTTCTAATGCTTTTTCGTATTCTTGATTCAAAATTGCTATTTCGCCAAGCTGCTGCAATGCTTCTACTTTTGGCTGGAATCCATTTTCAATGGCAATTTCAATATTAGTTATCGCATCTGTATAGTTTTCCACTCCAAAATATGCAAGTCCCAAAAAATATCTAATTTCAGGCTTGACCGGATCAATATTGAGAGCTGTTTCAAGAGCTTCAATTGAATCAAAATAATTTTTCAGTTTGAGATAACTGTATCCAAGCATTATCCATGCATCCCTATAGTCATATTCTTCTTTTATGATATCATAAAGCATTTTGATCGTTGGCAAATAAATATCTGTTTTTATTAAACTTTGAGCAATCAAAGCTTTTCTATAATTTGGATTTGCAGATTGAGTTGCATCGAATTCCGCATAAGCATCTATATAAATCTGTATATTATCTGATAATTGCTCATCCGTAGATAGTTGAAAAGCTTTTTGAAACATATTTATACTTTTTTCATAATTGCTTTGTACCGCATATACAATTCCTAATAAATAAAGTGTTTTACTCTCTTCAGTTTGATCATTGCTTGCAAGAATCCCTTCAAGTTCATCTAATTTGTCCGCACCTATAGCTGATTCAATATATGTGTTAATTATCTCAATATTTGATTTATCAACTTGATATCCTTTTTTGGATAATTCCAAAGCTTTTTCATAATTTTGATTTTTGATATGCACTGAAGCTATTTTGATATAAGCATCAACAATACCAGGCTCCAAATTGGATGCGTAAGTATATTCTGTTACCGCAAGATCATCATAAGAACCGAGTAGATATTGATCTCCTTTTATAATATGTTTTTTATAGGTGTCAGCAGTTTTTATTTTTTGATTTTTTTCTGCTTGTTCTGTCTTTTTTTGATCGATAATTGTTTCTTTTGCAAAAAAGACTTTGTGAGCAAGATCAGGAATATTTAAACTTCGTACTAAGATTACACAAAGTATAGTCAAAATTGCCGCGCCAATTGCTGTTTGAAAATGTTGTAAAAATTTATGCACTTATTTTAAGCGTTTTAACTGCAAAATTAATTTATCATATTCGTATGTTATACGAAACACAAAATACCCTATATTCTATACTATACCACATACCCTATACCAGACGCAGCAATTGCTATTGCAAGTGCATCAGCGGCGTCATCTGGTTTTGGTAGTGCAAACAAGTTGAGTATAATTTTCGTCATTGTTTGAACTTGATGTTTATCTGCTTTTCCATATCCTGTAATTGCTGTTTTGAGTTGTGTAGGTGTAAGATGAACTATTGGAATATTGTTTTTTTGAAGCAGATACAAACACACTCCTCTTGCTTGTGCTACAGAAATAGCTGTTTTTGCATTTGATGTAAAAAATACTTCTTCTATTCCTACAAGAGAAGGCTTATGTTGGTGAATTAAATCTTCCAGATCATTTGCAATTTGAACTAGTCTTTCTTCAATTTTTAAATGTGCTTTTGTTGCAATGATGCCAGCATCAACAAATTCATAATTTTCATCATTTTTTTTCACTATTCCAAATCCAGTTGTAGCAGTGCCGGGATCGATGCCGAGAATCATCATGGGGGAGTATATAGTATATCGTATTTAGCTGAGTTCTTTTGTGACTTCTTTAATTACATGAATACTTTTGGAAGGGAATTTGCCGACTGATGTTTCATTGCTTAGCATAAGTATATCTGCTTTTTCCCAGATTGCCAGTGCTATATCTGATACTTCTGCGCGAGTTGGAATTGGATTTGTTTGCATTGAGGCAAGCATTTGAGTTGCTACAATTGCTTCTTTGCCATATTTGTGGGCGGTTTCTATTATTTTTTTCTGAAGCACCGGTACTTTTTCAAATCCACATTCAACAGCCAAATCACCTCTTGCAACCATAAGTAGATCTGATACTTTAGCAATTTCATCTAAATTCTCTATTGCTTGTGGAGTTTCTATTTTTGCAACTATTTGGAGATTCGAGATTTTTTGAATTAATTGCTTTAATTCCAAAATATCTTTTGCGGTTCGGACAAATGACAGTGCAATGTATTTTGGTTTGAATTTAAGAGAGAATTTGAGATCTGCAATGTCCTTTTTTGTTATAGCTTTTAAGCTGATTTGTCCATTTGGAACATTAAGACCTTTATTGCTCGAAATTATTCCTCCTTGAACAACCTTACATTTAATTTCTTCTTTGTTTGTTGAAATTACCTTGAGTTCAATTAATCCATCGTCTATAAGAATCTGACTGTCGGGTTTTACTTCTCTTGGAAGTTTTGCATATTGAATTGGAATTTTTTCTTGCTTTGTACTCAAAATAATTTCTTGTCCTCTTTTTAGTCTGATTGGTTTTTCAAGTTTGCCAAGTCGTATTTTTGGACCTTGTAAATCTATTAATAAATCAATTTTTGTGCCAAGTTCTTTTTCAGCTTTATGTATATTTTTAATTATTTTTTCATTGGTTTCGTGTGCTCCATGTGAAAAATTAATTCTGGCTATATTCATTCCAGCCTGAATTAACCTTTTAATTTCACTTTTTGAATCACTACTTGGACCGAGAGTAGCTATAATTTTTATTTTTGAATTGTTCAATGTTGAAGTTGCTAATTAAATAAATTACTAAATCTATGAATTATATCATGAAATTGATGAAAAAGCTTGATTAAATATCTGTTTGTGTAGTAACATGTCTACGTGACGTATAATAATATGATAATTACATGACTCAGATATTACCTTTTACAACAATTACCGAGCTTCAAAGAAAACCTAGGGAAGTTATAGCAAATATCGATACATATAAAGTAGTATTGAGTAATAATGAAGAAATAGCTGGTGTTGTTAATATAAATTTTTTAAGAAATATAATCCAAATTATTCAAGAACAGAACTCGAACTATACAGATGAATTTATTGCACAGATGGAGCAAAGTGAAAAAGATATAAAAAAAGGTAATGTAATAGGTTTTGACAATATGAATGATGCTATAGCGTATCTTGATACACTTTAACTATATTAATGAACGTAAAGTACACTAATAATTTTGAGAAAAAATTCAAAAAACTGCCACAAAAACTTAAAGATGCCTTTAGAGCTAGATTAAAATTATTTATTCAAGATAAATTTAATCCTTTACTTAATAATCATCTTTTACATGGCGAATATAGAAATTGTAGAAGTATAAATATTACTGGTGATTTAAGGGCTATATTCAATGAAGATAGAGCAAGAAACATATTATTTAAAGCTATAGGTACCCATAGTCAGTTTTACGACAAATAAAACTACTTCACCGTTACACTCTTCGCCAAATTTCTAGGCATGTCAGGATTATTTTGTTTGATTAGGGCAAGTTGGTAAGCGAGAATTTGAATTGGAATTATGTTTACAATAGGGGACGCATTTCCACTGTCTGGAACCCTAATCCAGTAATCAAAAACTTCTGCGTTTTCAGGTGAAATTCCAATGATATAGCCACCTCGCGCTTTGACTTCCATGGCATTGCTGAGTATTTCATTTTTTGATTCATCATTTGCCACCAAAACAATGCATGGTGTCCCTTGAGATATTAGCGCAATTGGACCGTGTTTGAGTTCTCCACCTGCGAATCCTTCCGCGTGGATATAAGATACTTCTTGCAGTTTGATTGCCGCTTCAAGTGCCATCGGATAATTTAAGCCTCTTCCAATAATATACATCGATTCAAAATCTCTTATTCTTTCAGATAAACAAAGTATGTGATTTTCATATCTTGGATTTAACATATCATTAATTTGACTTGCCGTCTCAATAAGTAATTGTTTGCCTTCATGTAATTTATCCACCATTGCATAAGCCAACATTGTGCAAACTGCCAATTGTGCTGTTGTTGCTTTTGTTGAAGCTACAGCTTTTTCCGGGCCTGCTTTGATTGGTAAAATTATATCTGAATATCTAGCCATAGTGGACGTCTCATTATTGATAATTGATATAACTTTCCCGGCTTTTTTCTTAATAGATTCTATGGCTTCCAATGTATCTGCCGTTTCACCACTTTGCGATACTGCAATAAGGAGACTTTTGTCAGTCAAAAAATGCTCATGAAATTTGAATTCAGATCCGGGTAATACATTGATATGCCTTTTTGCAATTTTTGAAAATAAGTATTCTGCTGTTAAGCATACTTTGAATGCTGTTCCGCATCCAATAAAAAAAGTTCCATAAGCACTCTTGATAGCTTGAACTGCTTGATATAACTTTTGCTCATCTTGATTTATAGCTCTATACAAACTTTCCTTTTGTTCCATTATTTCTTTTATCATAAAATGTGAAAAATCACCTTTGTTAGCTTCTTCTGTCTGCCACTCAATTTTTATGATTCTTTTTTCAATTGTCTGATGCGTTGTCATGTCTTCATATCTTGGACCTTCATTTGTTATTATTACCATTTGATTGTCATCAAGATATTGGACTTGATCGGTATATTCGAGAAAGGCAGGTATATCTGACGCAATGAAATACTCATCATTGCCAATACCAACAATCAAAGGCGAGCCTCTTCTTGCGGCTATAATTTTATCTTCATCCTTTGAAAGGGCTATAATCGCATATCTTCCTTCAATTTGTGACAAAGCTTTTTTTACTGATGTTTCAAAATCATTTTCATGTAAATATGACTGTATTAAATGAACCAAAACTTCAGTGTCAGTTTCAGATCTAAAAGTGTAACCTTTTTCAATAAGTTGTTGTTTTATTTCTTGGTAATTTTCAAAAATTCCATTATGACAAATAATAATTTCTTTATTTTCACTCCAGTGCGGATGCGCATTGTATTCAGTAACTCCACCATGAGTTGCCCACCGTGAATGACCAATAGCGATGTGGTACTTGGTACTTGGTACTTGATACTTAACAGAAGGAAAGATTTTTTCTATGTCTGAAATTAAGAATTCACCGATTTTACCAACTTCTTTGTGAATGATAAAATCATGATCGCTTTTTAAAGCTATTCCCCATGAATCATATCCTCTGTATTCTAGTTTTTTAAGTCCATGCACTACCATTTCAAGTGGATTTTCTTTTTGACCGAAATATGCAAATATTCCACACATTTTTAGTTAATTAAGCATCATAAACTAACAACTAAAGACTAACAACTAAGCACTAATTCCTCAAGTTCTTTTGGACTTTTTGTGATGTTTTCACTTGCATTCTTGCCGACTATAATCATGTCTTCAATTCTAATTCCAAATTTTCCAGATAAATAAATTCCTGGTTCTATTGTGACAGCCACATTTTCTTTCAAAACATCTTTTGATTTTGCTGATAGTGCAGGTTTTTCATGTATATCAAGGCCAATTCCATGACCAGTTGAATGTCCGAAATTATCGAAGTAACCTGCTTCTTTGATTAGATCTCTTGCAAACGCATCAATTTGCGAACATTTCATGCCAGCTTTGATTTTTGAAATTGCATTTTTTTGCGCTTTGAGAACTGTTGAATAAATATTTTGTTCAATTTGAGTTGGTTTTTTTGTAAAAATTACTCTTGTCATATCGCTACAGTATCCATTGTATTTTAGTCCCATGTCAATTAGCAAAATGTCTCCTTTTTTTAGCTTTTTACTCGTTGGATGATGATGGGGGACTGCTGAATGTTCATTTATAGCAACAATTGGTTCAAAAGAAATATCTTCACAGTTTTTCAAATAAGCAAATTCTTTGATTTTCCATCCTATTTCTTTTTCAGTTTGCCCTATTTTTAATTGTTTTTTTATTTCTGCGAAAATTTCATCATTGATTGATTGAGATTTTTTGAGAAGTTTGATTTCATCATTAGATTTTATGTAGCGAAGGGATTCTATAGAGAATTGAGAACCGAGAGTTGAGAATTGAGAATATCCTTTGAGGATTGTTTTTAGTTTTTTAAATCCTTCGATTGTCATATTGCCGGGTTCGAAAAAAAGCTTTGTTATTTTTTCTTTTTGAATGAGTTTTTCAAAAGTTTTTTCATAACCAAGCGGACTAATATTGATAATCTCTAGTTGTTTAGTAGTGGATTCTTTGTTTGTCAATTTGTTCGCAACTTCGATATAGCGTGAATCTGTGAGTAAATATTTCTTATTTTTAGTTATTAAAATTTGCCCATAAGTTCCTTTGAAACCACTAAGGTATCTAATATTTGTTGGACTTGTGATAAGTGTAGCTTCAATTCTCATAAATCGCGTGAGTGCCTATTGAAATAAAAGCTATATTCCCATCATCTAAGATTTTAAAAATGATTCTATATCGTTTATTAATGGAGATACTCCATTTTTCTTTAAGCTTGCCATCTAATTTATGCAGTCTCAAAGATGGATGGAATGGATTTGCTTTAAACAAAACTTGTTTTTCGGCTGATAATGTTTGAATGTTTTTTGGGAGTTTGTAAAATAATTTCAAAAAATCTTCATTATAATAAATGTTATGTATTTTCATTGTTTAATTTTTTATCAAATCCGATAAAGAGTTCAGAATTTTTGTTTGTCCTTGTTTATGGTCTTGCATGAATTTTTTTTCCAGATCAAGCACATCGTCTTCTGTAATAATATTTTCTTCAATTTGATCAATGTTAATTAATTTAGTTAAATAAGAACTGAAATTTTTAAATCCTTTCTTAATAGCAATTCGTTTAGCGTTATGGAGGATTTTTTCATTAGGGAATGAAATAGTTGTAGTTGCACGCATAATATTAAAAACTTTATATTTGTAATATAATTGTATTACAAATATATTGGTCACGCAAATCTAAATCAAACTCTAGCCAAAAACCATTTGATGATATCTTCGGTATCTGAAACGTGATTTTCAATATTTTTCATTTCCTTCATGATTTCAAAACGTTTATAGCCAAGCGTTTCAAGTGCATCAATAGCTTCTTTTAATTCTCTATTATTCATGTTCGCCAATTTATGTTCTCTGCCGTTTGTCATTTCAATCTCAATTTTGCCCTTTAATTCCAATATAAGTCTTTCTGCTGTCTTTTTACCAAGCCCTGGGATCTTTGATAATAATGAGCTGTCTTCTGTGAATATTGCTTGAGTTGTAATTTCTAATGGATGATTTAATATTTCCAAGGCAGTCTTAGGTCCAATGCCGGAAACTGATATCAATTGTTTAAAAAATTTCAATTCGTTTTTATTGCGAAACCCATATAATGTGATTGAATCTTCTTTGACAGATGTGTGAATAAAA
Source organism: uncultured Candidatus Peribacteria bacterium (assembly GCA_964511025.1). Lineage (GTDB taxonomy): Bacteria > Patescibacteriota > Gracilibacteria > UBA1369 > GWF2-33-10 > CAZEDK01. The sequence continues at coordinate 342 of CAZEDK010000003.1, read as the reverse complement.
ACTTCAAGATTCTCATCGATCACTGCGATGCTCAAAATGTCATTGCTGCAAAAAACTTCATAGCCAACACCGTTGACGTTTAATATTATTGATTTTTGCAGAATAAGTTTTGTTGTTCCGATTAGGTAGGCAATCATATTTTAGTATATAGTATATAGTATATAGTATATGGTATATGGTATGTGGGGATTGCGTAAATAAAGAGTTGCTTGACTTATTTTCTTAATATATTAATGTGGCAAACTTTTTAAAAAACCTAAAAACAGTGCAGTTACCAAGAAAAAGGAGGATCAAACGGAAAACAGTTTGAATAACTAAAAAGACAACAAAGAATTTGGTAAA
>CAZEDK010000002.1:0-59147 GCA_964511025.1 uncultured Candidatus Peribacteria bacterium | reverse complement strand
CTCAACGTCAGTTATCGTCGCAGATGGGTATTAATGTTGCGTCAATAAATTTTGCGTTAAAAAAGCTTACTAAAAGAGGACTGGTAAAGATGTTGGGGGTAAATTCTAGGAGGATGAAATATATTTTAACGCCAAAAGGGATTGCAGAGAAAACACAACTGGCATATAAATTTTTTGACAGAAATTTTCATTTCTATAAGGCAGTTCGGAAAGATGTTGAAGACAAGATTGGCAGTATTCCATTTAATGACAAAAAACGAGTTGCTCTTTACGGAGTTACAGATTTGATGGAGTTGGCTTATCTTGTTATCCAGGATAAAGAACTGGAACTTGTTGCAATTGTCGATGATGAAACGAAGATAAGGATATTTGGGTATCATGTAATAGGTATCGAGGAGATAAATACATACATCCCCGACTTTCTCTTGCTAACAAAAGAATTGGATGTTGAGAAAGTACAACAGATACCGGACTGCACTAAAGTTGTTGATATCAGGATTTAGATAAGAATTTATTTATATATGAAAAGAGCACTCATAACAGGAATTACAGGGCAGGACGGTTCCTATCTGGCAGAATTTCTCCTATCAAAGGGTTACGAAGTTCACGGTCTTATTCGTCGTTCCAGTACCTTTAACACCGACAGGATTGATCACCTTTATCGTGACCCACATAACCCCAATGTACGACTTTTTCTTCATTATGGAGACCTTTCTGATTCGAGCCAGATAACTAATCTCATATATAATATCCAACCAGATGAAGTTTACCATTTAGCAGCACAGAGCCATGTGCGTGTTAGTTTTGATATGCCAGAATTTACCGGGGATATCAGCGGTCTGGGAACTACGAGGTTGTTAGAAGCCGTGAGAAGGAGTGGCATTAAAACCAAATTTTATCAAGCCAGCAGCAGTGAAATGTTTGGAGATGCTCAGGCTCCTCAGAATGAGGAGACACATTTTAGGCCGAGGAGTCCTTACGCTGCAGCCAAGGTCTATGCCTACTGGATGACTGTTAACTACAGAGATGGATACAATATGTTTGCTTGTAATGGAATCCTCTTTAATCATGAATCACCAAGGAGAGGTGAGACTTTTGTAACAAGAAAAATAACAAGGGCAGTAGCAAACATTGTTGCCGGAAAACAGAAGAAGCTATACCTTGGCAACTTGGAAGCCAAAAGAGATTGGGGTTTTGCGCCTGAATATGTGGTATGTCAATGGCTAATGCTCCAACAGGATAGTCCAGATGATTACGTAATAGGTACCGGTGAAAGTCATTCTGTGAGAGAATTCGTAGAACTCGCCTTCAAACACGTTGGTGTTGAATTAGAATGGAAAGAAAGGGGGGCAAAAGAAAAAGGCATCATTTGCTCCTCAGCCTCAACCTTTTCTTTAAAAACCGGAGAAGTTATCGTTGAAATAGATCCAAGATACTTTAGACCTACAGAAGTAGATTTTTTATGTGCTGATATTACAAAGGCACAAAATAAATTAGGATGGATGTCAAGAGTTACTTTTCAAGAACTTGTCAAAATCATGGTTGATTCAGATATGAAGCTAGTTGGCTTAAATCCGATTGGCGAAAGTGAAAAGATACTGAAACAAAAAGGAATTGATTGGATGCTGGAGACTGTGGATAGTAAGGAGTAGGCAGTATAAAGGTAACAAGGTCTTAATGTGTATAATCTTGTATATGAATTAACAATGGAAATATTAGAAGAAACAAAGTATTTTCTAAAAGAGGAAAGATTTTCCCTTACAGAACAAATAATTAGAAAAATTTGTAAGAAACAATCGTAATACCAAACAGGATATGATCTTTTGCCTGCTTTCTGCCTAGTCCTTACCACTTACTCTATATTTCCTATTCCTTTAGAAAAAAGGCTTGACCTAAAAACCTTAATCTAGGTCTATACATAGATATTAATGAATTTTTGGTCTAACAAACGTATAACAATCACCGGCGGTTCAGGCTTCCTCGGTTCTTTTGTTGTAGAAAAACTGAAAGAGCGCGGTTGCAAAGATATCTTTGTACCGAGAAGCAAAGATTATGATTTGGTCCAACAGGAAGCCTGCAAAAGACTTTATAAAGATGCCAAACCAGATATCGTTATCCATCTTGCAGCAAGAGTAGGCGGTATAGGCGCCAATCGTTTGAATCCGGGTAAATTTTTTTACGATAACTTGATGATGGGTGTTCAGATGATGGAGGCGGGTAGGCAGGTAGGGATAGAAAAATTTGTAGCCATTGGTACTATCTGTGCTTATCCCAAGTTTACTTCAGTGCCTTTCAAAGAAGAGGATTTGTGGAATGGCTACCCGGAAGAGACCAATGCCCCTTATGGTTTGGCGAAGAAGATGCTTTTAGTACAGGCGCAGGCATACAGACAGCAATATGGGTTTAATGCTATTTATCTTTTACCCGTAAATCTTTACGGACCGGGGGACAATTTTAACCTCGAATCTTCCCATGTAATCCCTGCACTTATAAGAAAGTGTGTGGAGGCAATGCGTACAAAGGGTAATAGGGATACGAAACCCGAGGTAAAAGAGTCTTTCATCCAACTTCAAAATCCCGATCTCCGACCTCCAACCATTACCGTTTGGGGAACAGGTAGTTCCACCCGTGAGTTTCTTTATGCGGAAGATGCAGCGGAGGGGATTATTCTTGCTGCGGAAAAATATAATAAACCGGATCCGATTAATCTTGGATCAGGATTTGAAATTTCCATAAAAGACCTAGTGGGGTTGATTGCCAAGCTTACAAATTACAGAGGAAGAGTTATCTGGGATACCTCAAAACCCGATGGCCAACCTAGGCGAATGCTGGATATCTCCAAAGCTGAAAGGGAATTCGGATTCAGAGCTAAAATAAGTCTTGAGGAAGGATTGAAACGAACAATTGTGTGGTATACGAGGAACATATAAGGTAAATAAAAAAGTGTATATGTTTAAAAAGCAAACTGTATATCTTATAAGAGTGAAAAAGAATGAAATATTTTTGAGATTTTTTGCCAGCAATCAATGATTATGTCAGTGACGGTGAAAATTTAAAAACTTAGTTTGGCAATTCTATGCAAAAAAACTTTTTATATTATTTGTTACCTTCAATAGGTATGGGCATTATAGGTGCTTTTGTGATGGTGCCTATAACTACGTATTATCTTAATCCTAAGGATTTCGGTATTTTTGCCATCTTAAATGCTATAACAATACCCATAGGCCCCCTTGCTTCTACTGGAATAGCGTGGGTCTTGGCTGGTAATTTTTATAAAATAGATGACAATGAAAGAAAAGTTTTATTTTTCAATCTCTTGTTATTGGATTTTGCGCTAAAAATTTTTTGGGTTTTAGTATTTTGGTTATCAGCGCCCTTATTACTTCCTGTAATAATAAAAGAATTTGAGGTTAAACATGTACTTTATTTTAAGTTGATATTAGTGTCTATATTATTAATGACATTTTGGCCTTCGATTTCATGTTTAATTGTATTCCAACAGAAGGGAAGAGTTTACGCTTTCCTTGAATTTTCTCAATGGGCATTTGGTGCTCTTACGACGATCATTTGCTTAGTTTTATTCAAACTATCAATAATAACATTATTTTTAAGTCCGATAGCCGCTGGATTATTTTCGTTTATTGCGGGGTTATGGTATATACGAAACTATATTATTCCTAAAATAAGCAGGAAATGGTCTCGTGAGGTTTTTGTGGTTGGAATACCCTCCGTGCCATATAATTTGCTGGAGATGGTTACAAATGTGACAGACCGCTATTTTATTCAGAAGTGGATTAATTTACCGCAACTTGGTATTTATTCTCACTCATTAAACTACAAGAATATTTTTGCAATGGCTATTAAGGCATTTTCCAGGACATTTGGTCTTCAAATAACAGAAATATTTTCAAAAGATTTGGATCATAAAAGTTTTAATATAAAACTTAGAAAATGGTATGGGTTGCTGGGTATTACAGGTATTTTTATGACATTATTTTCTTATGAAATTGTTAATATTTTAACACATGGGAAATTTGTAGCCGCTGCACCATTGATTCCGTTGTGGTTTCTGTTTCACCTTTTTTCCACTTACGGTGTGCCATATACCCAGTTTCTCCTCGTTAATAAAAAGAATGCCTTTTTGATGTATTCAGGGATAATAACGAATGTTTCATTTATCGGTGTTACAGCAATTTCTATTTATTATTTTGGAATAATAGGAGCTGCCGTAGCTATTGTTTTATTAAATTTTATAATTCAATCATCACGCTTAATTTATGCAAGAAAGTTGGGATGTGGTAAATTTGCTGGAAAAGATTTTTTAATTGTATTAGCTATGATTCTTGGACTATATATTGCGAATACTCTAATTAAATTTGATTTAATGGAAAAGGTATTTGGATGTTTGGCAACATCTTTTTTAGTAGTTGAGTATTATGGTCTATTCGATGTGTTTATGTCCATTCGTAAAAAAATATTTATTAATATACTAGCATTGAAAGAAAAGGGACAGTAGGTCACAGATATAATGCAGGCGTTTGTGGGTCAAATTACTGAAAGGGTAAGAATTTGAGGGAACCGTTTCTTTATAAAACTCCATCAGGCAGAACTATCGGAGATATTGTGTTTTACCCGATTGACAAAACCGGTGTAAATTTTACTGTAGTTGACGTTGGTGCACGTAATGGGATGTTTTTGATACCTCCAACTTATGCTAAGCGCTCAGAGATTATTGGCTTTGAACCGCATCCGGCGGAATACGAGAAACTTATTTCAAATAGCACCGATGCTATGAGAGCCGGCATTAATATGCCATCATTCAAATCAGTACAGTATCATAATTGTGCTTTATGGGACAAAGAAGAAGTGAGGTCTTTTTTTGTAACGACAGGACCAGCTACTTGCACACTGATGGGGAGTACTGATAATAAGGTTGCAAAAAACATGTGGTTAGACAAAAACAACAAACCATACAAGGAATTACATGCTCAAGTTATTAACACTATTCCTATGCAATGCCGTCGTCTTGATGAAATATTAGATCCAAAGCAAAAAGTGGATTTCTTAAAAATTGATACAGAAGGTGCAGATATGTGTGTGTTAAGGGGGGCAGATAAACTGTTAAAAGCTCATAATATTTTATTTATAAAAACAGAGTTTATGGTTACTCCACATTTTCAGGAAAACCATTTATTAGGGCATGAACATGTTTTCTTGCATGAGCATGGCTATAGGCTTTTAGATTTAGATTTAGACCATCCGCGGTATAGTCGTGGAAAACATATAATTACCAAACATGCAGATAGACGTATGATTTGTGCTGGGGACGCTTTTTTTGCGTTAGATCCAGATCGTTTCGATTTGACACCTTTAGACCTTCATAGACTTTCTATCATCAGTCTTTGTCTTGGGTTCAAATCTTTTGCTCTAAGTCTTATGCGCGATGCAAAATTGATTTGCAGCGATGAAATTGAACAGATTGAGATTACTCTAAGTAGGAAGTGGACTATACGAAGGGTGCGCAATGTATGGAATCAGATACCGTACGAAGTGTTTAATATTCTCAGGAAAATCAAGATATTTTAATAATTTTATAAGAGTTTAATATGTTAGTAGGCATATTCGGAACGGGTAGGAATGGTAGTACTCTAATAACAAGACTACTGGATGGGATACCAGACACATATGTACATCCTGTTGAAGTGATTTTTCTGACTGCTTTAGATGATTTAGCATCCAAAGGTCGTATTTCTAAAAAGACTAAACATTATGCAAGAACAGAACCATTAAAATATCTTGATAGAGATATTGAAAATAAATTATTAATAGATAATTATAGTTACCATGTAAAAGAGATATTGTCAGACTATGTGGCTAAATTAGAAGAAGATATCAGCATAAATTTGGATGTGAATCCTCTTCAGGCTTTAAACTTCGAGCCAGAATATAAGCCACGTAATTTTATTATGTTATTCTTAAAGGTTATGTCAAAGTGGATAAATAATAACAAGGCTGTTACTACTTATATGTTTAAAACTATAGAAGTTCCTTATATCCGCTATTATGAAGAAATTTTTCCTGATATGAAATTTATACATATAATCAGGAATCCTATTGATGTATATGCTTCATTAATTAGAGCGACACGACAAAAAATTTGTCCGGCAAGAAAACCGTTATGGCATTTAGGTGGGGATAGTCTGAATACTATGATAAATAAGCGATGGATTATTCATGCAAGAAATATTTTAGACAGAAAAGACTTAAAAAATCATTATGTTGTCCGATTTGAGGATTTGGTCCGAGTCCCTTTAGACACTATAGAGTCTGTTTGTTCTTGGTTGGGACTTCCACTGCCAAAAAGTCCAACAAAACAAACAGTATTAGGAGGGAAAAGTATCAAAAAACTACCTGTAAATGTTGGTCAAGTTGGTGTTGAAACACCAGTAGAAGTTATTTCAAATATGAAAAACATTTTCAAGTATGATGAATTTTTATCTCCATGTGAGCGCGATTTAATTGTTTATTTGACTTACAATTATGCAAAAGAATTTGGTTATGTTGAAAATATACCTTTGCCTGAAAGACGAAAAATTCTAAAAGAATGGATAATTCCAAAAAAATGGGAATTCCTGCATAGTAAAAATATTTTTGGTATATGTATATCGTTATTCAAAGTATTTCAGAGAAGGTTTATTTACTTTTCTAAGTTATCCATGAGGTTGTGATTCTGTGCACATTTTTTATATTGGCGAGGATATTCCATTTAATGGGAAAAGTGGTTCGTGTATTCATGGCTGGACATTGATCCAGTATTTTTTGAGTGTCGGTCACAAAGTAACTGCAATAGTAAATCCTCCGAGCTGGGAACCCGATGATAGGGAGGAACATATTAAAATCTTGTCTTCGTTAGGAGTTACGGTCATTTCGCTCTTCGATGTAGCGCCGCATCGTCTCAGGCGGTCAAAACTATTAAGAATACTTAAACCAAAAATTGAAGATTATTATCATACCGTATCTTACAGAAAAGAAATCAGAAATGTGATTGAAAAATACGTAGAGCAATTACGCCCGCATATCATTGTTGCATTCGGGTTGGCGGCAATTTGTGTTACGCAAGGTATCAAAACAGTTCCGAGGATATCTCCATTGTGTGAAAATCCATTCATGTGGCTTTTTACTATGTTGCGATGTAAAAGAAAGGTTCCTCCTAATGTCTCTGAGTACATAAGGTATTTTATAAATATTTTAAATTCTCGCAGCGTGTTAAAACAAATAGTAAAAGCTTACTCAGCATGTCAAGCGTATGGGCAAGTTGCTCTTGATTACGTTGAGAGTTTCAAAAGGTTGGGAGCTTCGGATTGTAAATACTATAAAGCGCCGTGTATAGATCCGGTAGGCGAGAATTGGCAGGATCTCAAGGAAAAAGCCCAGGCCAGTAATAAAAAACCTAAAATTATTATGGTAGGAGCAGTAGGTACTGCTACCTATTTACATTATAAAGTGCTTGCTAAGCATATATTACCACATCTCGAAGAAAAACTTGGGAAGGATACTTTCGAGATACATTTAATTGGGAACGTTACTATCCCGCCAGAATTTAAAGAAAATTTAAATAAGCCATCGATAATATTACGTGGTTATGTTGATAATGTTAGCGAGGACTTTTTATCAGCCGATTTATTACTTGTTCCAACGCCCGTTCAATTAAGTTCTAGAGCGAGGATTATTGTGGGATTGGCTTATGGATGTTGTATAGTTACAACAATTTTTGAAAAAAACTCGCGGCCTGAATTAATGAATATGGAAAATGCCCTTATAGCAAATGACATTCGAGAATTACCTGAACTTATAATCAAAGTTATCAAGGATGAGCAATTGAGAAGGAAAATAGAATATAATGCGCGTATGACCTATGAAAAAAATTTTATACCCCAGGTCGCAATACAAGAAATGGAAGATGATATGAAGAGTATTGTAAGAAATTTTCAATATTCGCATGATTATTTTATTTCGTAAGAAAACTTTTCGTGAAGTTCTTCTGGGTTGAGTAAATTATGAAATTATTGATTACAGGTATAACAGGTTTTGTCGGAAGCCATCTTGCAGAATATATTCTTAATTTGAACGAAGGACATGAAATATATGGGCTGTGCAGATGGAGAAGTCCAAGAGACAATCTAGAGAAAATTTATAATAAAGTTACACTCCTTGATGCAGATCTTTGTGATTTGAGCGCGTTAATTCGGCATTTCAAGGAGATTAAACCAGATATTATTTTTCATCTAGCAGCTCAAAGTTATGTATTAACGAGTTTCAATTCACCAATACAAACTCTTTGGTCAAATGTGATTGGTACAACAAATTTACTCGAGGCGGTTAGAATTGTAGAAATTAATCCAGTTATTCATATATGTTCATCATCAGAGGTTTATGGACAGGTAACTGAAACAGACGTGCCAATTAAAGAGACATGCCCTTTCAGACCCGCTTCTCCTTACGCAGTCAGTAAAGTAGGCGAGGACATGGTTGCATTACAATATTGGCTTTCGTACGATGTAAAAACCATTCGTACTAGGATGTTTACCCACACCGGTCCCCGAAGAGGAGATGTCTTTGCAATGTCATTTTTTGCCAAGCAAGCAGCAGCAGGAGAATTGGGATTAACAGAACCCGTCATACAGGTGGGGAATTTAAAATCAGTGCGAACTTTTTGTGATGTGAGAGATGCTGTTAGGGCGTACTGGATTTTAGTGAATAGATGTAAGCCGGGTGAAGTATATAATATAGGGGGAAACCGTACTACAACTATTGGTGAGGCATTGGAAATATTGCTATCTTTTTCCAAAACAAAGTTTGAGATCAGGGTCGATCCCCGGCTCCTGCGGCCTTCAGACGTTACCTTACAGATACCCTGTATAGACAAGTTCAGAGATGAAACTGGATGGGAACCGAATATTCCATTGGAAAGGACATTACGTGATATGTTGTCCTTTTGGAGAGAAGAATTAAAACGATGTGAGTGGAAGGCCCTAACAGTTGTAAAATAAACCGACATAAAAATTTTGGTTGGAGAACGAATGACTGAATTTGGCAATAAATGGTTTGAATTAAACATCGAACTTTACAAAAAGGTGTATTTGATTAGAAAGGCGGAAGAAAAAATTCGTATTTATTATCATGAAAATGATATGAAGACACCTATGCATATGTCTGTTGGAGAAGAAGCGATTGCAGCAGGAGTTTGTCATGCCCTCGGAGAGCAAGGTCAAATCTTCGGTTCATATCGTAGTCATGCAATCTATTTAGCTAAAACGGGAGAAACAGATAAATTTTTTGCTGAAATGTACGGGAAAAAAACCGGCCTTGCAAAAGGGAAGGGCGGTTCAATGCATTTATCAGCGCCAGAAAATGGTTTTTTAGGCACTTCAGCGATTGTAGCGGGTACCATTCCAATTGCTGTTGGTACCGCTTTTTCAAATAAACAAAATAAGAATAATAAGATGGCAGCTGTGTTTTTTGGAGACGGTGCCATTGACGAAGGTGTTTTTTGGGAGAGTTTAAACTTTGCCTGCCTTATGAATATACCCGTTTTGTTTGTTTGTGAGGATAATGGCTTTGCGGTTCATTACCCACCTTCTGTCAGACATGGTTATAATTCCATTTGTGATATAGTTGCCAAATTCAATTGTAATGTTTTTAGTTCAGAAACTACAGATGTAGAGATTGTCTATGAGTTAACTTGTAATGCGATAGAAGTAAGTAAAAACGCACAAAGACCAGCTTTCCTTTATTTAAAATATTACAGATATTTGGAACACGTTGGAGTTAACGAAGATTTTGATTGTGGGTATCGTTCCAAAGAGGAATTTATGAAGTGGCAGAAGGTGGATCCTGTAGATTTACAACGCAAAAAATTAATAGAAAAAGGTTGTAATGAAAAAGAAATTCAGAAAGTAGAAATAGAAATTGCTAATCAAATTAATAATAGTATTGTTTTAGCTAAAAAGGCGCCTTTTGCTGACGAATCTGAATTGTATGAGGATGTATATGTATGAGAAAGATAAGTTATTGTGATGCATTGAATGAAGCTATGTTTCAAGAGATGGAAAGGGATCCAACTATTTTTGTATATGGAATAGGTGGGATTACGGATCACAAAAGAATATTTGGATGTACAAAAGGGTTATTAGAAAAATTTGGACCCGAAAGGTGCTTTGAGACTCCAATTTCTGAAGAAGCAATGGTTGGGTTTGGATTGGGGGCCGCTATTAATGGAATGAGGCCGGTAAATATTCATATTCGTGTGGATTTTTTGCTCTTGGCAATGAATCAGATTGCCAACATCGTATCTAGTTATAGGTATTCAGCGGCAGGGAAATTAAATGTTCCCTTGGTGATAAGGGCTGTTATTGGCAGAGGATGGGGACAGTCTTTTCATCACAGTAAAAGTATGCATTCTGTTTTTGCTCATATTCCTGGATTAAAAGTTGTTTTACCAACAACTCCTAAAGATGCCAAAGGGTTACTTATGTCTGCAATAAGAGATGATAATCCTGTAATTTTTATTGAGCATAGGTGGTTGTATTGGCAAGAAAATGAGGTTCCAAAAGAACCTTTTACCATTCCAATGGGAGAAGCAAATATTTTGCGTGAAGGTAAGGATGTAACTATCGTAGCTGTTTCATGGATGAATGTGGAGGCAGTTAAAGCAGCAGAGATTTTAGGTAGAAGAGGTGTAAGCGTTGAAATAGTTGATCCCAGGACGATAGCGCCTTTTAATGATGAGCTTATCATCGAATCAGTTAATAAAACAGGACGGTGTATCGTGGCTGATAATGATTGGCTGCATTGTGGATTTAGTGCGGAGGTTTCAGCGAGAGTTTCAGAAAAGTGTTTTGGTAAGTTAAAAATCCCAGTACGAAGAATTGGTTTTGCTCCGACTCCATGTCCTACTGTGAGGTGTTTGGAAAATAAATTTTATCCTAATGCAGTGACTATTATAAGAGAAATAGAAAATATGCTGGATTTGAAGCCGACAGACCTTTCGGGTGAGCAGTTTTACAGTCATGAAAATAGATTTAAAGGACCATTTTAGCGCTAATAAAAGTTAATTTTAGCGTTATATTATGGTGAAATTCCCTAACTCTCTTATTTGAGCAAACTGATGTGAATATAATGAAGCAGCTGAGCAACAGATCAATAAAGTTGCCAGCTATTGGGCAAGGAATGGGAGATTATTCATGGGATGAGAGCCATATAGATGTTTTACGTACCGGGATTGATTTGGGAATGAACTTTATAGATACCGCAGAAAATTATGATAAAGGGCGTTCCGAAGAGATTATCGGTAAGGCTATAAAAGGAATAAGGGAAAAGGTTATTATAGGGACAAAAATTGCTCCAGAACACCATTTAGAGAAGGATGTACTAAAAGCTGCAGAGGGAAGTCTCCGCCGATTGCAAACCGATTATATTGACTTATACCAGATACACTGGCCAAATCCAACATTTCCACTTAAGAATACTATGGCTGCTTTAGAACGGCTTGTTAAAGAAGAAAAAGTTAGGTTTATTGGCGTGGGCAACTTTTATTTAAGAGAACTCCAAGAAGCACGATTTGCACTTCAATCTGAGATAATGGTTTCTCTCCAAACGGAATACAATCTGTTTGACCGCATGATTGAGGATGGTATTCTTCCTTATTGCCAGCGCAATAATATCTTGATAATAGCGTATAGTCCTCTTGATCAGGGAAGAATTACAGATGGCAAAGAAAGAAAAGATTTGTTGGAAAAAATAGCAAAAAAACATGGTAAAACCCCAGCCCAGATAGCTCTTAGATGGTTGATTAGTAAGCCACCAGTTGTTGTTATCCCCAAGGCGAAAAATTTAAAACATCTTAGAGAAAATGCCAGTTCGGCTGATTTTAATCTTGAAAAAAACGAGATTGATGAAATAGATAAGGTTTTTAAAAGGCAGATAGTACGTGTTTTACAAGACAGGATACGTATTAGTACACAGGGACAGGGAAACAAGCGTGTTTATCAGACTATTGAGGAAGCGATAGAGAACAAGCTGTGTTTTGTACCTAGTCCGGTAGAACTATCAAAAAGCCTTGTGAAAGATGAAGTCATAAAACCAGTCCGGTTGATACGAACGTTGGATAAAACAGGTAGATATGATTATGATCTGGTCGAGGGAAGAGTCAGGTATTGGGCGTGGGTCATTGCTTATGGTAACATGCCAATACCGGCTTATATAAGAGAGGATTGGCCATGAGAAAGAATACTCTGGGAGTAGATTAGACACTGAATTAATATATGTGTATTAATATAAAAGAAGTTGAGATTTGCCAAGGCAGGTATTTGGTTACGGGGGCGGCGGGGCAGATGGGTACCTTTGCCTTGATGAGACTTAGAAACCTGCCAAATATTTATGTAAGAGCTGTTTACCATAAGAAGAAACCAAACATTTTTGCCGATAATATCTCTTACATACAAGCTGATCTAAGAAACCCAGATGACTGCAAAAAGATTGTTGATGGTATTGATTATGTTTTGATGTTTGCAGGAATTTTATCTACAGCGCCAGTAATGGCTAGAAATCCTGTTTCACATATTACAGAAAATATGATTATGAATGCCCAGATGTTAGAGGTTTCGTATTTTGCTGGTGTAAAGAAATTTCTATGGTTAAGCAGCACAACCGGCTATCCTGTGCTAGATAAAGAATTAGTGGAAGAGGATATGTTTTGCGAAGATCCACCTGATACATATTTTTCTGTTGGCTGGATGTCAAGATATACAGAAATCCTATGCAGGATGTACGCCACCAAACTTAAAAATCCTATAACAACTGTTATTTTAAAACCTACTACCATATATAGCGAGTATGAAGATTTTTGTTTCGCTACAGCGCATGTTTTACCGGCCACAGTGAGAAAGGTGGTTGAAAGGCAAAATCCCTTAGAAATTTGGGGAACGGGAGATAATAGAAGGGACTTTATTTATGCAGATGATGTGCTTGATGCGTGTCTTCTAGCCTTAGAAAGAGTTAATAGTTTTGATGTATTTAATATAGGTTACGGTAAAGATTATAGTGTTAATGAAATACTGAAGATTATTCTTGAACTTGATGATTATATGGATGCACAAATAGTTTACAACACTTCGAAGCCTTCTGCCATTGGTAAAAGAAATATTAATTGTACAAAGGCGAAAAAGATTCTTGGATTTAAAGCTAAAACTACGATTGAAGAAGGTGTTTGTAAAATGATCGAATGGTATAAAAAAAATCCGGTAGTTGATGGGAAAAAATTTGAGAATCTAAAAGTTTAAATTTACGGTATCAGGAAAGATAAAATAAATATGTTATCAATAGGATTCATTGTTCCAACATGGCATTATTTCGCCAACCCATTTAAATTACAACCGTTGAACGAATTATATTTCACAACTATCATAGATAATCGTTTTAAAAATAATGGAGTTAGTATAAATGTTGTTGACCTTCGAAATGTACGCTTAAACGGAAATAAATATAATATCACACAGGTCTGTTCTGGTATTCCGGAATATGATGTTTTCCTTTACTGGATAGCGAAAACTGCTGATTCAGTTGAAATGCAGTCTATTGCCAAATATCTTCGCAACATGTACCCTGCCTCAAGACATGCTGCCGGCGGAACTCATGTAGATAATTTCCCGGAAGATTGTGCAAATTATTTTGATGCTATTGTGCTGGGTCCTGGAGAAGAGTCTTTCGTAGAAATAATAAACGATTCCCTTAACGGTTCTTTAAAGAAAATTTATACTGATGATTGGAAACGTAGACGGTATGATGATTATCCTTTTCCGTGCCGCCACTATCTCCCGGAAGCATCTATTGTAAATACCATTTTATTTGAAAAATATGGTGGAGTTTTAGGTACATCGGCTATGTTTTCACGGGGATGCGACTTCAAGTGTGGGTATTGCGTATATAACGTACCATCATCTATTCAGAGAAAAAGTCCAAAATCGGTAGAAGAAGAAATAAGATATCTTAAAAACGAGTATGGTATTAAGGGTATAAACCTCAGAGATGAAATTTGCATTCCTCTGTCTAGTAAAGTAGCCATCCCTTTTTTAGAGGCAATTGGACGTACAGATGTGATTTGGAGAGGTCAAACGAAAATTGGCGCAAGCAAGAAGGTTATAGCTCTGGCGCGGGAAACGGGGTGTGTTGAACTTGCTATTGGTATAGAGAGCGCATCACAGCAAGTATTAGATATCATCAATAAAAAACAAACAATTAATAAGGCTAAGGAGTTTATTTTTCTTTGTAAATCGTTTGGTATAAAAGTAAAGATGTGTCTTATTTTGGGACTGCCAGGAGAACCTCCCGATATAGTTAATATTACTCGATTACTTATTGAGGAGACAAAACCTGATTATGTCAACATCTCAGGTTTTTGCCCTGTTCCTGGTTCTGATATTTTTGAGAATCCTGTGGAATATGGGATTAAATACATTGATAACGACTGGAGCAAACATGCACATTTACTCTTCCGTTTTTCAGATGAAGAACATTTTGGGTTGCCTTTTGAGTATGAAAAAACCGGCAAATGGGGAAAAAATTTCTCTCGGGATGAGATTATTAATAATATCAAAGAGTTACAGCATTATCTCAGAGAGCAATGTATGTCTTACTGATATGAACATGAAGTTTGTATGTAAAATTGGAGTGAATGCCTTAAAAAGATTAACTATTTCAGGGAGTAAAATAGAAAGTGTAATTTTATGGAAATAACCAAGACTAAGCTAGAGGGTGTGTTGTTGATAAAACTAGATATATTTGAAGATCATAGAGGAGAATATATAGAAACATACAATGAGGATTTGTATAGGAAAAATGGTATAGATATAAAATTTGTTCAGGATGATATTTCTGTTTCTTCGAAAAATGTTATTCGCGGTCTTCACGGTGATGATACAACCTGGAAATTAATTTCCTGCCTTTATGGAAAGTTTTATCTGGTGGTTGTGAATTGTGATACAAATTCAGGGAATTTTGGTAAATGGCAACCTTTCGTTCTTTCAGACAGGAATAGATATCAGGTGCTAGTCCCTCCCCAATATGGCAATGGGCATCTGGTTCTAAGCGATACAGCAATTTTTCATTACAAACAATCCTCATATTATAATCCTGCAAGGCAATTTACCTATAAATGGAATGATCCCAAGTTAAATATTTGGTGGCCAATTAAGAATCCAATTCTGTCTCAAAGAGACGAAGTGGGACATTTCGTATAAAGGTATTTCTATATCCAATATGTGTAAAATAGATTTTATATAGAGGAGATAGAAATAAAGAGGCACATTTAACATAGAAGTGTTAATAAATTACTAAGATAGAGAAAATGAGAGTGACTTTAGTACAACCACCTAACTTGCAAAAATCTGGAGAATGGAAAAAACAGCAAGTTTACCGTACGCCTACCAATATCGCTTTGTTGGCATCTTATGTCCGTGAAAAGGGGCACGAGGTTAACATTATAGATTTTGATATTAGGGGTGGCAATGTTAATGATATGGCCGAACAAATTATGAAATCAGAACCACAGATAATTGGATTTACTTGTTTAACCCCACGCTTTCCTATAGTTATTAAAATCGCACAGCATTGTAAAATCACCAATAAAGATGTTGTTGTGGTAGTGGGTGGTCCTCATGTCACAGGATTGCCACAGCATGCTCTTAAAGACCCAGCAATTGATTACGGGATTATTGGTGAAGGGGAAGAAGTCCTATTGGAGGTTCTAGATTTAAGAGAGAAAGGTAAAGATATCTCAGGTGTACCCGGTCTTATATTACGACATGATAAAGGTGTCAGAGTAAATCCAGTCCGCCCATTCATTAAAAATTTGGATGTTTTACCTTTGCCAGCATGGGATCTTTTAGAGAATTTAAGCGCATATGTAGAGCCTAATTTTTTTTATGGTCCCCATTTTGGGCTTTTATCTGGACGGGGATGCGCATGGTATTGTAATTTTTGTGCTTCAGAGGTTACATGGAAGAGAAAAGTCAGATTCCATTCATCCGATTACGTGGTAAATTTAATTGAAAATGCAGTTAATAGATTTGGGATTAGAGAATTTCAATTTTACGATGATACATTTACTATTAATCACAAACGCACTCTGGCGATTTGCAAAATGATTTTAGAACGGAAATTAGATATCCGCTTTTATGTACAGGCTAGGGCTGATTGTATTGATTTTGAGATAGTTGATGCCCTTAAAAAAGCAGGTTGCTTTTGTGTTGCTATTGGAGTTGAGTCAGGCGACGAAAAAATATTAAGTATGATTGGGAAAGGTGAAATCAAGGAACAATTTCGTATGGCAGCTAAAGTTTTAAAGAAAGCAAAAATGCCATTTCTTGCCAGTTATATAATTGGCCATCCTTCAGATACTCATGAATCAATACGTGCAACTCTTGATTTTGCGAGTGAATTGGATGCGGATGAATCTAAATTCATGATTGCAACTCCATATCCCGGTACGCCTTTATTTAAAATGGTTATGGAGCGTAAGATTATAAAAGAAGATGAAGCTGAAAATCTTGAAAGTTATACCTGGTATCAACGTGTGGCAGCTAATTTATCTCTAGTATCTGATGAAGACCTTTTAAATTACCAGCAAGAAGCCTACGATAAGTATGAACGTCGTAAGCGCCCTCTTGTTTTGAAGTAATAAATTGCAATAAAGTGTTGTGCTTCCTTTGGTCATATATCCCCTCATTTTCAGTAGCTAAATAGCTATACGTACGCCTCCGAATACTAATGTTCTTTTAGCGTTCATTGAATTAATATCTCAAGCAAGAAATTTTATAGGATTAATATTTAATTGTACAAAGGGAAAAGAGTACTTGTAACAGGTGGAACAGGATTAATTGGACGGCCTCTTGTATCTATGTTGATAGAAGCAGGTGCAAATGTAAAGGTTGTTTCCCTTGATGAACCAATTGATATTCCCAAAAATGTTGAGTTTGTAAAAGGTGATTTGAGAGAGGGTATCTTTTGTCGCAAAGTGGTAGAAAAAATTGATTTTGTTTTCCATCTTGCCGGTGTTAAAGGTTCTATTGGTATTGGCAGAAACCAAGGGGCGAGTTTTTTTGTAAATTATTTACTTATTAACACAAATATGATGGAAGCTGCCAGATTGGCAGGGGTTGAACGATATCTCTTTGCAAGCAGTATATGTGTTTATCCTCCAGCAGAAATTTTTGTTGAACAAAATGCATGGAGCGGTCCCCCTCAGCCTGGCGACAGTTATGCAGGTTGGGCAAAAAGAATGGGTGAATTACAAGCTGAGGCATATAAAGAACAATATGGATGGGACAAAATTGCTATTGTACGCCCTGTGAATACATATGGACCATACGATGATTTTAATCCAAGAACTGGATTGGTAATTCCTGTTTTACTCAGACGTATTCTTAAAGGAGAAGATCCTTTGGTAGTTTGGGGTGATGGTTCTGCAGTAAGAGATTTTGTATTTTCCAGAGATGTTGCACGAGGTATGTTGCTTGCATTGGAGAAATATGCCTGTTGTGATCCTATTAATCTTGGTAGCGGTATTGGTTTATCAATAAAAGAAATTGTTGATATGATTTTGGAAGTAACTGGTAAATCTCCAAAAGTGATATGGGATAAAGAAAAACCTTCGGGTATAAAATATAGGGTTGCAGATATATCAAAGGCTCGTGAAAAGATTGGATTTGTTCCAGTAATAACCTTAAAAGAAGGACTAAGGGAAACATTAAACTGGTATCTTAAAAATAAAGATGTAATAGATAAAAAGTACAATGTTTTTACTAAAGAATGTACAAGTAATAATTTGGCAGGGTAAATGTTTTTTAAGAATAAAAGTGTACTGGTAGCAGGCGGGGCAGGTTTTGTTGGGGTAAATTTGATCAATAGGCTATTATTACTTGGAGCTAATATAAGAGCTACTATTCACAAAAAATCTCCTGTTATTCTTGATGACAGAATCGAATATGTCGAATGCGATTTATTGCATATGGAAGACTGTAAGAGGGTCGTCAGTGACGTAGAGTATGTATTTATGTGTGCAGCGAATACTTCTGGGGCGGCGGTGATAGCATCCACTCCGCTTGTCCATGTTACACCTAATATTATTATGAACTCTCAGATGTTAGAGGCTGCCTACTTTGCAAAAGTGAAAAAATTTATATGGCTCAGCAGTAATGCTGCATATCCACCCTCTGGAGATAGGCCAGTTAAAGAAGACGAAATATTTGATGGTGATCCGTATGATACCTATTTTGGTGTTGGATGGATGAAGCGATATACAGAAATTCTCTGCAAACTTTACTCCGAAAAGCTTAAAGATCGGATGGCGACTGTTGTTCTGAGACCGTCTAATATTTACGGACCTTACGACAAATTTGACTTTGCAACTTCCCATATGATGGCTGCCACAATAAGAAAAGTGGTTGAAAGACACAATCCGATTCAGGTATGGGGAACAGGCAATGATATTCGGGACTTGATTTGTATTGATGATTTTATTGATGCAATGATATTTGCTGCTGAGAAGATAGAAACTTTCGATCCTATCAATATCGGCTATGGTAAGGGATACAGTATTAAAGAAATATTACAGATAGCATTAGAAATTGATGGGTTTAAAGATGTTCAGATTATTTATGACGCAAATAAACCTTCGATGATTCCTGTAAGACTTATTGATACAGAGAAGGCAGAGAAAATTTTAGGTTTTAAGGCAAAAACCGATATACGAGAGGGTATAGGAAAAACGATGGAATGGTATAGAGAAGCACGCAAGGTATAATCTAGAAATTAGAATATTTAGATATGATTATAACAAGAACCCCATTTCGCATTTCATTTTTTGGTGGAGGGACTGACTATCCAGTCTGGTATAAAGAGAATGAAGGTGCTGTTATTAGCACTACCATAAATAAGTACTGCTATATTAGCTGTAGATATCTTCCGCCCTTTTTTGATTATAACTATCGCATACGATATTCATTTCGTGAGGAGACAAAAAGTATTGATGAAATTAAGCACCCCTCTGTCCGCGAGTGTCTAAAGTTTTTAAATGTTGAAAAAGGGGTTGAAATGGTCCATACAAGCGATATTCCCGCTCAATCGGGAATTGGTTCGAGTTCTGCTTTTACCGTTGGTTTTTTAAATGCCTTATATGCCTTGACCGGTAAGATGGTAACAAAAAGGCAATTAGCCAGAGATGCAATCCATGTTGAACAAGATCTCATTAAGGAAAGTGTTGGTTCACAGGATCAAGTGGCTGCCTCGTTTGGGGGGCTTAACAAAATTGAGTTTAGAGCAGGAAAAGATTTTTATGTCCAACCTATAACAATTACTCAGGAAAAGTTAAATTTGCTCCAGGATCATCTTATGTTATTTTTCACGCATTTTTCCAGGAATGCATCTGATATCGCAAATGAACAGATTAAAAAAACCCACGAAAAAAAAATTGAGTTAAAAGCTATGATGGAGATGGTAGAAGACGCAATCGAGATCCTTAACGGGAATGCTCATGATATAAATGACTTTGGAAAGCTTCTTCATGAATCATGGAAGATTAAGAGGACCATTACCAATTTGATAACAAATGGCGAGATTGATGCAATTTATGAAACTGCTTTACGCACCGGGGCTCTGGGTGGGAAATTGCTTGGAGCAGGAGGAGGCGGTTTCATACTCTTTTTTGCACCGCCTGAATCCCAGCAGGCAATTAAAGAAAAATTAAAGGATCTTTTGCATGTGCCTTTCCGCTTTGAGAAACTGGGAAGCCATGTAATTTTATATGCCACGCAGGATTTTTGATAATGATTTTAAAAAAAATTTCCCACCAAGCAGACCGTAAGATTAGGAAAAAAGTAATTGATATAAAAATTCCTGAAAGATTTAAGCAGTCCGTAGAATTGTTTAATAGATAAAACGTTTGTTACTTTATCACCATAATTGTTTAATACAAAAAGCTATATTACTATCAATTGTCTTCAGGTTAAAACATATACTTATGTTTAATGGTTAACAAGCATGTGCGCTATTTTTGGATGGATAAAAAATAAAGGGTCTCATCTGACAAAAGAGGAAATGCTCTATGCAAGGAGAGCGCTTTCAACAATGGTTCATAGAGGACCAGATTCTCAGGGAGAGTGGTATTCTAATAATGTTTATATGGGGCATCGGCGGCTAAAGATAATAGATCTTAGCGAAGAGGCTAATCAACCTTTTATTGATGAAAAAGGAAGATATATCGTTACTTTTAACGGTGAAATATACAATTATCTTGAATTAAGACATCAGCTTGAAAATGAAAACTTTAAATTTCGAACTGCCTCGGATACAGAGGTTCTTCTTGCATCTTTTATGCTTTGGGGTAAGGATGCTTTTTTAAAGTTTGATGGGATGTTTGCGGTGGCAATTCATGATACAATTTCAGAGAAACAGTATCTTTTTCGGGATCATCTTGGGCAAAAGCCACTTTATTATTATGTATATGATGAAGGTATAGTTTATGCCTCTGAACTACGCGCCTTGTTAGCTTTGGAATGTTTTAAATGGCAGATTGACCTAAACACTTTCCTGAAATTTTTAACCAATTCATATTATATATGGGATACAACTCCTCTGGTAGGCGTGAAAAAGTTGCTCCCCGGTTGTTATTTGGAAATAGACAATGGAAGCGTATCTCTACAACGCTATTGGGATTCAATTCCTGGTAATAACCTGTTAAATATAAGTTTTGAAGATGCTTCTTTAGAGTTTCAGCGATTATTCGACCGTTCTTGTGAAATTTCAATGAGATCAGATGTTCCTTACGGAGTCTTTCTGAGCGGCGGGATTGATAGTTCTCTAGTGCTTGATTCATGTCATAAATTTAACCAAGAAATATCGTCATTCAGTGTTTCAATGGGTGAGAGTGATTTTGATGAATGGGATAAGGCTAAAATTGTTGCAGACCAGTTGAAGATAAAAACAAGAAATGCCTATTTGATGAATTTTAAATCTATACAAGATTCTATAGATGTTTTTTTTAGTTTTCTTGACGAGCCGCATGGAGACCCTGGTTTTGTAAATTCCTATTTTCTGGCAAAATCCTGCCGATCCGATATTACAGTAGCCATTGCTGGAGATGGGGCGGATGAGTTATTTGCAGGATATGTTAGTTTCCTGGCTTTAGAAAAAGAAAGGTTTTTTAACAGTATTCCTGAGTTTTTTGTATCGGGCGTAAACAAGTTAGTAAAACACCTTCTTCCTGGAAATGATAAGTATTTGGGTTTACAGTTTAGAGCATTATCACTTTTACAAGGTTTTCCTGCACACGAGACAACAAGATTCCCTTTATGGTTGGGAGCTATTTCTCCTGAAGAATTACAAATGCTTTGCCCATGGCAGGATTCGGGCTTCTTTTCTCGTAAGGGAGAAGAAGGGACTCTTTTTGAAGATTTTAGAAGAGGGCTTTCAGGAATGGAGGGTAGATCACGGACACAAATGTTTTTATATTTCTATCAAAAATTTTTTTTGCCAGAGTTCGTGTGTCTGCATACTGACCGTTCGGCAATGCAAAACAGTCTAGAAGTAAGGTCTCCCTTTCTTTCTGTTTCTCTCATTGAATTTGCAAATAAGCTTCCGGATTACTTTAAAACGAGTAAAGGTGAACTCAAGAGAATTCTAAAATATGTCGCCTATCAACGTGGTTTTCAAAAAATGATTTATAACCAAAAGAAGCAGGGATTTACGTTTCCCCTTGCCAGATGGTTAAAAACAGTTTTGAGAAGCAAAATGGACGAAATACTCTTGTCGAAGATATGGAATAATGGATTGGTTGATCCTTTGTACATGGAGCATCTTAAAGAACAGCATCTGCTAGGTAAAAGGAACAATTACAGAATCCTTTTCAACCTTATGGTTTTTGGGAAATGGCTTGAAAAATTTCCGCAAGTATCGGTTGGTTTGTGACATTTGTTGTCGAATCGTTGTGTGAACGCTGATTTGAAATTAGAAATTAAAGAAAATAGGCAACCATGAGCAGTGTAAAGTGTGGGTTAAGAAAGTTGGTATTTGATAATAAAGATATTATTTCAATCTTTTGCATTGTTATAATTATTTTTTTAGGTTATTACAAATTGTTCTTAGGCGCAAACTTCCTTTGCATAGAGGATGGAATTGTTGCTTTCTTCTATGCACATGGAAATGCTATTGGTAATGGCTGGAGACCTGATCATGGATTTGGTATTTCAACATTTTTTGGTGAACCGGGATTGGTTCATGCATGGTCAATTTATACTTTGTGGCAAAAGATTATTGGTCACGAGGTATTTGCTTACAACTCTTCAGTGCTTTTACTTCTTATATTTGCTGGAATATCTCAATATTATTTCTTAAAGCGTGTTGCGCCTAAGCTTGGCAACATTACCTGCTTTCTTGCCCCACTTGTTGTTTTTGGTTCACTACAATCAACCTTTTCTACTAGAAACCCGATAGCGCTCTCTGTTGCGACACCCCTCTTTTTAATGCTGTTATATGATTACTTTAAAAAACCTAAGGTTTTACATCTTTTTCAATGTTCTTTTCTCTTATGGTTCGTATTGTTTTGTGGGAATGTTGTTTGTTTTACCACACTTAATTTTGTAGGTATTTTGTTTTGTATTATTTACTACATATATTACAAAGACTCTTTAAGGAGGGTATTACTCAAAAGCGTTTTTTTACATTCATTAGGAGCACTAATAACTGTTTTACTTGGGTTTTGGATTTGCTATGCCTTTTTTTTAGAAAAACACCTCATAGGATATACTCGAGACCATATATATGAAAAGGCGGGCATCGTTAATGTTGTACAGATGTTCCATCATGTAATTAATTTTATTTGTATGGGATGGTACCCTTCCCAACAAACATTGTTAGTAAGAAGTGAGTTGTTGCCGCCAGAGAGCCACTTCAGCTCTTATATAATTTTTCCACTTGTCTTTCTATTCTTCCTTTTTCGTAAGTCAACCAGCTTCTGGGAATTTGCAACGAAATGGCTTATTATTATTACTTATATTTATGAATTTTTATATAGAACTTTTCCCCCTTTTGAGAATTTAATTACAGTTTCTTACGCCAATTTTATTGAATCGTTTCCTGCTTCTCAATCCCTTCAAATTGGCCTTTTAGGGATATTTCTATCTGAAGTTTCAAAACAAGATTTTAAAATAAGAATTCGTTGTGGAGCATTAATTCAAAAAATAATAGCCATTATTCTTTTTACTATTTATTTTGTCCTGGTAATTTTCAGTATCCTTGCAATGTTGGTGCCTGAATTGCTGCCGGCTCTCGTGTCTATTTTTATGAAGAGTATCAGTTCTAAGGAACTGGTTGCGCATTGTATGGTATTTAATGTTAAACGTTTACAGGAGACAATGCATTGGTATTCTCTAATATTCTATATGACAAGCGGATTTTTAATATTTCTATTTATAAAGAAGGGTTTTGGTTCATCAGTCTTATCTAAATACAATAAGATTATTGCTGGTGTATTAATCCTTAACGCCATTATGTTTTCATGGGGGATACAGCCTTTAAATGAGAGGGAAATAATATGGCGAGGCAAAACTCTGCCGGATTTTCAACCCACAGACCGTTTTTACGCGTTTTTTGAAAAAACGCCGGATAGTGAAAAAAACTTGGAATTTTTTAAGAAGAATTGGGAAGAAGTGGACGGTGGTGGACATTTTGAATATATATCCAGCTTTTTTGAACAACCCACTATGACTATTTCACATAATAAATCTTACAGTCAAAAAAATGTAGCAGAATTTACTTATAATGTTTTTAATGGTGATGGAATAAAAAGAATAAATGATTTGAGAGAGTTGCGTGGAGGCCCTTTAATATCCTCTGAACTTCTTAATATGGGGGCAGTCTCTTATTATTATACTCACCGCGAGCTTACAATTACTCCAGATTATTTATCACTTGCTTTCAAAGACAAACAACTTTATGTTTACAAAAATCTTTCCGCCTGGCCATATTATTATTTGGCAGAAAAAATAGAGACACTGAAGGAAAATCAATGGCCTGAAAATCCAGTTCAGGGAACTGCTTACGTTTATGAAAAAGATTGTAATTTTATGCCAGTAGGTGTAGGGCATTCCAGAATATCTTTGAAGAAATTCTCTTATGGTTCTTTGGTTTTTGATTATTACGGTGATAAGGAGAATATTTTAGTTATAGCAGACGCATGGCATCCTTTCTGGAAAGCAAAAGCAGATGGAGGAAATCATACTGATATAAAAGCAAATATATGGAATTGGGCTTTAATTCCAACATTCGATAATACAGAAAAAGAAGCTTTTGAAGTTATAAAGGCGAATGGTATTTTTAAAGGGGTTAAATTGCCTTCTGGTCAGTATATGGTTAACTTGTATTTTGATACTACCCCCTTCCATTTAGGAATTTATGTTTCGATAGGGGTATGGATTTTATTTTTTTTCGGATTTTTTATAGCTAAGAAGTATAAATGGGATATTCCGTTTATACAAAGGCAAACAAATTAAGGTTGTATAGCATAGGAATAACACAATGGAATATACTGTAATTGTGCCTGTTTATAATGAGGAAAAAAGTCTGGTAGAATTATGTGACAGAGTTTATAAAACCTTTGAAGTTATGGGGAAGAGTAAAGACTTTGAAATTCTCTTCGTAAATGATGGTTCCAGAGATTTATCAAAAGAAATTTTAAAGAAGTTATGTATAGAAAAAACCTATGTAAAAAGCCTTTTTTTGCGAAGGAATAATGGTAAAGCATTAGCGCTTATGGCCGGTTTTCTTTACTCGAAAAACAATATTGTTATAACAATTGATGGCGACCTTCAAGACAAACCAGAAGATATACCAATCATGATCGAAAAACTCAATGAGGGGTATGACCTTGTAACTGGTTGGAAGCAGAAGAGGCAGGATAGTTTGGTTAGAGTATTGGGTTCAAGGTTATTTAATTTAGTGGTTTCGTACTTTGGCGGGCTTAAATTACATGATTTCAATTGCGGCTTTAAGATTTATAGGGCAGAAGTAGTTAAAAAAATATTGGTATACGGTCAATACCATCGTTTTATTCCCCTATTAGCCCATTTTATGGGATTTAAAGTCACCGAACTTCCAATTTCCCATTGTAAGCGTAAACACGGGGGTTCAAAATACTCAGTATTCCGCTATCAGGGGCTCTTTGATCTTTTATCAATTCTTTTTATGTATAAATACAGATTCAGTCCGCTTTATTTTTTTGGGGCTTTGGGATTACTACTTATAGTGCCTAGTTTCGCAACGATTTTTTATCTTATGTTCAGGCATACTCTTTTTGTTCTGGGTTTGGGTGATAATTACATGTCAAGAATTACCTTGCTTTTGCCTTTATCAACAACTATTTGCATAGTAGGCGTAAGCATCTTTCTGACTGGCTTTGTGTGTGATTTTATTCTTCACCATATTAGTAAAGCCAGAATTATTGATTTAGTGGAAAGTATTATCGAAGAAAAAACATTGTAAGAAGTTATCATCATTTTAAGAATATATGCGACGGTTTAAAGTACTATTAATTCAACCATCAAATAGGGATTGTATTAAAACCCTTTTCAGTATATATAACACGGATGAGGGAATTGGTTTTAAACCACCTATTGGTTTATTGTATGTTGCAACTGCCATTAAGGAGATGACGGACCATGATGTTGAAATTCTTGACTGTCAGCTTGACGATGTCCATCGAGGGAACATATTAGAATTTATAAAGGATTCATATGATGTTATTGGTGTTAGTGCATGGACAGATTTTTGGTACCAATCATTAGAAATAGCAAAGAAACTTAAAGGGAGGTATCCTGGCTGTCATATTACAATGGGTGGTCCGCACATCAATATTTTCCCAAAAGAAGCCCTTACGTTTGATTGTATAGACTCTATTATACTTGGTGATGGAGAAATTCCAATGGTAAATCTTCTCAATTATCTTTCCATAGAGAACCATGAGAATAAAGAAATACCGGGGGTGTATTTCCGTAATGTAGAATATGGAAATTATATACCATATGTATGCGAAGATCTGGATAGTTTACCTATTCCTGATAGAACCTTGTTACCGATGGAAAGGTATTACTCGGTGTTAAGCCATAATAGATTTGTGACTTCTATGATTACCAGTAGAGGATGTCCTTTTAGATGTGTTTATTGTAAACTAAATTTTCAAAAACCTGTTATGAGAAGTGCAGAGAGTGTTATTAAAGAATTTGAGATTATTAACAGCTTAGGAATAAAAGAAGTGGAGATATATGATGATACATTTAACTGGAACCATCGGCGTACAAAGGATATTTGTCAAGGTATCATAGATAAGAAACTGGATTTAGATTGGGCTATTCGTGATAGGGTTGACCGGGCAAAAGAAGATGTTTTAATTGAGTTGAAAAAGGCAGGCTGTTATCGTATTCATTATGGTGTAGAATCAGGTAGTGATAAGGTTTTGAGATTAATAAAGAAGAATATTACTACAGATCAGGTAAGGGAAGCAATTAAGCATACTAAAAAATATAGGTTTGTTATACTAACGTATTTTATGTTTGGATTACCGGGAGAAACGCCTGAAGATGCTCATAAAACTATTGAATTTGCCCTTGAGCTGGATACCGATTATGCTGAGTTCTCTATAACAATTCCATATCCCGGTACAGAAGCTTACGAGAATGCTTTGAAACAAAAAATTATCCCAGAAGATTATTGGTTAGATTTTACGATGAATCCCATTCCATCCTTTGAGATTCCTTATGTAATAGAGAATCTGATATCGAAAGAGGAATTAATAAGATTGCGAGATAAATCTGTAAAAAGGTTTTATTTTAGATTGAGTTATATGTTTAATGAGTTTAAAAAAATCAGAACTTTAACAGAGTTTTTACAGAAATTTAAAATGGGGTTAGGCTTATTTAACCTCCTTAGAGGAGAATATACAAGATAAACTTTTTTGATGATGCATTTTTGTACCAGTACACTGCTCAGAAAACTTTTAACAATATAATCTTGCGATGATTTTTGCAGACACCCATTTTAAACACTTTTGTAGTTCTGAAGGCTCATTTGTAATAGGATAAATTTAGGATAAATTATGGCAGATATAGTATTAGTTCAACCTGGAGGAAATCGGTTTGACGAAATCGCAATCAGAGTTCCGAATGGTCTTTTGGCTATTGCTTCATTGCCAGAAAAGGCAGGATTTTCTATTAAGATAGTAGACTTAAGAATTGACGGTAATTGGCAACAAACCTTAAAAAATGCGATAGATTGTAATACACTCTGTGTTGGAATAAGATGTTTTACAGGGAAAATGATTAATAGTGCTTTAGAGGTTGCAAATGCAGTAAGGTTAATAAATCCAGATGTCCCTCTTGTTTGGGGGGGACCACACCCAACTCTAGTGCCAAAACAAACTCTTGAATCACCTTTGGTTGATGTTATTGTTATCAATGAAGGCGATGAGACCTTTTTTGCATTAGTTAAAGCATTTGCCGAAAAAAAGAATTTAGCAGAGATAGGTGGTATTGGATATAAGGATAACGGAGAAATAAAAATCAACCTACCTGCACCACTTATCAACGACCTCAACGTTCTTCCCATGTTTCCATATCGCCTTCTTGATATTCCAAAATATTCTTCACTTTCTGTAGATAACCTACCGTCGCTTGATATTCTGACCAGCCGAGGATGTCCATACAATTGTGGATTTTGTTCGACTCCAATTACTTCTAAAAGACTATGGAGGGCGATAACTGTTGAAAAGATTATTGAAAACATGGTGTTTCTAAAAGGGAAATATGGCATTAGCACGTTCTATTTGGTTGATGATAATTTTATGGTGGATTTAAAACGTGTAGAACGATTTGTAGATGCTTTGAAAGAGGCTAATTTAAAAATTTATTGGGGGACACAGGGGGTTCGTGTTGAAACAGTAAATAAAATGACTTCGAAGCTTCTTGATAAAATTGAAGACAGTGGGTGTGTTGAATTTAGTATAGGGATTGAGTCCGCTAATCCTGAGATTTTAGATATGATAGATAAAAAATTCAAGATTGAGGAGATACTTTTAGCCAATGAAAAACTCGTAGGAAGAACTTTTGCAGTAAAATATAACATGATTATTGGTTTCCCAGGGGAAACAATCAAAGGAATAGAAAAAACAGTAAATTTAGCAGTAGAATTATACAAGAAAAATAAGAATGCATGGTTCCCATTCAATATTTTCACTCCTTTTCCAGGCACCCCTATGTTTCAAAAAGCTGTTGAGTATGGGTTTACTCAACCAACTTGTCTTGAGAGATGGGCACAATTGGAATCAACTGGTTGGGGTAAATACTATAATCACTGGATGAGTGACAGGGAAAATAAAATTTTGGAGAGCATAAACTGTACAAGCTATCTTGCGTTTCCTTCAGGTATTCATAGGGCATCTAAAAGAATGTTGAGAATGTTGTTAAAAATGTATCAGCCAATAGCTTATTTAAGGTTTAAGCATATGTCTTATTTTATGCATTTAGAAAAGTTTTTCATACAGGGTATGGACTAAGTTTATTTTTAAGAAATTATGATTTTAATCTACTGAAAGCTTTTATTCCTTCTAAATTTCATGTCGTACATCTTGTAGAATTAATTTCTGCATGGCTCACTGTTATTTTTTCTAAATTAATCAATGTTACTTGGTAAAACGAAGGTATTGTATCAAAGGGTATTTTGTGAAATTGAATAACCCGTGTTGAATTCTGATATAAAATGAGTGCTTCTGATTGGATACACTTACGGTGGGAAGCTCATAGGCATTCTGAAAAGTGTGAGAATAATTAAATTCGGCTCTTTGGATTTCATGCTTTTGCTACTTTGAAAACTTAATGAACATAAATAAAATTATTAATTACTCAGGAATACCTCATTATGTACGGAACTTGAGACTCCTGATGTTACTTATTTTTGTCGTATTAAAGGAAAGAAAATTAACACGTAAAAAAATTATCAATTTTTTGAAAGCAAAGTGCATCTATGTGTTTAGATTGTCAGTAGAACCTCCTTTTCCTTCCACAATAATGGTAGAGGTATCTTCTTTGTGTAATCTTTCCTGCCCTCGTTGTAGAAATAGCGAAGGTCAACTATCTAACAGGGTTGATTTATTTAATAAGCATGGCCATGTCAATGAAGAAAGCAAATTCAAGGCTTTAACTTTAGGAAGTTTGAAATTTGATATTTTTAAGAAAGTTGTAGACGAACTTAGCGATAGGTTACTTTTTTTGTTATTGTACTCCTCTGGTGAACCTTTCATGAATAAGTATTTGCCTGATATGGTGGCATATGCAACAAAAAATAGAATTGCAACAATCATTTCTACTAACGGGCATTTTTTTACTATGGAAAATTGTAAAAAGATTCTTCAAGGTAAACCGGATTTGATTATTATTTCAGTTAGTGGTTTCCATCAGGAAACCTATATTAAATACCATAGAGGTGGAAGTATTGAAAAAGTTAAAGAAGGAATTTCTAATCTTTGTAAGACTAAGAGAGCGATGAATGTCTCTACAATTATAGCAATTCGGTATCTAATTTTTTCTTATAATGAACATTTATTTAACGAAGATAAGAAACAATTTTTATCTCTGGGTGTTAATTTAGTTATTCCGCGTCCAGGACAGTTCTTTGATGTTGAACAGGTTAAAGAATTTGCACCTAAAAGTATCTTGCCTTACAGAAGTAGTTTAGATAACTATGCGGCAACAGAGACAACCAATAAACCGTGTCCTTTTTTATGGAATTCAGCAGTCATACACTGGGATGGAAGAGTTTTACCTTGTTGCGAACTCTCATATAACCCTGAAATTATAGATCTTGGCAACATAGAAAAAGATAGTTTTGCACAAATATGGAGGGGTAAACATTATACAGTATTTCGTAAAAACCATTTTGAAGGAAAAAGATCCCAAATAAAGGCTTGTAAAGGATGCCATGTTGTAAGCACTTTCTTCCAAGCATAATTAAAGAAATATTGTTTATATCTCTAATTTTGTAGTATTTGTCAGCCATTATTTGAGGATTAATAATTGGTAGTTTTAGCAGTTATTCCTGCCCGCGGGGGTTCTAAGTCTGTTCCTCTTAAAAATATTAGAGAGCTTTGCGGTAAACCGTTAATAGCATATACAATAGAATCTGCACAGAAGTCTATATCTATAAATAAGTTAGTTGTTTCTACTGATCATCCACAAATTGCTCAAGTTGCCAAGGAATTTAATACAGAAGTCATTGTACGACCTGCAGAACTGGCAACTGATGAAACGCCAACAGAATGGGCATTACTTCACGTTCTTGATGAATTAAAGCGCATGTATGGTTTTGAGCCAGATATCGTTCTTACATTAGAACCCACGTCTCCTTTTCGAACGCCACAACTAATTGATAGGTGTGTAGAAGTTTTTAAAACTACGGAGGCTGATTCGGTTATTGGGGTGATAGAGTCCAGGAGCTGTTATGGGAAAATAATAGATGGCAAGTTTGAATTTTTGTTTCCTGGACAATCCAGAAGACGCCAAGAAAGGATACCGTTGTATAAGGAAAGCAGTACGATATATGGCACGAAAACAAATATCTTACGACAGAAAAAATCAGTTTTGGGAGATATATTATATCCTGTAATCGTTTCGGAAGAAGAGGCTATCGACATTAATACTCCTTTTGATTTCGAGTTTGCAGAAGTTTATATGAAGCTTAAAACCACGTAATAGGTTTTTATAATGATTAGACCTGTAACAATAAAGAATAGGCC
Organism: uncultured Candidatus Peribacteria bacterium; assembly: GCA_964511025.1. GTDB lineage: Bacteria > Patescibacteriota > Gracilibacteria > UBA1369 > GWF2-33-10 > CAZEDK01. The sequence continues at coordinate 28,258 of CAZEDK010000002.1, read as the reverse complement.
AATAGGTCCGGATTATAAACCTTTTATTATTGCTGAGGCATGTATTAATCATGAAGGGGATATTCGTATTGCTGAACAGATGGTTTATATTGCACACGCTATGGGGGCAGATTGTATTAAGTTTCAAATCCATGTTCTGGAGAATGAAATGCTTCGTGAAACGCCTCAATCGAATAACTTTGAAGAACCTCTGTGGGATACACTTGAGCGTACAAACTTAAGCCTCGACGAACATATCAGACTAAAAAAATTATGCGAACAGCTAGGCATATTTTATTTATGTACACCATTTAGCAGAGACGGCGTGGAACTTCTTGAAGACATTGGTGTAGATTCTTACAAAACAGGATCTGGAGAATTAACAAATTTACCCCTTATTGAACACATTGCCCGCAAGGGAAAACCAATGATTGTTTCAACTGGGATGTCAGTTATTAAGGAAGTTGAAGAAACAGTTAACCTTATAAAGAGTATTGGAACACCCTTTATATTAACTCACTGTGTTTCCGCATACCCGACACCTTATAATATAGTAAATTTAAGAATGATACAAAAGTACAAAGAGTCTTTTAGCATTCCTATAGGACTGTCTGATCATTCTCGAGGGATATATACTGCACTTGGTGCAGTAGCGTTAGGAGCATGTGTGATAGAAAAACATTTTACTTTAGATAAGTTACAAAAAGGTCCGGATCATGCTTCATCAATTGAACCCTATGAATTGGGTGAATTGGTAAAGGGTGTAAAGGCAGTGTATATGGCAATGGGATCTGAGAGAAAAATATTTACAGAAGAGCAACAAATTGTCTCATGGGCACGTGAGAGCGTGGTTTCAGAAGTTGACATACCTAAAGGGACGAAGATTACTTCAGAAATGGTCTGGGTAAAGAGACCCAGTCCTGGGAATGATGTGGTTCCTGCAAAAGATTTAAATAAGGTTATAGGTAAGAAAGTAAAAGTAGCGATTCCCAAAGGAGTACAAATAAAGTGGAGTTACATGGAATGAAGAGAAGAATTGCTGTAATTGCTTCATCTCGCGCTACTTATGGTTATAAGCGCAAAGTTATTAATTTAATTAATAAATCCGATAGGTTAGAACTCCAGTTGATAGTAACAGGTATGCACCTTCTAAAAGAATATGGTTATACAGTTAAAGATATTGAAGCAGATGGATTTCCCATTATAGCAAGAGTGGAGATGATGGTGGGAGGTGATACACCATCTGCCTGGGCAAAATCTATTGGTGTTGAAATACAGAATTTGGCGCAAGTCTTTAGTATGTTACGACCGGATATAGTACTTGTAACAGGCGATAGAGCAGAGATGTTTGCGGCTGCTATAACTGCCGCTTATATGAACATTCCTGTTGCCCATATACAAGCTGGGGATGTATCGGGGCATATTGATGGTTCTGCGCGACATGCAATTACAAAACTAAGCCACATCCATTTTCCATCATGTGAAGATTCAGCAATAAGAGTAGAGAAAATGGGTGAAGAAAAGTGGAGAATTTTTGATGTTGGGGCTCCTCAGCTTGATGCCATCATTCATGATCCAAAATTATCTAAAAAGAAACTTAATGAAAAGTTAGGTATCGCTCTTTGCTTGCCAACAATTTTAGTATTGCAACATCCTGTTTTAGTTGAGAATGATGAATCTTATAACCAGGCTAAACAAACGATGGAAGCTATTGCTGAATTAAAAATTCAGACTTTGATTGTATACCCTAATGTAGATTCTGGCGGGACAGAGATTATCCGAGCTATTAAGGAATATGAAAACCTTCCATTTATTCATACATATAGAAACATGGAAAGGCAAGTTTTTATCAGTTTATTAAAAGAAGTTAGTGTGATCGTAGGAAATTCGAGTTGTGGAATTTTGGAAGCGCCTTCTTTTAAATTGCCAGCTGTAAATATTGGGAATAGACAACGAGGACGTGTGCAAGCCAATAATGTTATTAATGTGTCACATGAGCGTGTAGAAATTGCTAATGCTATAAATAAGGCATTATTTGATAATGATTTTAAGAAGGATTTGAAAAATTGTATAAATCCTTATGGAGATGGAAAAAGTTCAGAAAGAATTGTAAAGATTCTTGAAGATATTGAATTGAATGAACAGCTTCTGGATAAAAAAATAGTATATTAAGTTTTTTTGAATTAACTTATCCACATTGAGATTTTTATGAGTATAAAAAAGATAATGGTAACTGGTGGTGCGGGTTTAATCGGACTTGAAGTATGCCATCAGCTTGCAGAGCAAGGGCACGAAGTTCATATGTTTGACCTTGGGGAGCAGATTTCGAGGATTAAGCATTTAACAAAAGACAATATTAAATTATTTTACGGGTCCATTTTAGATCCAACAAGTTTGAGGGCAGCTATGGCTAAATGCGACGTTGTCATTCATCTAGCCGCACTTCTTGGAGTCAAACGTTCAGAGAAAGAAAGATTACACTGCATAGAAATTAACATAAATGGAACAAAAAATGTGTTGGATTGCGCTGTTCAACAGAGAATAAAAAAGATAATTTTTGCATCATCCTCGGAGGTTTATGGAGAGCCTATAGAAAATCCTATAACAGAACAATCTATTACACAAGGTAAAACAGTTTACGCAGTTACAAAGCTTGCAGGAGAAGAACTTTGTAAAGCATATACTCAAATATATCCCATAAATTACACTATACTAAGATATTTCAATTGTTACGGACCTTACCAAGTTGCACAATTTGTTATTACGAAATTTATACATAATGTAATGCATGGTAAACCACCAATTATTTATGGAGATGGAAGGCAGATTAGGTCTTATACATATGTTTCTGATATAGCTAAGGCAACTATAATGACAGCTTTTAATGACAAATCCAATAGTGAAATTATCAATATTGGTAGTGGGGATCGTCCTATTAGTCTTAATGATCTAGCTCATATGGTTATTAAAATAGGTGGTAAATGTGGCGTTTTAAGTCCCGAATATTGCAGGAATTTTAATGGTAGTGACAGGCATGAAGGGCGAGAGATATTTGAACGATTCTGTATTGCCACCAAGGCAAAGAGTCTGCTTGGATGGAAGGCAGATGTTCCTCTTGAGGAAGGGATAAAAAGGGTATTTAAGTCAGGGGTAATCTTTGATAGATGGGAGAATCTTTATGACGAAGGACCGTAATAGTTGCTAGGCATGAAATTAACTTTAAAATATTAATAATCGTGGATTTGAATTTTTATTTAAAGGTTACTGCGAAAAAATTAGTAGGAAGTTATTTATCAAGATATGCACCTGCAAAGGCCGCTTTTTTACATCTCAAACAGAATGTGCCTTCGTTTATATGTGAAAGGTTATCTGTTAATTCAGCTAATAATAAGGTTCTAATTGCTAGCATAGGCTGGTATGGGGCTGGAACTGAGGCAATTTACGCAAAGGCATTAGAGACCCTTGGGTATGAAGCATACATACTGACAGCATATGACCCTTTTGTTGAAAAAATCTTTAAAATCTTTGGAATTAAAAATTTATATTATTACGAAGATTATTTCAAAAGCCTATCCTTAAAGCGAATTAAAGCCGAAGCTGAAAATTTAGCTAAAAATGTAACCTTAGAAGATGTTTTGGAATTGACGAGAAATGGTATTCAAGTTGGTAAACATGCGGCTTCGTCCATTATGAGGTTAACCAGACAAAGCAATTTTAATTTGAGAGACGATAAAATAAGGGCATTGTTTATTGAGCAGCTTGCTTATTCACTAAGAGCTGCAATTGTGGTAGAAATTATATTAAGAAAAGTTGCTCCTGACTTGGTGTGTGTAAACGATCGTGGTTACACTCCAGGAGGACAGCTTTTTGATATATGTCTAAGATACGAGATTCCGGTGGTTCAACGTTGCGCTGCACATAAAAGTGGCTGGGAAATACTTAAACGATATTCTAGTCTAAAAACAAGCAATGTTCATCCTCACTCTTTATCAGCGGAATCTTTGAACTATGTGAAGAATATAGAATGGAATGATGGTTTATGGATAGATCTCTGTAATGAGCTGGAAAGAACTTATAAAAGTGGGGACTGGTTTAGTGAGGTTGGAACTCAGTTTAATAAAGTAGTTTATTCTAAAAAAGATATTGAATCTAAGTTACAATTGGATTTAAGTAAAAAAACTGCCGTAATATTTCCCCATATGTTCTGGGATGCCACTTTCTTCTGGGGTGAAGATCTGTTTGAAGATTACTACGACTGGTTTATAAATGTGCTTAAGGTTGCTGCTAATAATAAAAACCTTAACTGGATTATAAAAGTTCATCCTGCAAACGTGGTTAAGGCAAGGCGGGATAATTATAGAGGAGAGCATGTAGAGTTAAAGGCAGTTTATGAAACACTAGGTCAATTGCCTGAACATATTAAAGTTATTCCTCCTGAGAGTGATATTAATACATTTAGTCTTTTTGAAACAATGGATTATTGTCTTACTGTACGCGGAACTATTGGAATTGAGGCATCTGCAATGGGTATAAATACCCTTACTGCGGGTACAGGCCGATACGACAGGCTTGGTTTTACACATGATTTTGATTCTAGAGAGGCATACCTTGAATGCATTCAAGCACTACAAGATATACAACCAATGTCAGAAGAAGCAAAAGAACTTGCCCGCCGTTATGCTTATGGAATATTTATTTTGCGCCCTATACAACTCGATCTTTTAGAACATGGATATTATAGAGACGAAAAGGCAACAATGCGATTTCATCCGTTATTTAAAAATAGAAATGAGTTTGAAAAGTCAAGCTTCGTTCAGGGATTGAGGCGTTTTCTAAAATCTGGTAGAGAAGATTATTTAAATTATCCACACGGTAATCTTTAAGAGCGATGGCATGCGCTTTTTTGTATCTGATATTGAGAATAGAGTGATGATTAACGATAAAGAATTTCGTTTGTGGAACGATAGTATGGTAAAGAGATATAATCCTGATACATATCATAAGAATGCCTTTTTTCTTATAAAGATTATTGAGAAATTACGTATCAATGCAATTTTAACGCTGTTAAATGTGAATCCAAACGATAAAATTCTTGAACTTGGTTGCGGTGCGGGAAATTTGATGGAAGTTTTTGACAAGGGTTATATTTTTGGACTTGATTTGTCAATTGACTTACTTAATATAGCAAAATCCAAGAGATATAATGTTCAGAGCAATTTTATTCAAAGTTATGGTGAAACAACTCCTTTTAAATCCGAAACGTTTGATAAAATTTATTGTTCAGAAGTTCTAGAACACGTAAAGGATCCGAAGGCTATATGTTACGAAGCTTACCGTCTTTTAAAAGAAAAGGGGCTTTTTGCTTTTTCTGTTCCTAACGAAAGGTTTATCAATTCAATGAAAACATTGATGCATTTATCTTGTCTCGATAAGATGATTAATTTGATTAGCAAATATAAATTTACAAAGGATATGACGGAAGAATGGCATTTGCATAGCTTTGATTTGGATTATGCAAAAAATATAGTTCGTGATATCTTTTCAATTGAAAAGATTAAATTTGTTCCTTCTCTACTATTCCCAGTTAGAATTGTGGTTTCGTGCATCAAAGAAAAATAAGTAATGAATGTCTTGTTGGTCAATCCTCCTGATGATTTGGAAGCTCTGTTAGGAGCAGGCGCCAATTTAATCACCCCTTTTGAACCTCTGGGTATACTTTACGTTGCCGCTATAGCAAGGAATGCCGGGTATAATGTTTCGGTAATTGATGCGTATGTAGAAAGATTATCTGTCAATGAGCTTAAGCACAGAATGGTGGAATCCCAAGCAGATGTTATTGGTTTTACTTCATTCACATCTAACGGGGCGATTTTATATGATTTGGGGAAGTGGTTAAAAAGTAATCTACCCCATATTATAGTTATTCTTGGAAATGTTCATGCCGAAGCATATGCAGAGGGATATTTAAGGAATAAGTGTTGTGATGTTGTTGTTCATGGCGAAGGAGAACATACCTTTTTAAAAATTCTGCATAATCTGGAAAATCAGAGAAGAGATTTTTCGGATATTCCATCTGTTTCTTTTTTGAAAAACGGTGAGTTTGTTACAACACCTGGAAGTCGTATCGTTGAGAATTTAACTGACCTGCCTTTTCCTGCCAGAGACCTTGTTAATCAAAAATTCTATAATATTCCCTCAATAAGTAATCTTCCTTATTCTGGTAAGAAAAACACCATTGGTAAGCACATGTTTACCTCGCGTGGTTGTCCTCATCGCTGCACATTCTGTGTTGTCCATAATTCAAATAGACAGAGGCAAAATGATGTAATAAAAGTTGTTGATGAGATGGAACTCTTAGTAAAACAATATAAAGCTGATTATATCTTCATTATGGATTCGCTTTTTATAAGTAACAAAAAGAGGGTTATTGATATTTGCTCTGAGATTAAAAGACGTAATCTGGATTTCAAGTGGGGTTGTGAAGCGCATGTACGTTTTATTGATGCAGAACTTGTAAAGATTATGGAATCGGCTGGTTGTTATGATATGGCTTTCGGGATTGAGTCCGGTGTTCAACGTTTACTTGATAACGTTAGAAAAGGGACACGCTTAGATAAAATAGAGGAAGCTATTAAGATAGTAAAGAGAGTCACAGAAATAAAGGTTTCTGGTCTATTTATTTTGGGATTACCGGGTGAAACCTATAATGATTCTTTGCAGACTATTCGTTTTGCCAAAGGACTTCCCTTAGATATGGCGCAGTTCAGCATATTGGTGCCTTATCCTGGTTCGCCATTATTTAATGAACTCAAAGCAAAGGGAGAAATTGATACGGGTATAAGACCAGATGGCTCTATAGATACTTCTGTTTGGCTTAGATACTCCAGCTATATATCCTATACAAAAAATAAGCCAATATGGAACACTCCGGAGCTAAGTGGCGATATGTTGAAGAAATTACAAAAAAAAGCATTACGGGATTTTTATTTTCGACCAAAGCAGTTTTGTGACCAATTGAAGCGTGTACGTGTTAATCAATTATGGAGTACTGCTAAGACATTTTTTGAAACGTTCTTCTAAATATAAAATTACTATGCTTATTTATAGTTGTTTTTTAGCTGTTTTTATACTTTATTGGATTGCAAATCGTCCTTTTATGAATTTAGTGTGTCATAGGGATGCAGGATGGCATGCTTATTGGGCTGCTTTCAGAAAGAGAGGGGTAAGATTAAATCAACAATTAAATATTCTTATGGGTTGCGCTCGTATAGGTTCAATGTTTCTGTTTATTTTTTGGTTTAAATTATTTGGTATTCGTAATCCTGAAACTATATCCAGAAAAATGTTTCTCGTGTTAAATTGCTTCACGGCAATCATTCTTTTTTTTGCTTTAAAAATTTTGCTTCATGATCAGGCAGTTCTTTCTTTTTTTGTACCATCTATTTATCTTCTTTTCTCAAGTAATCCTTTTTTAGGTGTGCACTATGAAACATCTGAACGGACTACAAATTTTGTGAATGCTATTATTTTTCTTCTGATAGGAATCTTTTTAAAAACACCTGATAACTATCTTCTTGGTTTAATTGTTTTTTTAATGTTCTTATCGGCTTTTTTTTTCAAAGTTACTCAGGTGATGGAATATTTCTTTATGTGGTTATTCCTTATGATAAGTATGTGGAAGTTGGTTTATTTCCCAGTTTCAGTAATGGGTACTTTTGCCGCGTTTGCAATTTTTTATGTGGTTTTAAAAAGTAAAGGATTATTGACTAAAGAAAATTTGGGGGTTTTTGGGTATCTTTCCCTTAACTATAAGAAACCTTCCGATACGATTAAGGATATTGAGAGGAAAATTGATAAGTGGGTTAAAAATGAAAAATTAAAAAAGGTTCTCCAATTTTTACTCTATAAGGTAGAAGGAACAAGATTTGAAAAATTTGTTTCTAATGGATTAGTAACGAGTGGAAAAATTTTTTATAGATCAAAGCATTACGGTAGGAATATTTATTTGAGCAGTCGCTCTATGATAATTTTGTGTTGCTTTGGTGTTTTTCTATATCCTCATCTTAGTGTAGAACTTTTTGCCATCTTCTGGTTGATAGGGTGTCTTGCGAATATTGTTTTACAAGGTAAGTGTTTGCCTTTTCATTACATCCCTGTATTAATTCCCGTTTCCATATTAGCTGGATTAGGTGTATATAAGGTATGGTTGAATATATCTTCGTTTAATCAAGTGTGGTTTATAATAATTTGTTTTCTTGCTGTGGTATGTGTATATAAGGATGTTAAGTTTTTCCTATTACTTTTTTTGGTAAATAATAAAGAGCCGGTTGACTATAAGCTGTGGGCAGACTCTGATCGTGATGTTTTTGAGAAAAATCGTGCCGCCTCCGAAATTGTGGGTTATGTAAAAAGCAATACAACTGATGACGATCACATTTTTGTTTGGGGATGCGTACCTCAGCTTTATGTGTTATGTGAGAGACGTTCACCGGTCCCTTGGCTGAATACTTGTGATTCTCTTATGAGTCCCATTTTCCCTGAATGGAAAATGACGATGCTGTTAAATTTGATTAAGACAACACCAAAATTTTTAATCCAATTTGAGAAGGATTTAAATTTAGCTGTTCTGGAAGAAGCTACTGGCTTAAGATATGAATTTGACCGAACATTTTTTGAAGGGAAATATTCGATTTTTAAGTTATGTGACATAATTGATGTAGATGAACACAAAGTAGAAAACTATGTTGATAAACTCTACCAAAAAATACCATTGTGTGCGGAATATTCGGTGTAATTAATCAGAATACATCTTTAAAAATCGTTGAACAGGATTTAAAAGATGCGGTTGATGTCATTCGACATCGTGGGCCTGATGATGCCGGGAGTTATTGTAATCACAACGTCGGATTGGCTCATAGACGTCTCAGTATTATTGATACTAGCCCTGCCGGACATCAGCCTATTTTTTCTGAAGACGGAAGTATTAGTATTATTTTAAATGGAGAAATTTATAATTTCTTAGAATTAAAGGAAGATTTGATCAAAAAGGGTCACGTATTTTCTTCTAACACAGATACGGAAGTTATTGTACATCTCTATGAGGAATACGGCCTAGATTTATTAAGTAAGTTAGATGGGATGTTTGCGTTTGCTCTTTACGATGCCATAAGAAAAAAGTTACTTTTGGCAAGAGACCCCTTTGGTAAAAAACCACTTTTTTATGCATGGCAGAATAAACAACTAATATTTAGCTCCGAAATTAAGGCAATTATTAGGTATCCAAATTTTCGTGCAGAAATACAGCAACTATCCCTTCAAAAATATCTAGCTTTTGATTATATTCCAACCCCACATAGTATATATAAATCTGTATTAAAACTTCCAGCCGGCGCATATTTTTATATTGATGTAAATAAACCTATTACTCAGAATTCCATTATTCCAGTTAAGTTTTTTAATATTACATTTACACCGAAGTTATCTATTTCAGAACCTGAAGCACAGGAACAATTAAAAATATTGCTTGTCAGAGCAATTAGAAAGCGCCTTATTAGTGATGTACCATTGGGCATATTTTTAAGTGGAGGCTTGGATTCTGGGGGTATGTTGGCATTATTAGCTCAATGTGGTATTTCTCAATTAAGGACTTTTTGTATAGGCTTTAATGAGCCAGATTATGATGAATCACAATATGCGAGACGGCTTGCTGCTTTGTATGGTACAGACCATTATGAAGAAATCCTGGATATAGACTCGTTGGTTCAGTTTCTTCCCACAATTATTGAGAATCTTGATGAACCATTTGCTGATGCTTCTATTATTCCAACATATTTGTTGTCCAAATTTGCTAGACAAACGATTACTGTAGCTTTAGGTGGAGATGGAAATGATGAACTATTTGCCGGATACGATCCTTTTGTGGCAATCCCCTTTAGTCTTTTGATTGAAAGAAGTCAATGTCTTCAAAAACTGATTTATTTTATAGCATCTTCGTCTCTTTTAATAAACTCGAATTTGAATATGAGCTTAGGATTTAAGTTAAGACATTTTTTAAAAGGTTTTAATCCTGAAACTTATGGTAATTATGGATTAAGAAATCAATTATGGATGAGTACGTTTTCTGTCACTGAAATCAAAAGTATTTTTCCATGGGCAGGAGGTCTGACTTTTCAGCAACTTTTGGAAGATGTATTAAAACAAAAATGTAACCACAAGGAATTACATTATATTGACAGCGTGGTTTTGAACTTTCTTACATTTTACATGCATGATTCTATCCTGACGAAGGTTGACAGAGCAAGTATGATGAATTCCTTGGAGGTTCGTTCTCCTTTTCTTGATAAAGATTATGCTAATTTTGTTAATCAATTACCAGTTTCGTTTAAGATGCGACGGTTAACCAGAAAGTACCTATACAAAAAAATATTAAAAGGGGTTTTACCTTTAAATATATTAAAGAGGGGAAAAAAAGGATTTGGCATTCCTACGGGGAAATGGTTAAAAGGAATACTAAAGACCATGATGTATGATATTTTGTATAATGGTAAATTAAGCAAAACAGGGTTATTTGATATGAAATTCCTGAGACAACTTTACGATCTTCACTTGCAAAATAAAGCTGATTTACGGAAAGAACTATGGAATATTCTTATTTTAGGCTTATGGTGGGAAAACCATGTCGGAACTTAAACTAAGTATAATAATTCCTGTTTATAATGAAGAAGGGAATATCACAGAAATCTGTAATAAAATAGATCGTGCAATGCGGTCTATTAATTTTAAACAAGCTGATTATGAAGTAATTTTTATAGATGATGGTAGCAAGGATAATACACTTCAGATGTTACAAATCAATAAAAATAATTATCCTAATATTAAGATTATTGTACTTAAAAAAAATTATGGTCAAACTGCAGCTGTATCTGCTGGATTTGATTATGCAAATGGCGAGGTGATTGTCCCGATGGATGGAGATTTACAAAACGACCCAGAAGATATACCAAGATTATTGGAAAAGCTAAACGAAGGTTATGACGTAGTGAGTGGGTGTAGAATAAATAGATGTGATTCGTTTCTTACAAGAAGATTTCCATCTTTTATTGCTAATAAATTGATTTCTTTAATAAGTGGCGTTAAATTAGGGGATTATGGATGTTCACTAAAGGCCTATAAAAAGGAAATTGTAAAAAATATAAAATTATACGGTGAAATGCATAGGTTTATTCCAATTTATACTTATTGGGAAGGTGCAAAGATTACCGAAATACCAGTTTCACATCATCCTCGTAAAAAAGGCAAGTCAAAATATGGATTAATTCGGATCGTCAAAGTTCTGCTTGATTTGATCACTATTAAATTTTTAGCTGATTTTTCTCAGAAACCTATCTATCTGTTCGGTGGTTTTGGTATAATTAATTTAATTGCTGCCTTGATTGTCGGTATGAAAACATTATATGAGCGTTTTATTATTAATATTCCAGGTATAAATCTTTTACCTTTAGTTATGTTAACAATGTTGTTTATTATTTCTTCATTATTATTTATTTCTTTTGGAATATTAGCAGAGATTTTAGTAAGAATTTATCATGAGTCACAGGATAAGCCTGTTTATAAGATTGGTAAGATTATTCAATGATTGACTGCCAGATGGAATGAATTTTAGTAGACACTATAGTTAAAAACCATTATATTTCCTCAGTATAGAGCATTAGAACTACGCATTGGGTATTAACTTGTGATCAAAAACATTATATCGTTTAGAAGAACGAATATCTTCTTTCGAAGAATTTTTATAGAAATTGTAAAATCAATCTAATAAATTGAAACTCTTATGCGAAAAGTGTTTAAATATATATGAAATCATTATGTTTAGACTTCCGAAAATATAGTGATTTTGGAATGATTCATTAGCAGCACAGAAGGATTTTAGATGGAATATCTTTTAAAAAAGGGATTATGAAAGTTAGTATAATCGTACCTACTTTTAATAGTGCAAAAACAGTCGAAGATACGATAAAAAGTATAATAAATCAAAATTACACCAATTTTCAGATTATTATACAAGATGGGGAGTCTACAGACGACACTAAAGATATAGTTGCAAAATATCCGATGGCGATGTCTGGGTGGAGGTCTGAGCCAGATAATGGGATATACGACGCTATGAATAAAGGTATTAGTCGTGCAACTGGCGAAATCGTTGCTATTCTTAATAGCGATGACACATGGTTACCAAATATCCTTGAGCGAGTTGTTTCTGTATTTGTACGCAATCCTGATGTAGGCATTGTTTCCGGTTCTATAGAGGCATGGGAAAACTCATCCAAAGGGAATAAAATTATTTTAAAATCGAGTATACTTCATCTATATAAAGGAATGACTATTCAACATCCTGCTACTTTTGTACGACGTAGTGTATATGAATGTGTAGGTCTTTTTAATACTCGCTATAACATTGGTGCTGATTATGATTTTTTGCTGAGGTGCATAAAGGCTAATATACCGTGTATTATACTTGAAGATATTCTTACTCGTATGCGAGTAGGTGGTAACAGTAGTTCAACACTTACACTCGATGGTTGGAGAGTTCGTAGCGCGCACAAACTATCATCGGCAGTGAAAGAACCCCTTAGTTACACAAACAATTTTATACGACATTTTGCCAGAAGAATAATCTTAAATAATTTTGGAGAAAAAGCCGTATCGGTGTTTAGAGGTTATCTATGGCGGAAACGTACATACCAATAAAAGGGTATATAATCTAAAGATTTAAGAAATGAAGGTCTAAAGAATCTATCGAATATGCGTATTGCAATAAATGCTTTATCTGCTGTTGCGGGAGGAGGTGTTACTTATTTAAATCAGCTATTCAGGTATTTGTCAGAAATAGATAAAAGAAATGAATATATTATTATCACTACGAAAAGAGGTGAGAAAATACTAGATACAAATTATAAAAACTTCAATATACTCTCTTTCAAAATTCCTAGCATTTCGATATTTTTTCGCCTTTTTTGGGAGCAGTTTTTCTTATGTTATATACTAAAAAAAATTAAGGCAAATATTCTTTATTGTCCTGCTAATATTGGGTTAATTTTTTGCCCTTTTCCAACAATAATTATGATACAAACTGTCGCACCTTTTGATAGTAATATGATAAAGAAACAAAATCTTTATTATTGGATGAAATTTAATTTTTTGAGAATATTAACTAGTTTATCTATTAGAAAAGCTAAAAAAATTATATTTATTTCAGATAAAGCAAAGAAGAAATTAAGTCATTATTATAAATTACCGGCACATAGAACTTCACTTATTTATCATGGTAAAAACTTACTGTTCAAACCGGATTTAAATTCCGACATACTTAATGAAATTAAACAGAAATACAACCTTAACAAATTTATTCTATATGTTTCAAACATTTATAAGTACAAAAACTTTCTTGAACTGATTCATGCTTTTTCACTGATTATAAGCAAAATTGATCATAATCTGAATCTTGTTCTTATTGGAAAAAGTTTTGACGAACAATATACAAAATTGCTAAAAACCGTTGTATTAAGTAATAAAATAGAAGACCGTGTTATCTTTTTAGGTCATGTTCCTTACGAGGAATTACCATATTTTTATGTACTTTGTCAATTATTTGTATATCCGTCAACATGTGAGAATTGTCCGAATATTTTGATTGAAGCTATGTCTTGTGGGGCGCCTATCTTATCTTCAAATATAGAGCCGATGCCAGAAATTTGTCAAGATGCTGCAATATATTTTGATCCTTATAATCCAAATGAGATTGCTAAAAAGATAGAAACAGTGTTACATAATAATATTTTATTAGAGAAATTAAAACAAAACTCGAAAAGAAGAGCAAGTTCCTTTAGCTGGGAAGAGACTGCTATAAAAACATTGGGTGTTATGGAAGAATTAAATGCATAAAGAAAAAGTTTTGATTATTAAACTGGGATATTCTGAAACATTAGATGGCGAAATAGGAAAGGTAACAAGCTTGGGGGATGTACTTAGAAGTACTGTATTATTACATCTTTATAAAAATGCTCATGTTACTTGGTTGGTAGACGAGAAGGCGTTTCCCTTATTAAAAGAGAATCCATATATTCACAGAACAATTTTTTATGATCTTAGCTCAGTATTGCAATTACAATCAGAACGATTTGATACACTCATCAACCTTGAAAAGGTACCTGGACTATGTGCCTTTTCAGATACTATTAATGCTTGGCGTCGGTATGGATTTAGATTTGATCCTGAAAATGGTGTTGCACTTGCTTATGAAGGCTCTCAACATGTATTGGAAATTTGTATGGATACCGAATATAAGAAAAAGACAAGGAGATATTGGGAAGAAATTCTGTATGAAATGGTTGGTGGCGCTAAATGGCAAGGTGAGTGTTGCATTTTGGGATACAAACCCCAATCTAACATTATTTATGATATAGGCTTTAATTATGATGTGGGTACGAAATGGCCCACTAAAGCTTGGTCTATGGAATATTGGAAGGAACTTGAAAGGCTTATCGGCAATAAATATACAATTTCTTGGCAGCAAGGTTTGCAAAACCTTGAAGAATATTTTGAGTGGGTAAATTCTTGCAAAGTTGTTATAACCAACGACAGTTTAGGTTTGCATGTAGCTAATGCGCTACACAAAAAGATAATTGCATTTTTTGGTCCTACACTTGCTTCAGAAATTTGTATATCAAACGGCATAAAATTAGAATCAAATGCTGGTTATAATTGTATACCTTGTTTGAGCCCTCGATGTATACAAGACAAATCATGCATGAATTATATAGAGCCCGAAAGAGTTTTTGAGGTGATTGAAAGTATAATGTGAAATGGATGCTTATTTGACTTCGATTCAATTCATATTATCGAGATAAATAGAAATTGATATATTGAGCATTGATTTATAAACACATATGTTTTGCAGGAGATGTTTCCAGCATGTTTTTATGGATAAATACCGAATGGGTAACAAAAAATGATATATCATGTCTCCAAAATGCATATTGGTTGAAAGGAGAAAATGTTTATCCGGTCTATCTTTTGAATAGAAGATCTATTAAAAATAATATGAAGAATATAAGAAACTTTCTTGGGATTTTTAAATTGTTGCTGTTTGAAATACAACTTACCGAGAAGGTAATAAAGCAGTGAATATTCTCTTTGTATATTCAAAGGATATATGGTCACCTAAGTATCCCTTGCAGACTCCTATGGAAATGCAATTTGGAATATCTTATATATCATCGTTTCTTAAAAAACATGGACATAATACAAAGTTAATTGTTCTTAGTAAGTTATTAGGGAAGCAAAATGAAACCAGAATAAATGAATATTTAAGAAAGTTTTACCCAGACATAATGTGTTTTACCATTGTAGCTACGGAGTTCAAATTTATTATATCTATTGCAGATTACATAAAGAGGAAGTATCCAAACATTTATCTAGTAGCAGGAGGGCCACATGTTTCTTTAAATCCTGAAGAAGTTATTAAACATAGTTTTGATGCCTTATGCGTTGGGGAAGGTGAGTTCCCTGTTTCTGAACTTGTTGCAAACATAGGACAAGGGGAAACGCGTTTTTCCATCTTTAATATGTGGATTAAGCACAATTCTGATGTTGTAAAAAATCCTACAAGACCATTTTTGCAGGATATCGATAGCTTGCCTTTCCCAGATAGAAAAATGTGGATTGAATGGATAGACCCCGATAATAAAGATTTTCAATATCCTATTCTTTTGGGACGTGGATGTCCTCATCTATGTACGTACTGTTCTAATCATGCATTAAGAAAAATAGCATCTGATAAATACGTTAGGATGAGATCTGTTGATAATGTGATGCAAGAAATAAATGAAGTCATAAGCACTTTTCCTAAAGTGAGAGAAATATATTTTGAAGTTGAAACTATAGGTGTTAATAGAAAATGGGCTTTTGAATTGTGTTATAACTTAGAAAAATTAAATTCTCATCTAAAAAAGCCGTTATCTTTTGGGGTAAATTTAAGAATTACACAAAATGCAGATTATTCAGAACTTTTTGCAGTCTTTAAGAGGAGTAATTTTCGTTTTATTAACATAGGATTAGAATCTGGTAGTGAAAGGATACGAAGAGAAGTGTTGAAGAGGAATTATTCAAATGAGGATGTAATAAGAACGGTTCAACAGGCAAAGAAGTATGGAATAGAAGTAAGCTTCTTTAATCTTATCGGAATTCCCGGAGAAACCTTTAATGATTTTATGGAAACTGTTGAAATGAACAGGAAATGCCAGCCGAACCGTCATATGACTTCTATTTTCTATCCATATCCAGGAACTGAGCTTTATTCTTTTTGTAAAGCACAAGGTCTGATTGGTGAATCTTTTTTCGATGAAGTAGAAAGGACAAAAGCTGTTTTAAATCTACCTGGATTTAGCGAAAAAGAAATACAAAGGTGTTTTACAATGTTTGATTATTATATATATAAAGGACATAAACCTTTATATGTTTTGCTGATTAAACTACTTATATCAAAAATGAAGTCGTATTATTATTTTTCATATTTATTAAAATCAGTAGCATCTATTTCTTTTTTAAAAAGGCTTAAGGTGACAGTTCAAACTTATTTTTTACGGAATGTTCCTAGCTAAATAAAAGCAAACAAAATTAATATGTATATATAATACAGCTCTTTCATTGTGTCTCTCTTTAAACATAAGAATGTTTTTCTCAAATGGGAATGATTTCATACTATTGAGACTTGGATCTGTTCAAAACTGGGATTACAAGAGTTTTTCGATTGGATTTATATTGGAAAATATATAAAGTCAGAAGCAGGAATCTTATTTTGGTTTTTTTCTGTAGGAATAGTTTCTATGCATTATAATTCTGTTGCAGATTATTTCTAAAGATCACTTTAATAATGTACTAGAAGGTAAATTAGGAATACTGAAACTGAAGGATATTTATTGAAGAGCTTTCCAGTAATGGACTTTTTTTATTAAAAGATTCAATAATTCAAAGAGATTTACATTCTGTCTTGTCACTGCTACGGATCGAACCCAAGCTTGTTTTCCTCTAAGTGCCAATTGTCAGATAATGTTGGAGTTAATTGGACTTTTATTTCATCTTAAAAACATGTTTAAATCCATTTGTTAAGTTTCTCATAATGTTTTTTGTTGAGAGAAGGCATTCTAGTTGATAGTATCGGTCAATCTTTTCTGCTACCTTTTGAGCTCTAGGTCTGAATAAATCCGTTGAATAGTCGGAAGCCTATTCTTGAGTCTTTTAATTCCTTTTTGAAGTATAAATCAATATGTTTTATGTATCAACTATTCGTGTTAAAAGAGTTATTTTTACCACATTCTTTCTTTTTTTTGAAAAGAGCATAGTAAATATTCCCAGAATGCTAGGTTTTACCAGTAAGAATTTACGACTATGCATGTTCAATGCTGGAAGAAACCATGTTAAATTTTAAAGGATATTTCCAGCATGTTTTTATGGATAAATACCAAATAGATAGTCATAAATTGATATATCATGTCTCTAGAGTATATAATTGGTTAGAAGGAGAGAATATCTACCCAATTTATATGGAAATATCGCCCTCTGGCATGTGTAATCATCGGTGTACATATTGTGCGTTGGATTTTATGGAATATCAACCACGATTTTTAGATAAAAAGGTACTTAACGATAGATTATCCGAAATGGCATCACTCGGTTTAAAAAGTATTATGTACGCTGGTGAAGGTGAGCCATTGCTACATAAAGATATTGGTGAAATAATCAACCGCACAAAAAAAGTAGGTATTGATGTTGCCATAACAACGAACGGAGTACTTTTAAAAAAAGACCTTATTGAGAGCACTTTAGAAAATATTACTTGGATAAAAGTAAGCATAAATGGGGCAACGAAAGAGACCTATGCTAAGATTCACAAAACAAATCCTGATAACTTGGATAGGGTAATAGAAAATATGTCTTATGCAGCGAAAGAAAGGCGAGATAGAGGATATAAATGTACCTTAGGTATGCAACTTATACTTCTTCCCGAAAACTGGCATGAGACAGAGCTTTTAGCTCGACAGGCTAAAGATATAGGTATGGACTATTTGGTTGTAAAGCCGTATTCACAACATCCGTTAAGCAGAACGACCAGGTATAAGGATATAAAATACAGTAATTATCTTCATTTAGCCGATAAGTTAAGCACTTTTAATAATAATAGCTTTAGCGTAATATTCCGCGTTAGCACAATGAAAAAATGGGATGAGGGCCAACGGAGTTATAAGCAATGCCTTGCCCTTCCTTTCTGGTCTTATATAGATGCTGGTGGTACGGTTTGGGGATGCAGCGCTTATCTCGGTGATGAGCGTTTTATCTACGGTAATATTTATAAAAATACATTTAAGGAGATTTGGGAAGGAGAAAAAAGGCTAAGGTCTATTAGTTGGGCGAAAGATAGACTTGATACAAACCAATGTCGGGTAAATTGCAGGATGGACGAAATAAATCAATATCTGTGGCAATTAAAGCATCCACCTGAACATGTTAATTTTATCTAACTTTTTTGATAATTTTAAGCAAACAATAAATGATATTAAATGGTCAGTCTATGTAAAAAAGCAAATCAAACACGCAAAAATTTAGTAGAGATCGCCATTCGAAATGGAGCCGGACACATTGCTCCTTCGCTTTCCTGCGTTGATATTTTGATTGCACTTTATTACAAAATAATGCGTCTTTCAAGCTACCCACAATGGGAGGAGAGGGATCGTCTTATATTTTCCAAAGCACATGGATGCTATGGTCTTTATGCAATTCTTGCTGATATAGGATATATTAAATGTCATGATTGGGAGAAATTCTACAAAGGGAGTTTTTTATCAGGATGTTTGGAACGACGCGTAAAAAACGGTTTAGAAGCAAGTTGTGGTTCACTTGGTCATGGATTACCAATGGCCGTTGGTGTAGCTTTTGGGGCAAAATTACAGAAAAAAACATACAGAATTTATTGTATTGTTGGTGACGGTGAAATGCAAGAAGGATCAAATTGGGAGGCGATTCAATTTGCTGTCAAACATAAGTTGTCGAATTTAACAGTAATCATTGATCACAATACATTACAAGCTATGGATTTTTTGAAGAACGTATTAACTGTGGAAGAGAGAAGGGATGATTTACAGAGGAAAATGAAGGCTTTTGGATTTGAGGTAAATACCTGCGATGGACATGATATTAAAAGGATTATTTCCATTGTTGAAAAATGGGTAAAAAATCAGAAAAACCTCTTTGCACCTCAAGTATTAATAGCAAACACTATTAAGGGATATGGATTAAATTGTATGGAAAATGTTCCAAAATTTCATTTCCGTATTCCTACAGCAGATGAATTAAAAATGGGAAACTGTTATGAGTGATAATGGTGAAAATTATAGGAAGGATATTATAAACAGCATTATACCTTATGCTAAAAGAGATAAGAGGATTGTTTTACTTGTTTGTGATATGGGATTTGGAGTTACTGATAAATTTAAGGAAAAATTTCCTGAGAAGATTTTTAATATGGGTATGATGGAACAAGGAACTGTTGGTATTGCCGCCGGTATGGCAATGACAGGTTTGATCCCGGTTGTGTATTCAATTGTGAATTTCCTTGTTTTTCGTGCTATCGAACAGATACGAAATGATGTTGTGATGCAAAACTTGAATGTTAAATTTATTGCGACTGGAGTAAACGATTACTTCAAATTTTTGGGACCTTCGCACTGCTGTGGCGAAGACGACAAGAAAATTATGCAATTAATAAATATGAAGGTGTTTGATCCTTATGAAGGGGGGGAAAAGGATCTTAATAAAATGGTGAAAGATTGGATTACTGATCCAAAACCAGGATACTTCAGGGTGTGAGTATAACTGGCAAAAGAATATAGCTTGTGGAATAAAATGTTATAGTAAATAAAAAGATGATAGAAATGGGGAGAACAAATGGGCGAGATAGTTCTTGATGGGCATAAGCTTGCCTGGCATAAAAACCGAGTTGATACGTGGTTAAGAGGCGAGAGGATTGCGCCCATTACTATTGACTGTGCTTTGACTCGAAGATGCACATACAGATGTATTTATTGTTATGGTATGCTTCAGACGAATGATGAGAAGCGTATGTCCAAAGATGTTATTTTCAGGTTTCTTGATGATGCAGCAGAAATTGGGGTAAAAGCAATCAGTTTTGTAAGCGATGGCGAGAGTACTTGCTCTCCCCATTTGTATGACGCTATTTTAAGGGGAAAGTCAAACGGCTTAGATATGGCTTTGGGTACAAATGGCTACCTTCTGAAAGAAGAACGATTGGAGGATATCCTGCCGGCTTTGACATATCTCAGATTTAATATTTCAGCCGCAGAAGCTGACAAATACGCTGCCATTCACATTTGTAAAAAAGAATGTTATTTTAAGATTATAAATACAATAAAGACATGTGTAAAAATAAAGCATGAGAAAAATCTTGATGTAACGATTGGTTTACAAATGATACTGTTGCCGGAGGTGGTAGATCAGGTTATTCCTTTATCAAATCTTGGAAAGAAACTAGGCGTTGATTATCTGGTTATAAAGCATTGTAGTGATGATGAAATGGGAACCCTTGGTGTAGATTATTCAAAATACAATGACATGGTGGATATATTAAAGGAGGCAGAAACATATTCAGATGACAAATATCTTGTAAAGGCTAAGTGGTCTAAAATCTTAAGTGGTGGGAAACGTAATTATAGTCGTTGTTATGGACCTCCTTTTATTATGCAGTTTTCAGGGTCAGGATTAGTAGTACCATGCGGTATGCTTTTTAATGATAGATATAAGAAGTATCATATTGGCAACATTGTTGATACTCCATTTAAAAAAATCTGGCAGGGTGATCGTTATTGGGAAGTAATTAATTTAATTGCGTCAGAAAAATTTGACGCAAGAACAATGTGCGGTTCCTTATGCTTACAACATAAAGTAAATGAGTGTTTATGGACTTTAAAGCACGAAAATGCCATTTTAAAAAGAGAAGATGTTAACCCGCCGATGCATATAAATTTCATTTAACAAATATTTGTGTAGTATTCTTCATAGCAAAACTTTAATATGAATTTTAATGTCAATATAACAATTGTTATGCCTGCACTTAATGAAGAAGGTAATATTAAGGCGGCAGTTGAGTGTACTATTAGGGCGCTGGACGAAGCTAATGTTAATGGAGAACTTATTATAGTTAACGATGGAAGTACTGACAATACTGGAAATATTGCGGAGGAACTACGAAAAACAGATAAAAGAATCTTTGTAATTCATCATGATACTCCCAAAGGAATAGGTTATTCTTTTTGGGAGGGTGTGTCAAGGGCGAATAACGAGGCAGTGGTATTATATCCAGGAGATAATGAGATGCTCCCTGCAGAAATGCTCTTGTACCTTCATGAGCTTTCAAATGTTGATATTGTTGTGCCCTTTATTGTAAACGAGACAGTTCGTTCTCCGTTCCGCAGGTTAATGTCGGGTATTTATACATTTATGATAAGAATTTTATTTGGACTTAATGTTCATCACTCAAATGGACTGGTATTATATAGACGTTCTATTCTTAAAGATATTAAGCTGAAAAGTCACGGGTTTTTTTATCAAACTGAACTTTTATGTAAGACTGTTCGCCGTGGCTACCTGTATGCTGAGGTGCCGTATTATACACGTCCACGGGCATCTGGAAAATCTAAAGCTTTTAGTATTAAAAGC
Source organism: uncultured Candidatus Peribacteria bacterium (assembly GCA_964511025.1). GTDB lineage: Bacteria > Patescibacteriota > Gracilibacteria > UBA1369 > GWF2-33-10 > CAZEDK01. The sequence goes on along the minus strand of CAZEDK010000002.1, from coordinate 6,493 downwards.
ATACTAAACCTTTCATTAAATATGAGTAGGTTACTAGCGGAGTTGTTGTTTTCTGAACAACCAAAAGAGTTGGATGCATCTTCAGTTACAGCATTTAGAAGGAAAAAACTAGAGCGAATTTTGACGAACAAGATTTGTTCTTAAGCAAGATAAAATAGGAGGATAACAATATATGAGAAAGCGTCTTTTGCTAGTTTCTTCGTGGACTAATGATAAAAAAGTCCTTGGATATTATCTCTCTCCACCGATGGGGCTTTACCGCATCCAGCATTGGCTAAAAGATAAACACGATGTAAATGTACTCGATCCTAATGTAGAAGATCCTGTTTCTTATTTAGAAAATTGCGGGAACTATGATGTTATTGGGTTTTCTCCTACGAAAGATAACCTTCATAATGACGTTGCATTGATGCGTTATGCCAGAAAACTTTTTCCTCATACAATGATTGTGTTGGGTGGTGTTGAAGCAACTTGCAATTATCAACAATTACTTGATCTAGATGTGACTGACTACATCATAATGGGAGAGGGTGAAAAAGCATTGGAATACTTTTTAGAAGGGCGTGTTCACTTAAAACTTCCACCGAGTACATTAGCGAAAGACTTTTCCTTTTCAACTGTTTTAACAATGGACGAACTCGTTAGGGCGACAAGCGTAGATCTAAGTAAATTACCAATAAAGGAATATTGGAAGCGTAATTCCACTGTTACGAGTGGTGATGTGGTCAGCACGAATTGTATAAATCTTTATATTACTAATTATTGCCCTCAAGGATGCAAGTTTTGTTCAACTACACGTTTCATCCGGCAGGCAGTTCCAGCAGGAACAAAAGTGGTTACTCTGCCTCCCAGAGAATTAGTAAACATTTTAAAAAGGGTACTGACGCAGGTTCCAGAAACTAAGACAATCTATTTCCACGATGACAATGCATGTCATAACCGCCAAAACACTATAGAGTGGTGTAATCTTGCAATTAAAGAAGGCATTAAAGTAACATATGTTGCTTCTTCCAGGATTACTGACTTTGATGCAGAAGTGCTGGATGTAATGAAACGTGCCGGTTTCCGAAAGCTTTCTTGTGGTATAGAGTCGTATTCAGATTCGCTATTGAAAAAGATTCGTAAAGGACAACGCGTAAAAGATGTAGATAATTTTCTTGAAATTACTCGTGCCGTTGATCTTCCAGTTCATATTAATATTATCCTTTGCCAGCCTGAGGCAGAAGTAGACGATGTGAAGAGAACAGCAGAATTTTGTTTAAAAATTTTACAAAACAAAAGAAATACAGTTACAGTTGAACCGTTTATTAAGGCTTATGCTGGTTCTTGGTATTATGATCACTGGGATCTTGTCGAATACAAGTGTAATACTATACCGTCAATAAATGGTACTAAATCAGAAATAATTCGTATTCCTGTGCGCTTTTTACCTAGAGACCCTATGGTGAGAAAGCTATTAGAAAAGATTGATAATGCCATTGAGAATAATGAATTCTTTGTTAACATGCGAAAAAAAGGCTTTTTAATGGCACAATTAAGTGAAACATTATGCAAATTGGTTCTGGAACTTATCTAAAGTATGATTAAGAGTTGATTCACAAAGAAAACTTTATCAAAATGAAGGTAAGGGGAAATAATTCATAGTTTAGAATTGAGAAAATCCAGATCAAGAAGGATGTATTAGAGAATCAAAAATGACTAAGTATAATAACATTTTAAAATTTGCAATAAGTTGTTATAAGGATGTTGAGAAAATTGAGTATCCGAATGATTTTACAATAAGTACATGGTGGGATAGCAATAGGAGAAATATTAGTAGAGATATAATTAATTTCAAAACCTGCGATGAGGCAATATTGTATGCGCAAAATAGTTCCAAAGTAGGATTTGATCATCGCAGAGGGAATGTTAGAGGTGTAATTGATTTCAAAATGAGAGAATTGGAGCGTCTTTTCCCATGGTTTAATTTTAAAAAGGCGTTTGAAAATGGTTTAGAAGAATCGATTTATTCCGACAAAAGAACCAGTGAAATTATTGATGGGTTTAAATTTAGTAATATTTTTTTAACACATGTAAATATTTATTTAAGAAGTGTATATACATTTGATTATGAATTTGGGCCTAAAAGAATTATAGAAATTGGTAGTGGGTATGGGGGATTAGCAAGAATATTTAAGATTATGAACCGATCTATACATTATGTAATGATTGATCTGCCTGAATCGCTTTTTTTTGCACAGGTTTTTATAGCTACAAATTTTCCTGATGCAAAAACTATATATATAAAAGATAACAATAGAGTGAATTTAGACAAATATGATTTTGTTTTTGTACCTGTTCAGTTTTGTCATACAATAGCTCAGGAAGATTTTGATCTTTTAATAAACACGGGCAGTTTACAGGAAATGACAGGGGAAGCCGTAAAATTCTGGATGAATTTTATTCAAGGCATTATTAATGTTAAAATGTTTTATAGTTGGAATTATTTTTTAGTTAATAAACAAATATATTGTGAAACAAGTTATGATGACGGTAACCTTATTTGCCCAGTACTTGATAGTTATTGGAAACTTAAGTACTTTCGAATTAATCCTGATATTACAAGTGTTGATGCATCTGGGAGGAATTGGTTAGAAGTTTGTGTTGAAAGAATTCCTGCTGAAGAACGAGACCCAAAAAAGATAAAAGAATATGCCGAAAATTTGTTTAGAATTGCAGTAATTCACCCTAAGGGTAGTAACGACTGGTTCCAGTACATGTGGATGGCAATCTGGTGTAATCCACAAAAGAAATTTTTACTTGAGATGATAGATGGCATATCTAAATTTCAAGTTGGTTTAGGGGCTAAGAATAATCTTATAACTCAAAATGAATACGACGTGGTGAATATCCAGCGAATTATTAAAATATTATTAAACCAGAATATTTTTAATGTTGTTAATTTTCGACGAAATTTAAAATTGATAACAAGGAAATTTACCGAGATTTTTGGGATGAAACGAAACAACACAAATAGTTTCGATTATAGCGAATTCATATATTATAAAAATTTGTTAATGGATTTAAACAAATAAATATGCATCTCCTTTTTATTTGTTAACTCCGGTATTTCAACGCTAAATAAAATTTTTATGTAATGCCAAAGTCTCAACTAATAAAAACAGTAGCAAATCATTAATCTTAATAATGAAACCTATTATTATTCCACAATCTTATAATTACATTGCTGTTTTTTTATCCCTTACCTGTAATCTTAAGTGCAGTTATTGCATTAATTATTTCGAAGAAGGTAAGTTCATAAAAAAACACCTTTCTGGAAAAGACTGGGTAAAGGGATTAAATAGAATTGTCTCCAGGGACGATCTTCCCATTTCTCTTCAGGGAGGAGAACCAAGTCTTCATAAGGATTTTATTCATATATTAAACAATATAAAATCGGAACTTAATATTGATATCCTGACTAATTTACAATTTGATGAAGACGCGTTTATACGTAATGTAAATCCAAACAGGATTAAAAGGAAATCTCCATATGCTTCTATCAGAGTTAGTTATCATCCTGAAACCACGCAACTTGAACCGTTGGTTAAGAAAGTTCTTAAATTCCAAAATAATGGTTTTAGTATTGGGATTTGGGGTGTTATGCATCCGGCACAAGAAGCTGAGATATTAAGGGCGAAGGAATATTGTAGCTCTTTAGGAATAGATTTTCGTACAAAAGAGTTTCTTGGTGAATATAATGGAGTGATGTACGGTACTTATCGTTATGAAGGAGCGTGTGACAAAAAGTTTGTTAAAAAAGTATCATGCAAGACAACCGAGCTCATCATTGGAAGTAACGGGGATGTTTACAGATGCCACAGCGACCTCTATGAAGGTAGAAAGTTTATAGGTAACATACTTGATGAAAATTTTGTGATAGAAGATAAATTCCGTGGTTGTGATGTGTTTGGACATTGCAATCCATGTGATGTTAAATTGAAAACTAACAGATTCCAACAGTTTGGGCACACATCAGTTGAGGTCAAAGATGTCGAATAATACTCTTTTAAATCAACCAAAAAACAACCTTATTGAACAAAAAAAGAATTTATGCCATTTAAGTATTTACAGTTATATTTTATTCACAACAATTTTTATTGAGATTGTATTAATAATATTTTTTTCTTTTACTACTAAAAATGTCTATTCTAATAGTATTTCTCTATTGCTGATTGTAATTTTTACATTTCCTTTAGGGATACTTATCTCACGTCTGTTATTTTCAGAAAAGAACATATCAGAAACGGTTATTTTGAGCTTGTGTTTCGGGCTACCTTTTTCTGCAGGACTATGGGGAGTAATGGCTTTTTTGAGGGTTCCAATGAATCCAGTGGTTTATTTTGTTGTTGGTTTTGCATTGCCAATATGTCTGTTAGTCTGGTTTAAAAGAAAAATAGGTTTTAAAAATAAAGAAATTAATATCAACGAAATTTGTATACCAGTAATTGTTTTATTGATAGCCTTTTTGTGGCATTCTTTAATGTGGGCCAATAATAATGTTCCACCCGATGTTGATGCACAAGGTTCGAGTTATCTCCAGCTTTTAATGAAAAAACAGGGTTTTCCCGTTGTTTACCCATTTTTGAATGAAACAAAAGCTTATATAAATTATCCTCCCTGTTTTAACGTAATTGTTGTATTATTTTCAAAAATGAAAATGTCTTTAATTTATAAAGAATGTATGTCCGTTACTGCGGTATGTGGGGCTTATTTTGTCTTAGCAGTTTTTTTACTTGCATATTTTCTTTCTAACCGGAACATGCTACTGGCTTTTATTGCGGGAATTTTAACTTTAAACAAAGCTTATCTAACAATGTATAACGATGGCAACACAACGGAACTGTTAAGCTATCTTTCTATTGCTAGTTTTTTAATTCTTTTGCAACATGCATTAAATGAAAAGTCTAGAAAACTTGCAACCATTATTGCTATATCAGCCGGATTTGTATTTTCGGTGTCGGCATTAAGCCAGACAGATATATTTCTTTGGTTTGTAATATCTCTTGGAGTATTTTTTCTTTTGTATTTAATTTCTGTAAACAAAAGTTACTTTAAAGATTATTCGGTTTTAATAGTTTCTATTTTTACATGTATTATTATTGTTATCCCATCCCTAATGAATGCAAGTGGCAGTTATAAGACAGTAGACTTCGAAAATCTTTTCAGTCAGTATGCGACTCATTTAATTCCAACACTTAAATACTGGCATAATCCTATTTTCCTTGTTTTATCGTTTATAGGGATAGGAATCTTTTTTGTATACAGAGATAAAATATTGGTTTTTTTAGGTACACATGCCTTGATTATGGTTGCACTGATTATACATTGGAAGGTTTACCGTCTTATAGGATTTAGGTGGTTCCATTTTACACCGAGGCCGGACTGGTTTTTAGGAGCTAATGGTAGTTTTACAACACCATTTTTGTATCCAAATACCTTTTCAGTAGGTTGGATGTCTTTTACAATTGTTTTTCCCATCGCTGCAGCTTATACAATAAGTACAGTTCTTGGGTTTGTTAAATTTATAAATATTACAACATTTAAAAAATTCGGTGCTCTATTTATTTCAATAGTTTTTTTGTCTATATTTCAATATTACGAATATAAAAATTACTTACGATATCCTGAATGGTTGTTGGAAACTGATTATCAAGCACTTCAGTGGTTTTGTAATAATACAACTTTTGACAATTGTTTGATTCTTAATCCTAGAAACCCCATTAAACTTGCGAATGGGGTAGAATACTGGACAACAGATTGGACTCCAATTATAGCCGAAAGAAGAGCAATTAGTAGCAGACCATTGGATATAAATGCAGAGTTTCATTTGAAAATTAAAGGTGGAGAATCAATAAATAAAAATAAATTACTTGACATTTACAATAACATTTTACAGCCAGGCGCTTACAATATTCTAAAAAAATCCAATGTAACTCATATCTTTATTTCTGCCCTTCAATCAGGTAATTTGATTCAAGATTACCAAAAAGCTTCTTTCCTAGAACTAGTCCATTATTATAGTATTCCCAATCTCGGCACTGCTGTTATCTACAAGGTAAAATAAATCCCGTAAATACTATTTTGTTGAACATGATTGATATTAAGTTTATTGAACAGCTCAAAAGATTTCACTTTGTTCGTAGGATGGTTTTACAAAAAAAAATCTCTTTTGATTTTCCTATACGGTTTAATATTGAACCAACCAATTATTGTAACCTGCAATGCTCAATGTGTCCCAGAGAACTAAATAGACCTTTTGGTTACATGGATTTTAATCTCTTCCAAAAAGTTATTGACGAGAGCATTCTCTATGGCAAACGACTCATAATTACTATAAATAAGGATGGAGAGCCATTGTTGCATCCAGAACTACCGCGAATGATTGAATATGCAAAAGACAAGAAGGCTGCATATAAGATTAATTTTTATACAAATGGCATATTATTAACGG
>CAZEDK010000001.1:0-95031 GCA_964511025.1 uncultured Candidatus Peribacteria bacterium | reverse complement strand
CTACCATACTACAATGATTTCTGAAAAAATAACCGACAAAATCAGCAATTTGTAACATTCGGCTAAATTTTGAAATTCCTTCGTAGCCATAATCAACAACCGTACATGATTTTTTATGTTTTTTGATAACTTCTGTTTTTTTCTGTGCAATTTGATAAAAAACTTTTTTCTCTTTTTTAAAATCTTGTCGCTCATCAAATATAATAAGTAGTTGCCTATTCGTTTTCCCTAGTTTTGAAACTATTGTTGCTGATTTTTCGATAAGTTTTTCTAATAGTTCGAAATATAATTCGTGTTGATTTTCTTTTTTTACTGAAGAATACGCTAATAAAAAATCAGTTCCTTTTGTGTCTTTAAGAAAATCAAATATTTTACAGAGAGCGGCATTTCTTTCATCCATTGATTTTTCTTTCCAAAAATCTCTCCCATTAAATAATTCGTCGCCCTTTAATTCCTGGTCTTCTTCAAGATTAAATTCTTTCTTGAGAAAGGTGTTAAAGTCCGCATTCAATTTACGATAATTGATGTCGTTAATCAAAAATCCACATAATGCGTAATTCTTCTTATCATGAGATTCATCAATGTAAAGTAGTTTCATAAAATTATATTTCTAATAATTCCCAATTAGAAAAGTCATCAGGGTTAAGTTCTGTTCCCTGTCCTTTGTAGCACATCCAGCGACCGGAAAAATCTCGGGAGTTCGTGTTTGCCACAATTCCGCCGGAAATGTTTTTGTGTTTTTTTATATATTCTTGTAAACCATCGCTTTTTTCTCGTGCGTCTTTGATTGTGTTTCCGCTTTTCGTATCAAATAAACCTATTTTTCCGCCTTTAAATTTCACGATAAAATCAATATAAAAAGGTTTTTGCTCGTCATTCTCGATATATGGCACGGCAAAAAATGTAGCGTCTCGGTCGCTATTTTTAAACCACCATTCAATTTGATCTGATTTTTCAAGAAATTTAATAAACGCTTCTTCGGTTTTCCATTTATTATCGTAATAAAACGGCTTCATTGCTGATAAATTGGTTTTAAACTCTGTGAAGTTTCCGCCAAAGTTCAGCATTTCAGGCAATTCCCAATCAGCTGATTTTTGCAGTTCCGCTTCTCGTTTCTGAGTTTCGGCAATATATTTTTCTTTAGTGCTATCAATGACATTAACAAAGTGTTGGCTATTTTTTTGGCTTAAAACAATATTGATAATTTCAGCAAAGCGGTCTGTATATTCCATGCCAAGACGTATTCTGAAGAAGTAGTAAATCGCTTCTTTTAATCTGCCGATTGAGCGGTCTTCGGGATAAAACGGAGAAAGATTATTTTTTACAAAATAGTCATAGAGCTTTTGTAAATCAGCTTCGTTTTCGGTGTTGATTTTTGCTTCACCCTTAATTTCTGCATTGGCGAGTTTATCAACGCCCTCCGCTTCATAGTCGGAAATTAAAGAGAGTTCTAACTTTTGCCCTTTGGTTGCAATTTTATTTTCAAGGTCGTATTTTTTAGCTTCATCTACAAAGATATTGATAAACTTCGGGCTTAAACGAGTCTTTTCTCTTTGTCGTAGGCGATAAACCGATTCCAGTTTGATCGGTTTGTAACTTTCAATTCTTTGACTGGTATAAATCGTTACATAGTTCCTTGCCATGTCCTCCTTAATCTCAATGTCAGCAAGGTTGGTGTATACAAAACCATGATTCAAAATTTCCTGTTTGTAGTGTCCTGTGTCGGGTTCGGGCATACGCATAATTCGTCCGACTGTTTGGACCGAAAATGTAAGACTTTTCCAATCTCTGAAAAGCACCAAGACTTGAGCGCGAGGGCAATCCCAGCCTAAAGCGATTGCTTGTTTGAAAATCAAAACTTCAGTTTCGTGATTATTTTTTGCGATGTTTTCGAGATTCTCTTTTTCTTCCGATAAATAAATTGCCAATTTGCCGTTTTCTGTCGTCATTCCGTATTTATCTTTCAAAATACGCACAACATCATTTTTAACTTGATCTTCTGCTTGTGTTTTACGATCGGGTAATTGAATAAGTAAAAGCGGATTTATATCAATACCTGCTTCTTTGTACGCCTTTGCAATTTCTGTTCGTTTCTTTATGCCTTCTTCTAGCACCATTGCGTCTGTTCCGTCCGCAAGCGTGGTTTTCAAGCTATCACCTGATAAAACATTTTTGAAATTTGGATTGAGGATAACGGATTTTTTTATCATGCCTTCCAATTTCACATCTTCCAAAGGCACGGAAACAATCTCGTCGGGGTTTGAAATAACAGGCGTAGCGGAAACTTCTATCGTCAGCCTTGGGGCAATGTCCGTAATTAAATCTTGAGAAATTTCACTTGTGGCGTGGTGGTGGCTTTCGTCAATAATCAAAACGATTTCTCGTCCTTCTTCTTTCGTATTCTCAACAATTTTGCCGAGATAAAATTCTTTTTCGTTCTCTTTTACTATCGTGTTTTTGTCTTTTTTGTTTATGCTTTCCCAGTTCAAAAACAAGATTTCATCTCTACCAATTTGTCGGTCGGTTAAATCCTCAAAATTTACACACTCCAAAGCTCTGGTGTTTTCGTAATATTTATCCAATTTATCTTTACTTTGATTGTGAAGTTTGCGAGGTGCAGTCCAAATAAATACAAATTCTTTTTGCTTGAGTTCGTAGTCATTAATTAATCGTTTTAAAAATTCCGCCATCATAATCGTTTTTCCGCTTCCCGTGGGGGCTTTAAAAACAACTTTCTTTTCTCCATTTTGACTCAAAAGTTCTTTTGAACGGATAAGGAGTTTGTGAATGGCGGTTTCTTGATAATTTTTTAGTATCATATTATTTCCTGTTAGGTTTAAAAATTTCCCGATAAACTTTCAAAATTGCTTCGGGGATAGGCGATAGCCTTGCTTTCTTTTTTAAGTCTGCAAATTCTTCTGAATAATCATCATTGCTTAATGAGAAAACATAAAGGCTGAATTTGCCATCAATTTTAGCAATTTCTTTTTTTAAATCATCTATCGCCTGATGATCAAAAATAATTCCGGTATATCGCTTTTTGTTTCGGAAAATTTTATACTGCTTTGTTGATCTCACTTCTTCAAAAGTATCTTCTTTTACGCAAAGCATTCCTGCTGTTTTCTCTGTAAGGGCAATTTTGTTTTTATCCGTTGGGTCGGCTGGGACGAAAGAGGTTATAAAATATTTAAGATTTTCGCCTAATCCATCAATCTTTTCATTTTTGTTATTCTTATATCCCTTAATTACTTTTTCTAATCTTGGATAACAAACTCGTTGGCAAATACCAAAACTTTCCTTGTTTTCATTTGGATTTTCTTTTGCTAGGTCACTGCCCACACCATTTAATTCATTATTTGTGCACAAAATAAAACTTCTTGAACCGCCATCTTTTTTATTAAGATTTATTATTGCATGCCCAGTTGTTCCAGTTCCCGCCATAAAATCTAAAACTACAGAATTTTTATTACTAATAATTTCTAATAAATAAGATATTAAAGAAGTTGGTTTGGGAAAACTAAATACTTTTTCTCCAAACAAATCTACTAGCTCCTTATTGCCATCTTGCGACATTCCTACTTCTTTTGGAAATGCTGTTGAAATTGCTTTTATTGAATCTTCTGAGCCATATTTTTTCAACGCTTTTGCTTTATCTTCGCTTTCAAAAACACGATAAGCAGGAATTTTAATTTTTAAAAAGTTATAATCTTCAGGAAAAACTATTTTACCTTTATCATAATAAAACTGAAAAGTATCTTTTGTTATACCCCATAATCTATTTGGATTATACTTATAAATTTTACCTGTTTTAGGATTTACTAAATCAAATGCGGAATTGGGACGATCTCTCTCATTTTTTTGTGTTGTTATATCAGATAATCTCCAGCCATCATTGGGATAATCATCCGTATAGTAGTATTTTCTATTATGCGTAATTCCTGCACGAAAGTTTTCTTTTGCATAACATAAAACCCACTCATAATCCTGAGAAATCCCATTTGGAACATCACTTTTGGCACTTCTTTTTTTCCATGGGAAAATAGCAACATACAATTCTTCACCGAATATTTCATCACAAAGTACTTTTAACTGTGCCATTTCGTTATCATCAATACTAATAAAAATAACCCCCGTATTTTTTAGTAAATTTTTAGCCAATTTTAGCCTATTACTCATAAACGAAAGCCACTTGCTATGTCTGAAACTATCTTCTCGATCAATATAATTATCATTATAAACAAAATCCTTGTTTCCTGTGTTATACGGTGGATCAATATAAATAACATCAATTTTGCCTTTATGGGTGTAATTCAAAACTGAAAGAGCGTGATAATTATCGCCCTCAATCAATAAATTCACTGGTTTGTCTGGGTCGGTAATTATCTCTTTGCTTTTTACTTCTTCCAAAACCGGCAATTCTGTCTTGCATTGCTCAACAACATTTTCCGGCTTATCTTCCCAAACAAGCCCATATTTTTTGCGTTTACGAAGTTGGTCAATCTCTTTGATTAACTCTTTTCTATCCCAATTTGTATAATCTTTTTTCGCCATAGTAATTTTCCAAGTTAAACAATGTCATTGTATTCGTTTTCCCCTTATAAATAAATCGTTTTCGTAGCGGAGCGGAGAAAACACCTTATACCCCTTTCTAATAAATAAAAAACAAAATTAAAATTCTTTTTTAGAGCTAGGCGATAGCCCAAAAGTAAAACATGCATTTCACATAACGTTTATTATCTCCTCTTTTACCAGTTCCAACCAAGATATATTAGTCCGCAACCGATTAGCGCTGCTAGCAAAGTCAAAAAACGTATTTTTTCCGGTGGGAGTTTTAATATTAATTTGAAAACTTTCTTATAGGTTGCTTGAGGATTCCACATCATATTAAGTCCAATGAAAAATGTGAGAGCTCCAAGTAAAGGAAAAATAATATATATTCCGCTTGTATAATAAGGCCACATAAGCATAAACAAAGCTCCCATAGCTGTCGCATGAAATCCAAATATTCGCATTAATTTTTCATCTGATAGCATTTCAGTAACGACTTTTAGAAATTGTTTTGGATTGAATACTCCAGGAAGTCTTGTTGCTATTATCATGAGACCAAGTAACATTGGTAGTATTTGCGGAAAAGTCATTGTTGTAAAGGATAAAGGATAAAGGAGATAAAGGATAAAGAATGACAGTATACATATTATAACTAATTTTTTATTTAGCCAGAAAAAGTATTTGATAAATTCGAAAAATATGACGCGTTTTTATTATTTCTTTTTGAGTATTCGTTATTTATTGTTACAGTGATAAAAATAATTTTTAAGTTATGAAAGTATCTATTATTGGATCAGGATTTGTTGGCTCGACTGCAGCATATAGACTACTTGAAAAGAAAATAGTAAATAATGTTGTGCTTCTTGATGTCAATGTCGGTTCAGCAAAAGGTAAAGCGCTTGATTTGATGCAGTGTGCCCCTTTTTTGTATTCTGATGTCAAAGTCAAAGGGACAGATAATTATGAAGATATTTCCGGATCAAATATCGTTGTTATTACAGCTGGATTTCCTAGAATACCAGGGATGAATAGAGATGATTTGCAAAATAAGAATGCAGATATTATTCGTCAAGTAGTTCCAAATGTAGCCAAATATGCGCCAAACTCCATTATTATTTGTGTTACAAACCCTTTGGATGTCATGACGTATCTAGCATATAAATTATCTGGGTTTCATAAGTCTAAAGTTATTGGGATGGCAGGGATGCTAGATACGGTGCGTTTTAGAGCTTTTATCTCAGAAAAATTAAAAGTTTCCACACTACAAGTTCAAAGTATGGTGCTTGGGACTCATGGTGATACGATGGTACCTCTGGTTGATCATACTTATGTTGCAGGTATTTCGTTAAAAGAATTATTATCGCTTGACGAAATTAAGATTTTGGTAGAAAAGACAAAAAGTGCTGGAGCTGAAATAGTTGGTCATCTAAAAACAGGTAGCGCTTATTTTGCTCCTGCAATTTCAATATTTGAAATAATCCAAGCTATCACTAAGAATCAAAATGCGATATATCCTGTTTCATCGTATCTTGAAGGAGAATATGGTTTTTCAGGTCTATATTTGGGTGTCCCTGCAAGAATAGGTAAACATGGAATTGAAGAAATTATTGAAATTAATTTAACAGACGCCGAAAAAACTGCGATGGAAATAGCAGCAAAGGATGTAAAATCTCACATTACATTGCTTTAACTCACATTAATTCACGATTTCATTGAGAAGATTTCGCATTTGTTCGTAAGTTTCATCTTTTTCTGTCTCTTTTGTGATTAGCTTTATTTGTACAGAGTCACCAATTTTGCTGTTAGCTGGCAACTTTCCAATTGGCCATCTGAAACTAACACCCAAGCTACTTTCAAGCAACGCATAATCACTTGTGATTTCTTTGAGATAAGCATCCACTATATATTTCTCAGGTTTTTGGTAGTTTTGCAGTCCCATATTTTTATACGATTAAAATATTCCAGTAATTCCTGCGATTAGTGGTGCTATAATTAAAGAAATAGCGCTTATTACTTTGATAAGTGGATTGAGCGCAGGACCTGCTGTGTCTTTGAATGGATCTCCCACTGTATCGCCTGTTACAGCTGCTTTGTGAGTATTTGAACCTTTGCCACCATAATTTCCTTCTTCGATATATTTTTTGGCATTGTCCCATGCACCACCAGTATTAGACATGAAGACAGCTAACATAAAGCCGCTTGCAATGATACCAGCAAGCAGACCTGCTAGAGTGAGAGGTCCAAATATAAATCCAATAGCTATAGGACTTGATACGGCCAAAATACCAGGCAGAATCATTTCTTTCAGAGCGGCTTTTGTCACTATATCTACGCAGGTAGCATATTCTGGCTTGTTAGTTCCTTCCATGATACCTTTGATTTCTCGAAATTGTCTCCTTACTTCTATCACTACAGTATTCGCCGCTTTGCCTACGGAAGTCATACAGAATGAAGAAAATACAAAAGGTATTGACGCGCCAATAAGAACTCCTATAAGCACTTTAGGGTTTGCTAAATCAAATGTGAAATTACCTTCAACGACATTTTTGCCAAGTTCATTTGCGTAAGCCTGCATCATAATTACTGCGGCAAAAGCAGCTGAACCTATAGCGTAACCTTTTGTTACTGCTTTTGTTGTATTTCCAACAGCATCAAGCGCGTCTGTAATTTTTCTTACACTTTCAGGCAGTTCAGCCATTTCAGCTATACCACCTGCATTGTCAGTAATAGGACCATACGAATCCAATGCAACTATCATGCCGGCTACAGACAACATTGATACTCCACCTAATGCTATTCCATATATTCCACTTGCAAGCGAAGATCTTTCACCAAATATGAATGAAAGGATAATGCCCGCCACTATTATAAGTAAAATAGGCAAAACACTCATAAAACCTTCGCCGATACCAAATATAATATTAGTTCCTGCGCCTGTTTCTGAGGCTTTTGCTATTCTTCTTACTGGTCCAAATTGAGTTGCGGTGTAATATTCAGTTGCAACGAAAATTAATCCAGTTACCACAAGACCAACAAGCGAAGCTAAGAAAATATAAATATCTCCATTGAACATGACTTTGATAGCTATATAAAAACCTAGAGCGGAAAATGCTCCATTTGCTATAAGACCCTTGTATAAAGCTTTCATGATTTTTTTGTCTTTCCCAATTTTGATAAAAAATGTAGCAAATATAGAACCTATTATTGATATTGCGCCTATAATAAGAGGTAGCATAATCGCACTTTCACCTACTTGATTAAATAATCCTGCGCCAATAATCATACAAGCTATAAGTGTAACCACGTATGTTTCAAAAAGATCTGCTGCCATACCTGCACAATCTCCAACGTTGTCACCAACATTATCTGCAATTACGGCAGGATTTCTTGGGTCATCTTCAGGGATACCGGCTTCTACTTTGCCAACCAAATCGGCTCCAACATCAGCAGCTTTTGTGTATATTCCTCCGGCTATTCTTGCAAAAAGACAGATCAAAGAACCGCCAAGCGCTAGTCCGACGAGTATTTGCATTGTGGATTCTACTGGGATGCCCATTTTTACTTGAAAAATATAATACAAGCTAGAAAGTCCAAGCAGTCCCAAACTTGCTATAAAAAGACCACTTACGACGCCACCTTTGACAGCTATGGAAAAAGCTTCAGATAGACTATTTTTTGCGCCTTGAGTAGTCCTTACATTTGTTTTGACGGCTGTTTTCATCCCGACAAAGCCGGAAACTGCAGATAGTATAGCTCCAACCAAGAAAGATATGGCTGTTAAATATCCGGTGTTGTATTCTTTGTTTGATAAACCGAAACCAAGTAGCAAAAATACGATAATAGAAAAAATTGCAATTGTTTTATATTCTCTATGTATAAAGGCCATAGCTCCATCTTCGATAGCTGACGAAATATCTTGCATTTTTTGATTACCACTGTTTTTTGCAAGTATTTGCTTGATCAAAATAATGGCATATAGGATGGCAAATATGCTTACTATTATAGCTATAAACGGTTTTGGCATGATAAAATTTTAAATTTTAAGTAAAAGGTCTGTAAAGACGGTTTACATTCTATGTGCTTTAGAGCTTTTTGGAAAATGAAATATGATAAGACTCCTTGCAATTTTTTTTTATCGTTGTTTAATTAGGTTAATTATGAATTTTTATGAAGTATTATTCTTTTGATTTTGGGGCGTCTACTGTTGATATGGTTGTATGGAAAAATTCTTTAATAAATGAAATAAAGAGTTTTGAAGCGCTTCAGTTTAAATCTGTTAATTCGGTAAGAGATTTTTTTACAAAAAGCAAAATTTCTTTGAAAAATATAGATAAAATATTTATTACAGGTGGTAAAACACAATTTTTTGAAAATAGCATATCTAATATAGATATAACTAAAATTCCAGAAATAGATGCTATCGGCAGAGGAGCTTATTATTTAGCAAAAAATGATTTGAGAGAAGATAAGTTCTTGACGGTTAGTATGGGGACGGGGACATGTATGGTTTTAGTTAGAACTGAGAGTCGACCAGCCCGACATCATTCTGGCGGGGAGCTGAGAGCTGAGGTGGAAGTAAATACTCCGCGAACTCAGTTCTCAGTTCTCAGTTCTCAGTTCTCAGCTCTCAGCTCTCAGCTCTCTGTCCAGCATATTGGTGGCACGGGGATTGGTGGTGGAACTTTTTTGGGTTTGTGCAAAGAAATACTTGGTGAAACAGATATTTTGAAGCTGAAGGAAATGTTTAAAAAGGGGGATATTAAAAAAGTAGATTTAAGTGTTGGTGAGATAGTTGGATCTTCAATAGGTATTGTGTCGCAAGATAATACAGCTTCAAATTTGGGGAAATTAGTTAGAAATATTGATTTTAGTAAGGCTGATTTAGCTGTAGGTATAGTTAATTTAGTTGCTCAGGCTATAGCAACCAATATCATATTTGCCACAAAAGCTTATATGGTAAAAGAAGTGATATTGGTCGGAAAATTGATTTTGATGGAAGAGATTTTGGATGCAATCAGGAAACTTTTAAAAGAACATGAAATTGAAGTATATGTGCCAAAAAATGCGTCTCATGCTATTGCTATAGGTGGAGGGAGTGTTATAAATAGATTCTAGAATTTTTTATTCTGGTGCCCGGAGTGGGAATCGAACCCACACTTCCGCAAACGGAAACAGGATTTTAAGTCCTGCGCGTCTACCAATTCCGCCATCCGGGCATTTTTTTAAGTATATAGGGATTGGTATAATGTATAAAGGGCTTTTCTTCCACATTTCCCTTAATACTTTATACTTATCCCTAATCCCTGTATTTTTATCCCTAATCCCTGTATTTTTATCCCTAATCCCTGTATTTTAAGATTGGAGGCGACGGTCGGGATCGAACCGACGTGTAGCGGTTTTGCAAACCGATGCCTTACCACTTGGCGACGTCGCCGAAAAAGCTTTCAAAAAGACATACCTGCAAAAAACTTATCATACAAAACTCTATCCTTCAAGCTTTCATTAATGTATGATTATATCAGTCTATAACTTTTGTAATCTAAGTAAATGTCGAAATTTTATATTTCAACCGCAATTGCTTATCCTAATGCGAAACCTCATTTGGGTCACGCTTTGGAATTTGTGCAGGCCGATTGTCTTGCAAGATATCACAGAATGATAGGGGATGAAGTTCTGTATTCTACGGGCACAGATGAGCACGGCATCAAAATTGCAAAAACCGCAAAAGACGAAAATTTATCACCGCAAGATTTGGTAAATAAAAATCTAAATTATTTTACGGATTTATGTTCTAAGCTTGATCTATCAAATGAACTTTTTTATAGAACAAGTGATGAAATGTTGAAAAAAGGCGCTCAGAAACTTTGGACAATGCTTGAAAATGCTGGAGATATTTATAAAAAAAAGCATAGCGGTCTTTATTGTTATGGATGTGAGTCATTTAAGTTGGGAAAAGATTTAATTGATGGTAAATGTGAAAATCACGATAGAGTTCCAGATTTGCTTGAAGAAGAGAATTATTTTTTTAGACTTTCTAAATACAAAGAAGCTATACATCAAAAAATTGAGTCTGATGAATTGCAAATTTATCCACGATTTAGAAAACGTGAAGTTTTGAATATGCTTGATGAGCTTGACGATGTAAGTTTTTCCAGACCGAAATCTTCTTTATCTTGGGGAGTTGAAGTTCCATCAGATCATTCACACGTCATGTATGTTTGGTGTGATGCTCTTTCTAACTATATTACCGGTCTTGATTTCTTTAGCGAAGGTCCAAATTATAAGAAATTTTGGCCAAATGACGTGAATTTGATTGGTAAGGATATTATCAAATTTCATGCGATTTATTGGCCTGCAATGCTTATGTCCGTAAATCTTCCTTTGCCAAAAGTCTTAATGGTTCATGGCTTTGTTACAAGTGAAGGGAAAAAAATGAGTAAAACTCTTGGCAATATAGTTGATCCGATAGAAATCTCTGCTAAATATGGAACTGATGCGTTGCGTTATTATTTGCTTAGAGAGATACCAACTTTGGATGATGGGGATTTTGCTATGGACAGGTTTCTTGATATTTATAATAGTGAATTGGCAAATTCTTTGGGAAATTTGCTGAGTAGAGTTACAGCAATGGTTATGAAGTATTTTGGTAATGAAATATCTGCAGAATCTATCTCAGCTACAGTTGTGATAGAAGTTCAGAAAATAGTAGCTGGATATTCTAAGCAATTTGCTAATTTTGATTTAAAAAAGGCAATTGAAGAAGTGATATCCCTTATTAATTTTGCAAATTTGTATGTTGACCAACAAAAACCATGGATTCTTGCAAAAGAAAGCAAAAATGAAGAGCTGAAACAGGTTTTATTTGATTTGCTTTCAGTGATAAACGTGATTGCCCTTTTGCTTTTACCATATATTCCTAAAAAAGCGATTGTTATTTTAGATTCTATTTTGAAAAACGCCAAAAATTCAAAAATTTTACAAGATTCATATTTTGCAAAAAATTCTTTTCTTGAAAAAACTTATAAAATTTCAAAGCCTGAGATTCTTTTTCCTAGAATTGATCAGATTTTATAACGCGCCATAGTTTGGATTTCTCAAAATTCTGATATTTTTTGGTGGCCAAATTACCACTAGTGCTTTTCCCATTATTAAATCTTTTTTAATGAAAGCTTTGCTTGTATCAGTTGAACCATTATCCATAAAAAAACGTCTACTATCTGCACTTGCAGTTCTATTATCACCAAGGACAAAATAAGAATTTTCCGGAACAATGAATTGAGTTAATGTTTTTTTGAAAGCTTTTGTTTTGCCAAAATTTATGTCATTTAAATATGAAATTTCATCTAATTTGATTCCATTAGGAAATTTTTCATTTTTTATGTATACAAATCCATCTTCAAGGATAACCGTATCGCCAGGTACACCAATTACTCTTTTAATATAAAATTCTTCCTCCTTGACAGGCTCTTTGAATACTATAATGTCACCTCTTTGTGGATTGCCTGAAAACACTTCATATATAAATTTGTTAATGATTAAGTATTCACCTGCTGCTTGTTTACAGCTATCTTCGTAAAAGTTTAATGTGTCGCACATGGATGGACCGTAAACCTGAAAAGGGGCCATTAGATATTTTCTGATCAGTAGGACGAGAGCAATAATAACAACCGCATTAATCAAAATATCTAGTATAAACAGTCCTAGATCTTTGAAATAAGATGATTTTTGATTGTTTTGATCCATTTTTATTAAGTATCTAAAACATATATTAAGAATAAAGCTATATCAAGCGTCAAATAGATCGAACTAAGGAATTTGTTGTTTGAAATGTTTGGATTATTAATGTTAAAATCCAAGTGAAATTATTTATACAGAATGTTTTTTGCATTTATATCAAGAATTTTTGGCACTTTTCTCTTTAGAGGCTATTTGGAAGCTGATGAGAAAGTAATATTTGTAGCTCATAAACATTTTTGGACACATTATCGACCGCTCCTTAAAAAAATATTATTTGGTATTTTAATGCCGGCAATTATTTGGTTTTTATTTCCGCTTACTAAATATATTATGCTTATTTGGGGTGGCATTGGTATCCTGTTTTTTGTTTATGAATTAATGGATTGGTATTTTGATGCAATGTTAATTACAAGTCTTTCACTGCTTATTGTAGAATGGAATGGGTTTTTTAATAATGCGTCCAGTAGGATTGAGTATCAAACTATAGAAGGCGTAAGCTGGAGTAAGAAAGGTTTTGCGCAGACTATATTTGGATTTGGTGATATAGAAGTTTCGAAAATAGGTACTGGAAATTCTTTTATTCTAGCAAATGCATCCAACCCAAAAGAAGTTGAGCGGCAAATACTTAGGCAACAAAATTTACTTGCTCATGACAATGCTATTAAAAATAGTGAAGCTTTAAAAGATTTGTTAGTAAATATGATACATCAACATAAACTTTGATTTATTCTTTCACATACTGCCAGCCATATCCGTAAGAGACATAATAGGTTGCATTACCGCAGCCACTATTCCACCTACTGTGACACCAACGACAACTAATATTAACGGTTCAAGCAGTTTTGAAAAATTGCTACTCATTAAATCCACTTCTTCTTCATAAAAATCTGCAATTTTATCCATAACGGTTGAAATTTCACCTGTTTGTTCTCCTATAGCTACCATACTGACGACCATTGTTGGGAATAAACGCTCATTGCCACGTAAATTTTCACCCATAGGAATACCTTGCGCTATATCTTTTGATGATACGATTATTCTTCTTTTATATACATCATTGCCAATGCTATTTGCCGTAATAATCAATGCTTCAACTATACTTATACCACTTTTGAGCAAGTTGCTGATCATTCTGCTAAATCTGCTCAGCGCAGCTTTTCTATTCAATTGACCAAATACCGGTATTAGTAATAACAAAAAATCAGTATAATATTTACCTAATTCGGTTTTTCTGATAAGAGACATCGTGCCAACTAACAAAAATGGCGACAGTGTCACTAAAAGTATATTATTTCTCAAAAAATCACTGATATTTATTAGCATTTGTGTGGCTGGAGGTAACACTTGACCTGATCCTGTGAATAGGGAAGTGATTTGAGGTACTACCATTACCATTAGCAATGTAATTGCAGTAGCTAGAATGAACATAACCACGATTGGATATGTGAGCGCTCCTTTTATTTTTGCTTTTAGTGAAGCGCTTTTTTCTGTATCTGCTGCGATATCCTGCAGTACTCCATTCAATCTTCCGGAGATTTCACCAGCTGCTATCATACCTATATCGGACTCATTGAACACACCTGAATATTTTTTCATTGATTCTGATAATTTGCTTCCTTTTTTTATTTCATCAGCAATTTTTGAAATATTTTTTTTAAGTCTTGGATTCTTAGTTTGATTCGCAAGTACAGTGAGTGATTCAACAATTGGTATGCCTGCGTTGATCATGACAGCGAGTAATCGAAAAAAAGTTGCTTTTTCTTTTGCTTTTACTTTGCTTAAATTTTCCACCTGATCGTTTAGTCCAACTAAAAAATCTTTTATTGGATGACCGGTTTTTGTGTATTCTAAGAATTTTAACTTGTCTCGAAAATTATTAGCTTTATGATCTTTTGCACTGCTGAGAGTTTCAGGAATTGCCTCAATTTCAAAATTAAAAATATCTGTATTTTTTTTAACTTCTTCCATATTTGTATTAATCTTTATTAGCGACTCTGTAAACCTCACTAAGACTTGTTAGTCCTTGTATAGCTTTTAGGAATCCTGTTTGTTCCAAAGTTATCATTCCCTCTGCAATTGCTTTTTCTTTTATATCAATTGTTGACCTGCCGTCCAGAATTAATCTTCTAAGACTGTCTGTCATTAGTAATACTTCATACAAACCGATTCGACCTTTGTAACCTATGTTGTTGCATTTTTCACATCCTGCTGCCTCAAATAATATTAGATTTTCAAGAGTTTTAGTGTCAAAATTTGGAATTTTTGAAACTGTTGCTTTGATCTCTTCTGCTGTACGAGTATCAAATTCCGCCGGTTTTTTGCACTCAGGACAAATTCTTCTCACGAGTCTTTGTGCGATTATGCATCTTATAGTCGATGTCATCAAAAAAGTAGCTATACCCATATTAATGATACGAGTTAGAGTCTCAATTGAACTGTTTGTGTGAATTGTAGACAAAACTAAGTGACCTGTCAGTGATGCTTCTATTGCTATATTGATAGTTTCTTTATCACGAATTTCTCCTACCATTATAATGTCAGGATCTTGTCTGAGCGCAGTTCTTAGTCCGCTTGCAAAAGTGTAGTCAATATCAGGATGTACTTGGCTTTGATTTAATCCGTCCATTTGTATCTCCACCGGATCTTCTATTGTAAGAATATTTACATCTGCTTTGTTTAGTATATTTAAACATGCGTACAATGTGGTAGTCTTACCGGAACCTGTAGGTCCGCTTGTCAATATTATTCCATTAGGTTCTTCGAGGCTTTTTTTTAATCTTTCCAATGGCGATCCTTCAATGCCAAGTTGTTCCAAAGTTGGGATAGTTCTTGATTCATCTTGAATACGCATTACTATTTTTTCTCCATGAATTGTCGGTAGAGTTGAAACACGTAAATCCAATTCTTTGTTGTCTTGGGTTGTGACTTGAGCGCGTCCATCCTGTGGCATTCTTTGTTCGTCAATTTTGAGATTTGATAAAATTTTAATTCTTGAGACAACTGCAGGGTGAAGGTTGTGAGGATATTCCACTACAATTCGCAAGACTCCATCAACTCTAAATCTGATTCTGATGACGTTTTTTGAAGGTTCTATGTGTATATCGCTTGCTCTTTGTTCGACAGCATCACTTACCATGTTAATCACAATAGCAGGGATATTGCCCACCATTATTGCGTTTTGAAGATTTTCTCTAAATGTCGGCATGATTAGATTGCTTTATAAAAATACGCGAGCCCTTCGATTTCAAAATCAAAGACTTCTATTCCGCTGTCTTCCAATGTTTGACCTTTCCAGTTTACGTTAATTTTTGTTATTTCAATAAGCCTCGTTTCTCTTTGTAAATCACCGGATGATGTTAGATAGTCGATAGTTTTATAAAAATTCTTATCTGCGCCATTAAAAGATAAAGAAATTGGTATAGTAAACAACCCTGCTTGTTCTGTGTTTTCAATCGCCTGTCCATAATTGATGTTTTGTAGGAATATAGGATTTGATGAGGAATTGAGGGAATTAAAATATTTTTCCAATTGTCTATTTAGCGATGTGATTTCTTCTGCGCTTGGTATGACATTTTTTACTGATTCTTTGTTTTTTAGTTCTGCGACTTTCTGATTGTTTTTGTATTCAGTAAGACCTGTTTCACTTTTGTTGAAATTTTGTTCAACTACAGATTGAATATTTTTGAAATTATTGTAGTCATTTTTTAGTACTGAAACTTTTTGAAAACTATAAACGTTTGCAATAATTACGAATATGATTACGATAATTGTTGCAATCAAGCCGATATTGATATTTATTTTTTTCATTTTATTTTTCTAAAGAAAATTCAATTCGAAAATTACCTGTGTAAGTATTTTCATCGTTTAATTTTTTACTAAAAGATCGCATGTTGACATCTTTGAACATCTTTGAATTTTCAAAAGCATCTATTAGATCTGAAGTAATTGTGAAATTTACCCCGTCAGGTGTGTTTACCGCACCGCTAACTATAATTTTGTCATTATCTTCTTTATCTTTTTCCAATTGGAAATTTGAATACTTGATCTGACCGATTCGTTCAGAAAGCGTGCTGCCGTATAGCGGATCTACGGTTTTTGTCTCTAGGTCAATTTCATTGATTATATTGATCCATAATATTTTTTTGTTACTAATATTTTTTAGAATTGATAAATTATTTGTTTGTTGCTTGTAGTATAGTGAAAGCAGCTTTTCTACTGTCTCAATTTCTAGTTTTTCAGTGTTGAAGTTTTTTATTGAACTTTGTAAATCGTTATTTTTGAGTAATGACGCAATATTGTTAATATTTTGAATTTCAGATCTTATCTCAGTCTTGTTCTCTGCATTACTTAGTTCTGATGCTAATTTTTTTTTAAATTCGTTTAAATTATTTTCTGTAAATTTGATTGATTTGCTTTCTATATCGGAACTTTTTAAGCCTGTCGAATATAATGGCTGTAATAATGCATTTTGGATAACTGTGATTGATGTAATTAAGCTGCTTTCGGTAGCTTCTAATTCCATTTTTAGACTTTGTTTTGTATTTTCAGTAGTTAAATTAGAATTAATTTGACGCTGCAAAGAAAGATAATTTTCCGCTTCAAATGCAAAGTCATCCATAGAGTAAGCAGCGATTGTCAAATTGAATCTATTGATTTCAGCTTGTTTTTGCAAAATCTCATTTTCTATATTGAAAGTCTTTTTTGCCTGCGTTTGTCCAAACAGTGCGATAGATGGCTGCAATTGTATTTGTAAATACGCAAAGCTCAAAATCCCTAAAAATATTATTAGTTTTGTGAATAAACTAATGAAAATATTTTTTTTGTGCTCTGTTTTTTGACTTTGTTCGGAGTTTGCCTTGTCAGAACTAAGCTTGATAGATATTTTTTCAATATTATTATTGTCCATATATTTCATAGAAAATCCTAATATTATATCAAAAAAAGCAAGCTTTTACTAGATAGCCTGCTTGCTTTTTTATAGAAATATTGGAAAAACCTTTTTTATTTTACTGTAATTCAACTGTTGCACCTGCTTCTTCTAATTTCTTTTTCATTTCTTCAGCTTCAGCTTTTGCTACGTTTTCTTTTACAACAGCGTTGTCGTCAACTACTTTCTTTGCTTCGGCAAGACCAAGATTTGTAAGTTCCCTAACTATCTTGATAACACCTATTTTCTTGTCACCTGATGAAACAATTTTCACTTTGAAAGAAGATTTTTCTTCCACGGCGGCAACTGCAACAGGAGCAGCAACGGCTGCAACTGGAGCGCTAGCAGAAATACCGTATACTTGCTCCATATATTTAACTACATTGTTTACTTGAACAACGTTAAGTTTTTCAAGAGCGTCTATTACAGCTTTCTCGTCTTTTGAAAGCTCAACTTTTGTTGTGTCGTCTGACATTTTGATTTAAGATAAAAGGATAAGGGATAAAGGATAAAGTTTTTTTATCCTTTGTACTTTTTCCTTTGTACTCTACTTTGTCTCTCCGTAAGCTTTGAATGCTCTAGCTATGGAAGAGAGCGGGCTGGAAATTGCAGAAGCGAAATTTCTTAGCGGACTTTGAATCATTCCTACAAATATTGATAGCAATTCGTCTCTGCTTGGAAGATCTGCAAAAGTCATAATTTGCTTTCTATTTAAGACTTTCCCATCCATTAAACCTCCCACAAGTCTTACTGTTTCTACTTCTTTTGCATAAGCTTTGATGATTTTTGCTGCGGTAACTTCGTCAGGACTAAAAGCTATTGCTATAGGTCCATCCATAATATTCTCTGGTATTGTTTCGTATCCATTTTCTTTGGCGGCTTTTTGAATAAGGGTTTTTTTTGCAATTACTACTTTTACATTTGCTTGCCTTCCTTGTCTTCTAAGTTTTGTAATTTGCGCGACAGTACTACCGGCATATTGTGTAAACGCTGCGGACTTAGCATTTTTTAGATCTTCTATAAGTTCATTTAGAATTTCTACCTTTTTTTGACGGGTTATAGCCATAAATTTAATTAAAAAAATCTACTTTGTGCGAAGTAGATTTGAAAGACTCACCTTTAACGAAATATTTGAAATATTCCCAATTGGTTTATGTCTCGGTAGGATTTATAGTTTTCTTTGTAAAAACATACCTACTGTCTACGACGCTCAAACAATTTATAAGACAATTGAATAAAAGTCAAATTTTTTTAATATTTGTAGGTTTCTATTTGCTTGCAAAGGTTTTTTAAATTTATTAAAAAATAAATAAATCCTGTAATTATATCACAATTTTCTCTGTACAGCAAATAAACTTTGCAAGCTTTATCTTAATTTGATTGCTAAAAGCTTCTTTTCAAAGTTATTATTAACCACGCATTTAAAATCTAAAATTTCAAAAATGTTTAAATCAAAAGAGGATCCGTGGAAAATTGCAACGATGTTGTTGGCTGGAATTTTTATTGGGATAGTTCTTACGCAAGGTTATGATTTGCTTGAAGGAAAAATTAGTGGTGATGATGATAAAGTGCAAGACATTCGAGGAAATCAAAATCAACAAAATGATATAGCGCAAAATCCGCCAACAAATGAGCCTATAGATGTCGATCTTGATGACGATGCAGTCCTTGGAGAAAAAGACGCTCCTGTTACTATTGTCGAATTTAGTGATTTTCAATGTCCTTTTTGTAGCAGATTTTTTAACGATGCATACACGGAAATCAAATCAAAATATATAGACACAGGAAAAGTAAAATTTGTTTATAGAGATTTTCCGCTTGGTGGACATGCTCAAGCTGCTATTGCCGCTCAAGCTGCTGAATGCGCAGGAGATCAGGATGCATATTGGAGTATGCACGATATGCTTTTTTCAAAAACCACAGAATGGAGCGGTCAAGAAACAGCTTCTGATACCTTCAAAGCTTATGCGTCTGACTTAGGTCTTGAAACAGCGGATTTCAATAAATGCTTGGATGAAGGTCAGTACGCAACTGAAGTTTCAGATGATATGACTTATGGCAGGTCAATAGGGGTATCAGGAACGCCAACTTTTTATATTAATGGCAAGAAAATCGTAGGCGCTCAACCTTTCTCTGCATTTGAAACAATTATTGAAGAGGAATTGAAAAAATAGTCGGAATGGATTTTAAATAGAGAACATTTTGCAAAAAAACGTATTAAAATACTACCTGTTTCAATTATTTTTCGGATTAAGTTTTTCATTTGTTCCGTTTTATATTGTGTTCATGAAAAGTAGGGGATTGACTTTCTCTGAAATAGGCATGACGCAAGGAATTTATTATTTTGCATTTTTACTTTTTGAAATACCAACTGGTGTTTTGGCGGATAAGTTGGGAAGGAAAACTGCAATTATTTTGGCTTCAATAATCAAAATATTAGCTTTGATAACTTCTCTTTTTGCGCATAGCTTTGTTTTATTCGTGATTGCTGAGTTCTTCTATTCTTTATCGCGAGCTACCGCGTCAGGAGCTACAACAGCTTTGCTTTATGATTCGCTGCTTAATTTGAAAGAAGAATCGAAATTTAAAAAAATACAAGGTAAGTCTTATGGTATGCATCTGCTTGGAAATACTTTAGGTGGTACTGTGGGGGCTTTGATAGTTTATTTTTTTAATATTGAATATGTTTATGTGTTTGCATTATTGATGGCGATACTGTGTACAGTGATTTCTGTTTTATTTCAGGAACCTATTTTGAATTCAAATTTGACATCGCTAGATACTGGAAACATTTTAAAGAAAGATCTATTTTCTTATTTCAGACACGCAATTTGTAGTTTTCAAGAAATTATTAAAAGTAACTATATTTTTTGGATCATTATTTATTCAGCTTTGATGTTTAATCTTATAAGAGCGAATTTAATTTCTCTTCAGCAGCCGTTTTTGATGTTTTTGCTCTTGCCACAATTTATGTTTGGAATAGTTGATACGATTGTTAGTTTGGGTGGAGCTTTGTTTGCTTCGATAACACACAAAATTGAAAAGATAGTCGCTTTTAAATATATTATTATTTTACTTATTGTCTGTGAATTTATTTCATTTTTAGGAATGGGATTAATTAGTTCACCGTTGGCTTTGCTTTTCTTATTTATCCAAATGATAGCCGTTGGTATCAATATTCCATTAACGAGAGATTATATTAATATACATATTTCAAGTTCAGAAAAAAGAGCAACTATTCTTTCTTTTGATAGCTTGATCTCAAGGGCTAGTTTCGCTGTGTTGAGTGTAGTTATTGGCTACACACTAGACAGTTTTGGCGTTCAGTTTTCAATGTTAATGATTGCTGCTATATCTTTGATTGCTGGTGTCATTGTGCTGAGCGTGAGACCGCGTGATAAATCTCAAACATTAATCAAATAAATTCGAATGATTGTCTGTGGCATGAAAAATGATAATTTCATTGTCATTGTTATCTTTATCTATTTTATAAATCAATACCCAATCGCCTTCGATATGACAATCTCTATATCCTTCAAATTCAGCATGCAAAGGATGATCTTTATATTTTACATCTAAATGTTTTCCGTCAATTAATTCACCAAGAACTTTATTCAATTTATTCATATTTTTATTGCCAGATTTTTCTAATTTAGAATAATCTTTCCTAAAATTTTTAGTATGTACCGGCTTTCTCATTGAAGATTGTTTAGACTTTCAAAAAAGCTTTCTTTGCTCGTAAATGTTTCTACGCCGATACCTTTTTCGGCTTCTCTAATAGCTTTTGCTAATCGTTTATTAGGAATTTCTATTTTTGATGGGATAAATGGGAATCCGCCGACTCTGGTAATCTCTGTGTAAAAAATAGTAATTGCTTGAGAAGGCTTAAATCCCTGCATGCCAAGAATATTTTCAGCCTCTTCTTTTAGTTTTTTCTCTATGCGGTGTTGTAAAACGGTACTGGACATATAAATAACATATAAAGTATAAAAACATAACAATTATAATGCATTTGTAATGTAAAATCAAAGATTTTCTTTCCATTGTTTCGTATTATGTTTACTGTTGCGTTTTGTGTGATCATTACGTTATCATATAATGCAATATATTTTTTATTATGCAAGTAACGACAAAACAAACTTATAAATATTTTTTCTCATTTATCATTAAAAAATGGAAAGCCTTAGCCATGCTTTTTGTTTCGATGACTTTGGCTGTGGTTTTTGAGATTTATGTCCCGTTTTTTTATAAAGACTTTTTTGACATTATCACTCTTGATAGAGCTATTATTACAGACGAAGTTGTGAAAAATTTGCTTAATATCGTTTTTCATATAGCGATTTTTCAAATTCTTGTTTGGGCTTCTTATAGAGTTGCTACTTTTACAATTACATATTTTGAATCGACTATTATGCGTGAGATTTATGATGATTGTTTTGATTATCTTCACAAACATTCGTACAACTTTTTCTCAAGTAGTTTTGCCGGAGCATTAGTTCGTAAAGTTACCAAGCTTGTAAGAAGTTTTGAAACTATTTTTGATAAAT
Source organism: uncultured Candidatus Peribacteria bacterium (assembly GCA_964511025.1). Classification (GTDB taxonomy): domain Bacteria; phylum Patescibacteriota; class Gracilibacteria; order UBA1369; family GWF2-33-10; genus CAZEDK01. The sequence continues at coordinate 73,272 of CAZEDK010000001.1, read as the reverse complement.
ATTATTGGGCGCTTTATCCTATTTTTCTGAGGATAATTTTTTCCAGTATCGTGCTTTTTACAATTAATCATAGTATCGGTTTAATTTTTAGCACTTGGGCGATTTTGTTTATGGCGATAAATTATCTTGCTATGCTTTATAAACTTCCGTATGACATTGCTCGTAGCGAATCTGATACGAAGGTTAGTGCTTTTTTGGCTGATACTATTACAAATAATATAAATATTAAGCTTTTTTCTGCTCAATGTCTTGAGCACGAAGGATTCAAGGATGTTTCGCTCGAAAATCAGATCAAAACAAAAAAAGAGTGGGATATTAGTGTCGTAATCGAATCGGTTCAGGCGGCTTTTATGGTAGCTTTGGAAATTTTGATTTTGTATTGCGCTGTTAAGCTGTGGTACGGAGGAAAACTTACGGTTGGTGATATAGTTCTTATCCAGACTTATTCGTTTCAGTTGATGGGGCGTCTTTGGGATTTTGGTAGAAATTTAAAAGATATTTATGCGGCTCTGGCGGATAGCCAGGATATGATTGAGATTTTGTATAAACCACATGAAATCAAGGATATAGTAGGCGCAAAGGATTTAAAAATCACAAAAGGTGAAATTGATTTTCATAATGTTGATTTTTCTTACAACGATTCACAAAAGGTATTTAAAAATTTTTCTCTCAAAATTAAAGCCGGCGAAAAAGTTGCTATAATAGGACATTCAGGAGGTGGTAAAACCAGTCTTGTTAAGCTTATTTTTCGATTTTTTGATATTAATAAGGGTACTATCAAAATAGACAATCAGGATATTGCAAACGTTAAACAAGAAAGTTTAAGATTTAATTTGTCTTTGGTTCCGCAAGAGCCGATTTTGTTTCATAGAACTCTTATGGAAAATATTCGTTATGCGAAACCACACGCTTCAGATCGTGAGGTGTTTGAGGCGTCCAAACTTGCTTATGCTGACGAATTTATACAGAAACTGCCATATAAATATGATACTTATGTTGGAGAAAGGGGCATCAAGCTTTCTGGTGGTGAAAGGCAAAGAGTTGCTATAGCGCGTGCAATTTTGAAAAGTGCTCCAATCATTATTCTTGATGAAGCGACAAGCAGTCTTGATTCGAAGTCTGAAAAATTGATTCAAAAAGCTCTCAAAGCTTTGTTTGAAAATAAAACAGCAATTGTAATCGCGCATAGGTTATCCACGATTATGGGAATGGACAGAATTATAGTGATTGAAGACGGAAAAATCAAAGAAGATGGTAATCACAAAACTCTTCTTGATAAGAAAGGTCTATACTACGAACTGTGGAACACTCAAGTTGGTGGATTTATTTCTTCTTAGCTTTTTTCCTTTCTTGTCTTTCTTTTATTCCGATTTTTTTCTTTTTCTGCTCTTTTTTGATTTCACCTTGAGCCATATGTTAAAAATTAAGAATTAAAACTCTTCTAGTTTACTACTACTGAGATTGAATATCAATTTTTTAATCTTGAAAGAAATTTGATTTATTATATATGATGTTATATAAATAGATTTGGATGCTAATATTTAAGTTAAGATTAAATTTCATTTTTTGCAAGTATGTTCAATATTAAATATCATATATCTTATGATCACCTATATTCAAAAAAAATACTTCATTTTTATTATCTCCATATTTGAAAACTATTCTGTGGTTATAATTTATTGAAAAGCTGTATCTGCCTTTTAATTTGCCTTTTAGTTTATGAACTGTTAGCGATTTATGATTGGTTGCATTTTTAAAAAGCTCTATTTTCTCTTTAGTTTCTTCTTGAATGTATTTTTCTAATTTTGAATAACTTTTAATAAAAGTTGGAGTGTAAAGAATTTCTATCATACAAAATTTAGTTTTTTAACAAGTTTATCTAAGTCGCCTTTGAATAATTTACCTTCATTCGCTTCTTGTTCGGCTTTAAGGACTTCTGTTACAGCTTGATTTTCTATATATTTTTCGATAGCTTTGCGTGCAAATTCAGCTTTATTCACAGCAATCCCTAGATTTATGAATTGGCTGATTTTTATTTCTAGTTCCGGAGTTAATGGAACCGATAGAGTGCTCATATATTTTAATATTAAATAATCATATGATATTATAGTATTTTGTATTTATAAATACAATGCTTAATGCGCCTTAGATGTGAAAGTTATTTCGTTACGGCTCCTTATATAATAAGTTTTAATTTCTTTGCCAAATCATCAAACTCAATATATCCACTCTTACTGTTAAAATGTCCCGCATCTTTGTATCTAATTAATTTTGTTCCCAAATTCTCAGCAAGTTTTTCTCCGTTCTCAATACAAATATATGGATCATCCTCACTGTGAAATACTATGAAATTTTCAGCTGAATTTCTAATTTTATTCCAATCAAATCCATTTTTTATAAATTTTTCATCTACATGCATATATTTTACCGGTAAAATGCCAATGGAGCCTGCAACGAAAACAGTTACTTTAATTTTAACCTTAATTTTTTCAAGTACCCTAAGCAAAAATGTTGCTCCACAGCTATGTCCTATTATTACACTTTCTTTATTTAAATATTTTTCGTACCTTTGAAAAACTTTCCACCAATGCTTCAGGTCTTGATTATCTGGAGTTGGAAATTGTGGAATTATTGTTTTGTATCCATATGCTTTGAATTCATTTCTTAACCATGGAAACCAGTTTTCTTCAGGGTATCCATTAGTGCCGTGTATTATAATTATGGTTTTCATGTTCTAATATTTATATTCAACCATCTCAATCTTTTTCTTTTTCGACAACTTTTTTACTTTGTAAATAATTATTTTTTGAAACAATTGATTCTTTGAGCTCATTTTCAGTTTCTTTTCTTGCATTGCCTGCTATATTACCACCTCTTTTTGCAACTTTTTTGTTGCCATCAAATGAATCTGGTTTTTCTTTTTTGGAAATTTCTGTTGTTACTTTTTCTCCAAGCATATTGAAAATTAATTCTAAGTCATTCATGTGGTCACGAAGATTTTCGTTTGTTAGGTTTTTTAATTTTTTATATTCTTTTGGAGTAATTCCAAAAGTGGCTTTTGAAATTTCTGAAGTTAAAATTGCATATTCTATACCTTCTTTTACACCTCTTTCTTTCCATTCTTGAGTTAGCTCATCTCTTATTGCAATTCCTCGCATTCTTTTTTCTATCCAATCCTCGCTGTAACCTTTTGCTTTGTATAAATCTTTGGTTCTTTTCATTGCAAGTTCGGGGTCTGCAATTTCTTTGATCCTTTCGTAGCCGACTTTTGCAAGCCATTGTTTAAAAGGTTCTGCTTTTTGTGATGGTATGGATTGGATAATACGTAATAAGCCTTTTGTATTGCCACAAAGCATTTTTTGTTTTCCGCCAGATGTTTGGATTTCAAGGGTATGTACAATTTGTACCCACCCTTTTGCTAGCTCTGAATCGCGTTGCTTAATACGTTGTATATATTGTTTTGGATCATTTGAGTCTATAAGGGCTAAGATTACATCTTCAATAACAAACCACCATTCATTGCTGTGAAACGTTTTTCTAATCTTTTTATCTTGAAATAATGCTATTTGCATTTGAGGAGATTTTTGACTTTGCATGAATAAGTATAAAGATTTTTATCTCCTTATACCATTCAATCCTAAAATTTTGCTTCAACGAAAATAAAAAATTGGTAAAATTATTCAAGCACATTATCCATACATGCGCCATAATTTGCACTCAATACATGTTGACTGTATCTTCCAAGCCAGCCTTTTTTCACTTTGGGTTCAAATGGTTTTACATTTTCCTGTCTTCTCGCAATTTCTTCATCTGATAAATCTAAATTTATAGTTCTTTTTTCGGTATCAATTTCAATAATATCTCCATTTTGTATAATTGCTATAGGTCCGCCCGCAGCTGCTTCCGGTGAAATATGTCCGATACAAAGTCCTCTTGTTCCGCCCGAGAATCTTCCATCTGTAATCAATGCGGCTCTAGTTCCTCGACCTTTTAACGCCGAAGTAGGGGATAGCATTTCTTGCATGCCGGGACCCCCTTTTGGACCTTCAAAGCGAATTACAACGATGTCTCCATCCAAAACTTCTCCATCAAGGATTCCTTTTAGAGATTCTTCTTGGGATTCATATACTTTTGCTTTTCCTCTGAAATTCATCATATCTTGATCAACTCCTGCTGTTTTTACAACTGCACCATGTGGAGCAATATTCCCATACAAGATTGCCAGTCCTCCAACTTGCGAAAAAGCATTTTTTCCAACTCTTATTACATCACCATCTGCTTTTGGGGCTTTCATAACGATATCGTGAAGAGTCCCATAAACTGTAGGAAGATTTAAATTTAAAGTTGAACGGCCATCTTCATAAATTGCTTTTAGCAATGCTGGTATTCCACCGCATCTATGAACATCTTCGACATGTACATCAGGTCTTGATGGAGAAACTTTGCAGATATTTGGAGTTTTGTCTGCAATTTTGTTAATTTCTTCTAAGTTGTAATTGATTCCAGCTTCATGTGCGAGAGCTAGAGTATGAAGTACAGTATTGGTAGATCCTCCCATTGCTACATCAAGTATAAAAGCATTATTGATGGAGTCTTTTGTAACTATATCTCTAGGTCTGATATCATTTTCTAAAATATATTTGATTGTATGTGCAGCTTTTTTAAATAATTCTAATCTTTCCGGATTTATTTCCCATTTTTGATTTTCTGTGTCTGTCCATCTAGCTGCTGGGATAGAACCGTTGCCTGGCAAAGCAAGTCCTATCACCTCTGCAAGACAATTCATAGAATTTGCGGTGAACATTCCGGCACAACTTCCACAGGTTTTGCACGATGTTTCAGCTAATTTTGTAAGATCTTCTTCACTCATTTTGCCAGCAGATTGTTTTCCAACTCCCTCAAATACTGTTATCAAATCAGATTTATTTTTACCGGCAAGCATAGGTCCACCGCTGATATATAGAGAAGGTATATTTAATCTTACCATCGCATTGAGCATTCCCGGTACAATTTTATCGCAATTTCCAATCCCAATCCAAGCATCACAAGGATGAGCTCCAACAATTGTTTCTATTTGATCCGTTATAAGTTCACGTGAAGCAAGTGAGTATTTCATTCCAAAATGTCCCATTGCAATTCCATCGTCAACACATCCTCCCACATTTGCATACCAAACATTATAACCTTTTGCTTTTAATTCTTTGACAAGTAAATCCCCAAGTTGATCAAGGTGAGCATGGCCCGGAATTTGGGTTGTAAATGAGTTGATTACTGTAATAAATGGATTTTTCCTGTCTGAAATTTTGTTTAAAACTCCTGCAGCTATCATGAGAGAAGCTGCTGGGAGCATGTGATATCCTTCAGCAACGATCCGACTTCCTCTCTTGTGAATATTTGCAAATCCTTCATTTATTGGGTGAGTATTTTTGTTTGGATTTTTCATTGTTATATGTAAAAGTAAAAAATTAAGAAATTATCTTATGTTATTTTAATTAATAAAAATCCCTTCTTTCTTTGTAATTACGCCAATTTTTTGAGCTTTGATGTTTTTTGTCATAAAATGATGTTTTACCAGTTCTTCATCTTTTGGATCTATAACAAGCACCATACCTATTCCCATATTCCAGGTTTTATAAGCTTCAGCTCGCGATACCTTGCCGATTTCTATTAATTTTTTAAACTCTTCTTGCGGTTCTATTAAGTTATCTAGATTTGCACCGAATCCTGTTGCTTTTAGAATTCTTGGTAAATTGCCAGGTATTCCACCTCCTGTTATATGACAAATGCCTTTTATTTCCACTTTTCTTGCTTCTTTGTATTCTCCAGTAAGACCAAGAATAGCTCTGTGATAAATTTTTGTTGGCGTAAGGATAACTTCTCCCCAGAATTTTCCATTCCCAAAATCTTCTTTTGCCCAATTTTCTCCATATTTTTCTCTCAACACATATCTAGCTAAACTTAAGCCATTTGAATGTATACCGCTACTTTCAAGTCCAATCACAAGATCTCCAGGTTTAATATCTTTTGTATCAATATATTTATCTTTTTCCAAAATTCCAATTCCATCAGTATTCCAGCTAAAAGCGCCTTTCTCAATAATCCCGCTGAGTTCTGCAATTTCTCCGCCAGGAATTACAATTTTTTCTTCTAAACATGCTTTTTCAAGGCCTTTCATTGATTCGCAAATAGCATTTTCATCAGCCGGATATATGTCGATAGTATTTGTAATGGAAATACATTCAGCTCCAACTACAATCATGTCATCTGCAACCATTGCCAGCAGATCATAACCAAGTGTATCATATTTGTTCATCATTTTTGCAACCAGAGTCTTTGTGCCAACTCCGTCACAATTCTGAACAATATAAAAATCACCAAAATCCATCATTCCGGTAAAGCCACCTTCGATTACAACTCCAGATCCAATTTTACCTTCGCGACCTGCAAAAGTTCTTTTCGCGGCAGCATAAGCAAGGGCTGAACATTTGTCGCCTTTTTCAATATCAACGCCAGCTTCTGCGTATGTTGCCACTTTTTAAAGTATTTAGTATATATTATTTGGATGATTGTAGGATAAGTTGATCTTTTAAAAACATCAAGGTTTCTTCTTTGAGAGTTTTTCTTATTTTTTGGAATTCCTTTGCTTCAATGAGATAGCTTAAATCTTGGGTTATTATAGTTTGAGTTATTTGTTTTTCTACGAAACTTATTAATTTTTGAAAAAATTTTACTGTATTTAATTTGGTTCTTTCTTTTATTATTCGCTCGTTAAACTTAAAACCTTGAATAAAAAAATAATGGATATCGTAAAGATCTCGCCCTGCAATTATTTTGTGTTTTTCATATCTATCAATTATAGCTACTAGCTTGTTTGCAAACATTGTTTCAATAGTATAACAATTTATTATTCTATCTATTTCATGGAATCTTACTAACTCATACTCATTTGATTTAGCAGTTTTTGGTATGAAATCTAATTTAATTGTATTTCGTTGATTTTCTTTGTTTTCATATTTTAAAAAGTATTGTGGTACTGTTTTGCTTTGATCTTTGATTTTTAAGTTTAGTTTGTTGAAGATTTTTTCTAATTCCTTACGAAAAGTTAGCATTTCTATTTCTGTCATAAATTCTATTATTTCAAAATCCAAATCGACTGAGAACCTATTTAGTAAACCTCTCATAGCTGCACAGGTTCCCCCTTTGAAAGCATACATTCTATTTATAATTTCATTTTCATTTAGGTTAATAAGTAATCTATAGAGCCAAGCTTTGTGTATTGCATCGTGTGGATTTGGTGTAATCATAAGTATTTATAAAATTTAAAGATTTGAAGTGTAGCCTATTTCTTTTTGAATGGATTTAACTTTTTTCCAGTTTATTAGATCTCGAGTATCTAAATATGCTCTTGGGTTGAAATATAAAAGATCTGCGATTGCTCTTTCTTTTGTAGCTATTTGTATCCCATTTTTTTCTTCAATACCTGTTGAATTATATAAAAAAATATCTTTTAATTGCCTGCTTGCATAGTTGTTTGATCCTATTTGAAATTTTGTGGATTTAGAGCTTATTAAAGTTATCTTTGGTATGATTTGACTAATTATGCCCTCTTTTACGAGTATAGTTTCCGTACTTATGTATGCATAATTGTGTATGGCTTTTATCCCAAGCAAATAAGGATCAAGATCTATAGTTTTTTTAAGTGAATAAAAGCCTTTGTAAATACGATTTATAATTCCGTATTTGCAATATCTTTTGAGGGTAGTGTGAACTAGGTTTTTATCTTTAATTCTCCATAATAAAGCAAGATCATGAATGTGAAAAATTTCTTCGTTCATTTTGGCAAGAATGGCAATTCTTTTTCCTGTTATATTAGTGTATACTGTACTCATGAGTACAGTATACACTAATATGTGAAGTTACTGCAAGTTCTTTGAATCTTAATGATAATCTACAGTCTCAACGTCAAAACACCCTGAAAAAATCCTTCACTACTTCCGGATACCATTTTTTCTCTAAATCCTGAACTTTTTTTCTCAATGATTCTACTGTTTCAGCCTTGCCAACCTTAACAGATTTTTGACAGATGATTTCACCAGTATCAACATCTTCATCTACTATATGAATTGTCATGCCAGTTTCTTTATCTCCATTTTCTATTACTTTTTTGTGAATATCATCTCCCATCATGCCTATATATTTTGGGATTAGTGACGGGTGCACATTTAAAATTTTATTTGGGAATTGACGAACAAAGTACGGACTAAGAATTCGCATATATCCAACTAAACATACTAGGTCTACATTTCTATCTTGTAAAATTTTCACAGTTTCTTTGTCATATTGTTCTCTTGTTTTACCTTTTGCATCGAGATAAACGCCTTCAATATTATAAAATTTTGCTTTTTCTAGAGCGCCATTCTTTGGTTTATTGCTGAAAATACATGCAACATGTATATTTTCTTGCTTACACATTTCAATAATTGATGGAGCATCAGTTCCACCTCCCGAGGCAAGAATTGCAATTGTAAACTTCATTATTTAAAATAACTGACTGCATTTTGAAATATTTCCAAAGCTTCTCCTCCTCTTTCATTTTTATTATTCCAATTAGGAAAATGATTCCATTTTGTATTGCATTCAGGATGAGGCATCAGTCCAAAAACTTTTCCATTTGGCGAACATATACCGGTTATGGCATTCGTTGATCCATTGGGATTTTGCGGATAATTTTGTGTTGGATTCCCATTTTCATCTACATAACGCATAACAACCTGATTTGATTTTTCTATTTTTTCCAAATCTATTTCAGGTGCTAGAAATCTGCCTTCGCAGTGAGATGTAGGAAGTCTTAATATCTTGCCTTCCATTCCTTTTGTAAATATACAATTTGATTTTTCAATTTTTGCATTGATCCATCTTCCTTCGAAATGTCCTGAAGCGTTATTTGTCAGTGTTGCTTCGATTTTTCCAAGATTGCCGTAAGGGAGAAGTCCAAGTCGAACCAAACATTGAAATCCATTACACACTCCAATTATAAGTTTGTCAGAGTTAATAAATTTAGCTAATTGATCTTCGCAATAAGCCATTAATTTCGCAGCCCAAATTTTTGCTGAGAATAAATCGTCCCCGTAAGTAAACCCACCAGGTAAAAACAAAATCTGATAATCGTCTAATTTCTTTTCTTTGTTTTTAAGTTCATTCAAGTAAACAAGCTCAGTTGCAGCTCCAGCAGTTTCAAATGCATAAGAGCTTTCCTGATCTCGATTGTTTCCTTCCGTAAATATTATTCCGACTTTTGGGGGCATGGGGGAAGTTTTTAGTTGTTAGTCTTTAGTTTTTAGCAAATTTTGTGTGAGTCTCGCTATTATTATAAAAGATTTAGATTGATGGTGGAAACGATATTACAACATAAATTTGGATTAATGTTGACAGAGAGAGAGAGATGTTATGCTATATGTGTTATTTATTTGCTAAATTAATAAATTTATGGTTAAACAGTCTTTACAACAATTTCAATCTCCAGAAGCTTTTCAAGAATTTTTAGATAAAGAGGCTCATGGCGATGCTAGAAAAGCAAGAGCTTGGCTTGAAGCTAAATATTGTGAGTTAAAAAATCGTCAAGCTCCTATAACGAAAGAATTAAGGGAAGGTTACGCTGAATTGTTTAGTAGAAATGGAAGAGAAGATATTGCTGCAAGGTTAAAAGACAGACGTCTTGTGAAACAGTTTGAGCCTCTATTTCAAATAGATAAAGAATTAGTAGCAAAATTGACAGGATTAGAATGCGTTGTAAGATGTGGAGAACCTTTTAAACTGATAAAAATTGATGATAAAGACTATAAACTGACAAGGCACGATGGTCTAACAGAAAGACAGGCAAATGTAGGAACTACAGCAACGATTTTTGCTATTCAATGTTTTCCATTTAATTTGTCTGAAGAATGTACAGATTTGAATAGGGGAGATGCAGGAGATTGTTTTTCTTGTATACTTGATACGGATGGTAATCTATATGAAGCAAAAAATTTTGGAGATGATAGTCAGTTAGCTGTTAAAGATGAACAATACGCGAAAGAAAATTCTGGATATAAAATACTTCCTGCAGATGCCACTGAGGCTGACATAATTGCAAGTTTACATAAAATAGCAAAAGAGATTTAAACCCAATTCTCAACTTTCAAATTCGGTATACGGTTAAATTCTTTTTCGTTGTTTGTGACAAGAGTCAGGTCTAAGGGTCTTGGCAAAAAATAAAACACCTACCTTGCACTATCTTTAGCGTTATCTTCTTTGTTGCAAATTCAGTCATTTATCTCGATAAACTCCTGTATTTGAACAAAAGAATCTAAAACAAAATCTAGCACAATTTAGGTATCTTATTTTTTGCCAAGACCCTAACGGAATTTTATAAAGGTAGTTTTCTATATTTATCATTTTTTAAATCTTCAAATATCATTTCGAGATTATATATGATTTTTGCTTCTGCCAATTTGTTATTCAAAGATAAATTCTCACCGATAAGTTTATCTTTTTTCAGCCTAATAATGATTGGGATGAAATAATTTTCTTTGAATTTGAATATCTTTTATGTCAAAATATTTAGAAACTTTATTTAACTCATATTTTTGAAAAAACTCAGTTAAAATTAACATTACAATTTATGATTATTTAGATACTGTGATATTTGATTTGCCTTTGATACAATTTTTTTACTTTTAAAAATCTCATCAAACTCCATAATAGATTCTTTTGATAGTTGCTGATTTTCAATATTCATAAAACTTAATTGAAATTTACCATGTGCATACTCTCGTAAAAAAACATTTACTATTGCGGTTAGCGTCATCCCTTCATATTCAGCCCGTTTTGATGCGGCTTGTTTAATCCTTGGATCTGTTTTGATTGATAGTTGTGTAGTCATTTTATGTGTGATAAATATATGCTAACTATATAATAGCCACATTTTAGCTTTTATACAATATTTTTTTATCCAAACACCTTTTTCATAAGCTCTTGCCATGATTTTTAAAATTTTTTATTTCAAATCCAATTCTCAACCCTCAAATTCGGTATACGGTTAAATTCTTTTTCGTTGTTTGTGACAAGAGTAAGATTTAGCGAAAGGCAATGAGCCCCTATTAGCATATCCAAAGGTCCTATTACTTGTCCTCTTTTTTCTAAATATGCTCTTATTTCACCGTACAATATAGCTACATGATTAGCGTAAGGTAGAATATTTAGTGGAGTTAAAAATGTATTTAATGCCAAACGATTTTTATTTGGATACTCACTTTTTGCTATTCCATATTCTAATTCACTCACTGTAATAGCTGAAATATTTATATTTTCTGTATCTACGCTTTCAAATTTATCAATAAGTTTATAGTTTTTTTTATTTATTAAGTAAACACAAATATTAGTATCAAGTAAATATTCCATAATCCTTAAATTTATAAATTTTCTCTAATTTGCTGCTCAGGTTGATTCCTTTCTATCATAAAATCATCTGAAAATTGACCCAAACTTTCTCTCATCTTATCCCATTTATTTGTTTTTGGAGTCAAAATGACCATATCTTTTATCTTACTAATAAAAACCTCCTCACCGTCAAACCTAAATGCTTTTGGAAGTCTTACGGCTTGGCTTCTTCCATTTGTAAATATTTTTGCAGTTTCCATGATATTATTTTAGATGATATATATCACAGTATAGATCATTGTTTTTCTGCAGTCAAAGATTTTTTTATCCAAACACCTTCCTCATTGGTTGTTGCCATGATTTTTTGAAATTTGCTCGTTTATCTTGAATTAAAATTTCATCATTACTTTTGAAAACGATTTCATCTGAATTATTTATTTCACCAATAATATTCACAGCTATGTCTCCAAAAATTTCTTTTAGAGACAAAAGATCTTTTGTCTCTACCTCGCAAATGAATCTGGCGGGACTCTCTGAGAATAGAACTGAGAACTGAGAACTGAGAACTGAGAGTTTATTTAATTCAATTTCAGCACATAGATCAAATCCAAAACACATTTCAGTCACAGCTGTCGCTAATCCTCCTTCACTCACATCTTGGCAAGATTTAATCAAACCTTCCTGAATTGCTTTGTAAATTGCTTTGTACGTTTTTAATGCTATTTGAGTATTGATATCTGGGACTTTTGATCCAATGTATCCATTAATATCATAATAAATTGATCCTCCCATTTCAGCTTTTGTCTCGCCAATTAATAAAATTTTATTCCCTGCTTTCTTGAATGGAGATGAAATTGTTTTAGTAATATCATCCACCACCCCAAATGTTGAAATACAAAGCACAGGTGGAATATGAACGGTCAAATCACCTTTTCTGTATGTCGAGCTCAGACTGTCTTTGCCAGATATAAATGGCATTTTGAAAATTTTTGAAACATCACAGCAGGCATCAATCGATAAACTTAAGTCAGCGATGAATTTACTATCAGGTTTTGGCCAAATGAAATTATCGATAAGAGCTGTGTTTTCGGGATTTGCTCCTTGGCAAATTGCGTTGGAAACAGCTTCAAAAATTGCCCATTTTGAACCTAAATATGGATCAATACGATTTAAAATTGGATTTAAACCATGAGAAATAATCATTCCCTTGCCATGACCCAAAATAGGCTCAAGGACGCTGGAATTATTGACTCCAATATGTTTGTTTCCACAAATTGGCATCTGAACTTCCGTACCCTGAACATTGTGATCATATCTTACAATTATTGGTTCTTTGCTGCACACATTCGGGTGAGACAAAACTTTGTGTAAACTTTCTGTATAGTTTTCTTTTATAAGTTCATTTTCGCTCGGATCTGGAAAATTCGATTTTTCAAAATGCGCTTCAAGATTCAATTGACTAAGTCCTTCATGAACAAATTCCATTGGAAGATCAACGAGAGTTTTGCCTTTATAAGTAATTTTTAACTGAGCATCTTCGGTACATTTACCCAAAACAACTCCTTCAACGGAGTGTTTGTCTAGAACTTTTTGAATTTTATCTAAATTATTTCCATCAACAGCAATGATCATTCTTTCTTGACTCTCAGAAAGCCAGATTTCCCATGGAGCAAGTCCATTATACTTGAGAGGAGCTTTTGAAATTTCAACATCAACTCCAGTGATAGCTCCCATTTCACCAATTGCTGATGAGAATCCTCCAGCCCCGCAATCTGTAATTGCGTTAATCAAATTCTGATCAGATAAATCCAAAATCGCATCAAAAACTTTTTTTTCTTGAATCGGATCTCCAATTTGAACTGCTGTAGAATTGACTGTAGATGTTTCACCTGTCATTTCAGCGCTTGAAAAAGTAGCGCCATGAATTCCATCACGACCTGTTTTCCCACCAAGAGTCATGATCAAATTTCCAGCCTGTGCTTCTCCTTTTTGTGCTCTATCTAATTTTATTAATCCATAAGCTCCAACAATTACAGTAGGTTTGCATCTGAAATCTTCGTGGAAATGTACTGAGCCATTGGTTGTAGGAATACCCATTGGATTCCCATAAGAGGAAACACCTCGTACCAAACCTTTTAAAATAAATCTTGGATGTTTGCATCCTTCTGGAATTTTAGATTCATCCATATCAGGTTGTCCTACACAAAATATATCAGTTGAAGCAATTGTTTTCGCTCCTTTACCAGTTCCAACAATGTCTCTGAAAACTCCACCGCTACCTGTTGCAGCTCCACCAAATGGATCTAGAGCAGAAGGAGAATTGTGAGTCTCAACTTTCCCACATATTCCATAATTATCATCAAATTTCCACACTCCGGAATTATCCACGAAAGCTGAAACTACATTTGGGTGATTGATTTCTTTCGTCGCATTTTTGAGCCTTCGATATAGAGGTTCAACTTCTTTTCCGTCGATTGTAAGTTTGGCTTTGAAAGTCTTATGTCCGCAGTGTTCTGACCAGCTTTGTGCCAAAACTTCAAGTTCACAGTCATATGGATCTCGACCTAAATTCTTGAAGAAATTCTGTATCGTATGCATTTCATCGAGCGTCAAAAACAATGTGTTTTTTGAAAGTTTCATAAGTTCTTCATCACTCATTTCTCTTACTTTTACAATTTCAATTTCGTGTTCTGATCCTTCAATTATAAGTGTTACTGGATTCTCTTTTCTGATCTCTTCAGTAGTTGAATTCATTACAAGTTTATTGATCACGCTATCTATTTCTTTCTGATCTATATTTTTTCCAAAGAAATAGTAGACCCAGCATGTATCTGCAGCTTGTAAATTTGTTACACCTAATTCATGTGCGGTTTCAAGAAGACTTCGAACCTCAGGGTTCATCATGCCTTTTCTGAAAGCTACTTCAATTTTATTTGGATGATTGTTATAAAAATCTTTATCAACCGTGAAATCTTGCCAAACTTCTTCAACCAGTAATTTATCTTTTAATTTCAAAAGTTCTTCATCATTCACACCTTCGAGATAAAACTTCTTAACAGCTCTTATTTCTGAAATAGTTTTGATTTTGAGAAATTCTTGAGCGTCATTAAGTAAACCGATTCCTTTATAATCAATGTTTGGATCTTTTGGGAAGGTGGAAAGGGTGTGGATCATAAATAAATTAATTTAGATTCGTTGTTCATGGCTTAATGATATAGAAATTCTATCAAAAGCTTGATTTATGAGTGTTTCTACGTATTCGAAATTTTCATGCATTTCATCACGCATTTTATCGATACTGTTTCTCATTTTATTCATTTCATCTTTCATTTCGTAATCTAGTTTATCTACTTTTGTTTCAAGTCTGCTAAATCCTGATTTCAAACTACATACATCTTCTTGTAGCACAGAGACATCTTGTTTCAGTCCGGAAACATCTTGTTTCAGTCCGGAAACATCTTGTTTCAGTCCGGAAACATCTTTTTCAATTCTGTATAAGGTTTCAATGACGATTTTTTGAAATTCTATTTCGCCCATAAAGTTAAATTTAATTTTATATGCCTAATTATATTTTAATTTTTCAACTGTTGAAAGTGGTTTTTTCTAAAAACTTTCGATTTTTAACGAATTTTTAACAAAATAGAATTAGCTTTTCTCAAAATCTCTTTATTATTTTCATAAGTTAATTTCTTCAAAGCTTTTTCAAAAGTCTGCCACTCGGAATCTAAGTGCTCATCTGAAATTATGATTTCTTTTGTGTCAGATTTTGCCAAAAAAAGAGTAGCGAATTTATGATATTTAATGTCGTTGTAAGTGCAAAAATAATCGAATTCAAATTTATGATTTACGTTTAATTCGATATTTTTTATTCCTGTTTCTTCCCAGATTTCTCGTTTTGCGGTTTGTTCAAGAGTTTCGCCTTCATCTTGAATCCCTTTTGGAAATCCCCATGCTTTATCAGGATATTGAAGTAATAAATATAAAATTTTATCATTCTCAATTCTGTATAAAATTCCTCCAACTGTATTTATTCTTTCCATAACTAAAGACTAAAGACTAATAACTAAAGACTAATAACTAACAACTGCATTATCTGTAATTTGTAAATTGTAGCGGCACTTCAATTCCTATGTTTTTTACTCCATTCATAACAGCCTGCAGATCATCTTTGCTTTTTGAGCTAATTCTTACGGTATCTCCTTGTATACTCGCTTTTGCTTTTGGAAAATTATCTCGAATGAATTTTGAGATTTTTTTCGCATTTTCTTGGTCTAACGATTTGATTAGTTTGATACTTTGACGAAATCGCATCCCTCCTGATGCTTCTATTTTTTGCGGATCAAGTATTTTTGGTGAAATCTTTCTGTTTACTATTTTTTGAATCACGATTCCAAGTACAGCATCGGATTGGTGTTCGCTTGCAATATTAAGATCAATTGCGTCTTGATTTAGTTCAATTTCTATATCGGAATCTTTGAGATCAAATCTTGTAGAGGTCTCTCTTTTTGTTTGATCTATAGCATTTCTAAGTTCTTGAAAATCAAATTCGGAGACAATATCAAATGAAAATTCAGCCATGTTGTTTTTTAAAAAAAGAATAAATTTTCTTAGCAATGCTATTTTAGTTTAATAACTTGAAAAATCAAATAATAGTTGTGAAAAAATTAATTAATTTTTTCTTCGATATATAATTTTTTGTCCATTGCTTACTCTTAAATCAATATATTCAAGAGGAGTGGTGAAAATATCAAGTTTCGATGCTGCTACTTTTAGCGCATGGATTTGTGTTAGGTATGGTTGATCGATATCAAGCCATACTGAGAATTCTTTTTCAGTCATCAGGTGGATTTCTCGTTCAATTTGGTAATAATCAATATATCTTACTATTATGCTAAATTTTTCTTCAAAGTAACTTTTTGCATTGATTATATATTGTAATTCTTCTTTTGTCATTGTAAACACATTTTCAGCAGTTTGTTTGGAACTTTTGAGATAAATTGTTGGCAAATTCTCTTCTGCAAGATTTTCACGACTGACTTGAGCATTTTGATTCATAATGAATTTTTTTTCTATTCCATCTAATTCTATGCTCAAATTTGCAATTTCTTTATATTCGACAATTTTGATAATCAGTTTGTTTGGGATTGATCTTCTGATATCAAAAAAAGCTATATTTATTAAAAATGGTTCTAAATCTTTGATCATTGCATTTTTATCCACTAAAAAAATATTTTTATATTTAAATTTATCTAATACGTCTAAGATGTCTTCTTCTTGAATAGATTTTTCTCCTTCGATTTCTATATTGATATTTTCAATCAAGAATTTATCTGAAAAGAAAAAATAATAAATTGTAGTACAAATCAGGGCTAATATGAAAAAATTGCGAATAAAATTATGTATTTTTTTGATTTTTTTAGTTCCTTCTCCGGGTTTGAAAATTTGATTTTTATACGAAGAAATCTTGAAACTATTTCGCTTTCCTTTTGCTTTTGTTTTTGGCTTGATATATAAAAGCTGATTCATTCGATCGTGATAAAAATATTTTTTTCTGCTATAATATAGAGATTTCATCAAATTTTGAATTGTGAATCTCGTCCAAATAATTATCGATTTCTCAAGCACTCATCCGCTTATTATTCTTATAGCAATACCTATTATATACATTGTTTTCAAGCAGTCTATCTTTTGGATGCGTTTTGTGCGTGCAAATCTTATGGCAAGGCATTTGGTGTATATGCAGGTAATGCTTCCGAGGAGTGACACTCAGAAAGATAGAGAAAAAGATACAGAGAAAGATTTTCGTGAAAAGATTGGTATTATGTCGCAGTTTTTTCGTAATATTCACGAAATCAGAGAGCTTAATCTTTGGAATACGATTAGAGCTTTCATTTTTAATTTGGATATGGTGTCTTTTGAATTAGTTGTACGCAAAAAGATGGTTTATTTTTATGTGGTTACTTACGAATATTATAAAGAAATGGTTGAAAAGCAGATTACTTCTTATTATTCGGATGCCGATGTCCAATATGTAGAACCTTATGAAGCTGTTCCGAAAGGCAATAAAATGAAAGGATATTTTCTCTATTTAGTGAGGCCATTTTGGTATCCAATAAAAACTTTTAAAACAGTAGAAAACGATCCGATTAATGATATAACAAATGTATTATCTAAATTAGAAGATGATGAAACCGCTGTCATACAAATAATTTCAAATCCAAACAGTGGTAAATGGCGAAAAAAAGCTGAAGAAATGGGTACGAAAATTTTTAAAGGTAAAGATAAGCACAAAGAAAGTCCTGCTAATTTACTGATGAGGATCCCTATATTAGGAATTGTTTTTAAAATTCTGGGAGCATTGTTTGTTGGAGTGGAAAAAGTTAATCTTAACAAGACAAATGCCCCTGGAGCTTCGTCCGGAGATTCTTATGTTCGTATGTTGCAAACAAAAGAAGAACAAGCGAAATCTATAGGTGAAAAAGCTCAACAAGTTGGTTTTGATACCTGTGTTCGTATCATTGCATCATCGCCCACTAAATTTCGTGCTCAGCAAATATGTGACAGTATCGTCCTCGGATTTAATCTTTTTAAATCTCCAGATTTAAATTATTTCCAAAATAGACGTATTGTACCTGTTGATTGTGTTAACAATCCAATTCTTTATCATAATTTCAAAAAAAGGCTTCTATGGTTCGGTGAAAAAAATTCAATAATGGTTCCTGACGAACTTGCATCTATATATCATTTTCCTAGTAGTCGATACAATATGTCGCCGGTAATTAAATGGCTTGATTACAGAGTGCTTCCAGCCCCTCCTGATGCTCCTCAGCAAGGAGTTTTGCTTGGTTATAATTCGTTTCGTGGTATGAAAAAAGAAGTTCATATGTTGCCTGATGATAGGACTAGGCATCATTATTGTATAGGAAAATCAGGTTCAGGTAAGTCAGTATTTTTAAATTATTTGGCTCGGCAAGACATGCTTAATGGTGATGGTGTTTGTGTTATTGATCCTCACGGTGATCTTGTTGAGGATATGCTTCGTTATGTTCCAAAAGAAAGAGCGAAAGATGTAATTGTTTTTGATCCTGCGGATCAGGAGCGCCCAATGGGTTTGAACATATTAGAAGCCGATAATCCGGAACAAATGGATATGGCATCAAGTCAGGCAACTGAAATATTTATCAAACTTTTTGGTGATGAAATATTTGGACCTCGTATTCAGCATTATTTTCGAAATGCATGTTTGACGCTTATGGAAGACAAAGAAGAAGGTGCAACACTTCTTGATGTACCAAGAATTTTTGTGGATGAAGATTTTATGAAATACAAAGTTGCAAAAATAACAAATCCCGTTGTTAAATCGTTTTGGACACATGAGTATGCTAATACTGGAGAGCGAGAGCGTCAGGAGATGATACCGTATTTTTCTTCAAAATTTGGACCATTTATTACGAATTCTATAATGCGTAATACAATAGGTCAGACTAAGTCGGCTTTTAATTTTCGTGAGTGTATGGATGATAAAAAGATTTTGCTTATTAATCTATCAAAAGGTAAAATAGGGGATTTGAATACTCAACTTCTTGGTTTGATCTGTGTGTCAAGACTGCAGATGGCTGCGATGAGTAGAGTTGACACTCCGCAAGAAAAAAGATGGCCTTTTTATATGTACGTGGATGAATTTCAAAATTTTGCAACGGATAGTTTTTGTTCTATTTTATCAGAAGCTCGTAAGTATAAACTTGCGCTTATTATGGCTCATCAATATATTAACCAGCTTACGATTTCGAAGTCAGGAGCGACTAATACGCAAATTAGAGATGCTGTTTTTGGTAACGTGGGTACAATGATGTCTTTCAAAATTGGTGCTGAAGATGCTGAATATCTAGCGAAAGAATACGCTCCATTGCTTACAGAATCTGATATTATAGGTATTTCAAATTACAAAGCTTATATTAAATTAAATATAAAAAATACCACTTCAAGACCATTTTCCCTTGAAACTGTTTGGGATGAAACCAATAAAAACGAAAAAGTAGCACAAATTGTGAAGCAATATTCAAGGATGAAATATGGCAGGAAGAAAATTTTTGTTGATCAAGAAATTATAGCAAGAATAGGTATTACAGCAGAGCAAGAAATTGATGTGAGTAATTTGAAAGTTGGAGGTGGATAATTCAAAAAATATGTTTGAAAATAAAAAACAATTGATCGGTTTAAAAATATCAATTTATGCGATTATTATTGCGTTAACCGCAATGACTATAGCTTTTTTGATAATTTCTTTCAAAACTGTCAAATATCAAGCGCAAGCGAAAAAACAAATTGATGCACTCTATGATGAAGTCGGAAAATTGAATCAAGACAAAGAGCTTCTCAATAGTACAATTTTGGAAAATCAAAAACATTTAAAAACATTATATTCCAGCCTCGTTGAGATATCGCATAATATGGATATTTTTTCAAACAAGAGTGCGGATTTGCAGTCTATACTTGATGAGACTCAGCTTAAATTAGATTTAACAGGAAAAGCTTTACAATCAAATAAGGATATTCCAGTCAGTGACGGTGTTCTTGATATTTTGATTGTAGGTATGCATGGCAGTTTAAGTGATACGATTATGTTAGTTAGAATTTTGGAAGATCAGAAACGTGTACTGCTGATAAGCATACCAAGAGATATTTATTACGAGGGTAGAAAAATTAATGAAATTTATTATTCTTATGGCGAAGAAAAAATGCGCGAAGCTGTTATGAATATTACGGGCGTAGTAGTTGAAAAATATCTTGCAGTTAATTTGGATTCTTTTGTCAAAATTTTTGATATTGTTTTCCCTGAAGGTTTCGAAATTGATGTTCCAAAAGCTATTTATGACAATGCGTATCCTGATTCAAAAGGTGGATATATTGTTTTTTCTGTAGAGGCAGGTAAACAGAATTTTGATGCCGAAAAAACTTTGAAATATTTGCGCACCAGACATGCGGATAGTGATTTTGAAAGATCTGCTCGTCAGCAAGATTTTATAGCACAAGCTTCAATGGAAATCAAAAATAGAGGAATAATGGCGAATGTGGACTCTGCTTTTTCGCTGATTAAGTCTGTTAATGATCTTATGAATACTGATCTTGGAGTATTTGAAACTATGCAATATATGGATAGTTATGGTGATTATACGCTTAGTAAAGGAAATATTTTAGATAATAGAATGAAAAGTTTTTCCATAAATAATGAAGATATCGAAGAATCTTTATTTACTTCAACTACCAGTAGCACAGGTCAATATATCTTGATCCCATCAACTGGAAATTTTGAAAGAGCTTGGAGCTATGTCAATTGGTTGACTGTCACCTTTTAAAGTTTTTCTGCGAAAAATTGTGCTAATTGTTTAAGTTTTCCAGTGTCTTTTAATCTCCAAATGCCGATAATCAGTCCAATAATAAATGCTGTTATCAAAATAAATAGATTAGAATTTTGTTGACTTTCTAATTTTTGAGCTTTTTCCGTTTCAAGTATTGTGAAGTCTTTGAGGTCAAATGTAGTTTTATCTATACTTGAGGCAAGAAGCTCAATTTTTGTGCCTGTTTCAAATATACTTTTCTTAAGTTCACTTTCTATATCCAGATTTCCAAAATTAATTTGAATTTTTTTGCCACTTGAAGTTTGCAAATAAAAATAATTATCTAGTTTTTCTACGATTTGCCCTTCCAGTTTATCAAAAATAGGGTTTTTGTTGCCAGGCGTCGGTTTCTCAATCCATGTCCAAATATTTTCCACTATATCATTTGCATAAACAATTGAGGCTTTAGTTTCATTATCTATTTCTTCATTGATGCTGACCAAAGCATAACTTTCACCTTCAATGGATTTTTCATAACTGACGGAATATTTTAACTCTTCATCAAAGTCGTACAAATATAATGAATCTTTGCTGTTGTCGAGTGCTATTTTTGATTTTTTGCGTGGTATTATGAGGTATGAGTTTGCTTTTAAAATCACTGTATCAGGAAAAATGTATTTTTTTTCACTTTTGCTGTTATCCATCAAATACCAATTCCCAAGATTAATGTCCTTATTATCATTATTATAAATCTCTATCCATTCATTGTCGACTTCTGTCCCTTCAGGATTTGGGAGGATTTCGCTTATAAATATATTCTCGCTTATATTTCCATTTTGATATTTTTGAATATTTTTCTCACTGTCTTCTTCATTTTCTGCGCTTAAAATATTAATACTATTTGGTGTTGGCTTGTTAGTCCACAAAAAATTACCATCAAAACGTGCAAAACTTTGATTTTCGGGAGCTTCTTCATAATATATTTGATCAGCAATAAACTTGTCAGGA
This sequence comes from uncultured Candidatus Peribacteria bacterium, assembly GCA_964511025.1. Taxonomy (GTDB): domain Bacteria; phylum Patescibacteriota; class Gracilibacteria; order UBA1369; family GWF2-33-10; genus CAZEDK01. Next base: position 51,508 of record CAZEDK010000001.1, on the reverse strand, counting down.
TTAAATAATCGTACTGAATCTTCGGTATTATTTAGATTGATTTTTGAATCGTAACTATAAATTAAAAAATAAGAATATGGCTCTATAAAAATACCTTCGTTAAAAATGAACTTTTTGCTACCATCTTCGCTATCGTCGAGACTGAAATCTTTCAAGTTTGCCACATTGTCACCGCTGTTAAATAATTCTATCCATTCTTGATTACTGTCTTTACCGCTTGGATTTGGAAAAACTTCTGAAATAAATATGGCATTTGAATAATTTTTGATTTCTAAATTTTCTAAATTCTGATCTGATTGAGTGTCATTATCCATTTCTTCTGATTCTTGATTATATTCCTCGTTTATTGTGTTCTCGTATCCAGGACTGCCAGTTTCCAGCCATTTCCATTTATCATCAATGAGCGCATAAGAAAATCCTTCTTCTGCTTCTTCGGTATATGAAACCTCATCAATGATTTCATTATTTGAAATCAGTCTTACTTTGTCTTCAGATTGATTTAATGTCAGCTCGCTATCTTTTGAATAGATAACAATATATGAATTTGTAGCAATAGTGTAATTTTTTAGATCAAAAGGGCTTGATCCATCTTCATTATCATCGAGAAGAAGTCCATTCAAACTAATCGTGTCTGAGCCTGCATTGTAAAGTTCTATCCATTCATTGCCACTGTCTGAATCTATTGGATTTGGCATAAATTCAGTAATTTTTATGCTCGAAAAATCATCATAGATGATAGGTTCTTCGCTTTTATTTTCGTTGTTTGTTGACGATTCTTTGTTGCTTTTTTGTGATTTTTTATTTTTGCTGTTTGTATTTTTTGTTTTATTTGATGATGATTTTTCTTTGACTGTTATTTCAAGCGTGTCAATGTCAGTTTCCTGCCATATATCAGTAACTTTGAGAGAAATTAGATATTCTCCTGTCTTTTCGTATGTTTTACTATTTGGATTTGCTTTGTCAGACTTTGTTCCGTCACCAAAATCCCATTCATAGATTAACTCATCGCCATCTATGTCGTAAGAATCACTGCCATCAAGATTTATAGTTACACTGCCTTCGCCGGAAGTAGATCCGCTTTGTATTTTGATAATTGCTTTTGCTTTGTTGTTGATAATTTTATTCTCATATCCTTTTGTCGGATTAGAAAAAATAATAAATTTGTTGTCATATAGTCCGGCACTTTGACCTTTTGCTGGAGCTGATAATGTTGTATTGCCATAGGAAATTGAATAAATTTCTTGTTCAAAATTGTTATATAATTTGATCGTGTCATCTGAATTATTTAACGCAAACTTCAAATTTTCAATAATTTTATAATTTTTTGAGTCTATAGATTCACTTAAAAAATGTTTTGTATTGCTTCCATCCGTCAAATAGACATTTTCCAAATTTATTTCATTATCTGTAGTATTAAAAAGCTCTATCCATTCTAATTCGCTATCATTTGGACTGGATACGAATTCATTGATTATCAAATCTCCGGAATTTGTAATATTTGAAATTGTTATTTCTCCGTTGATACCATCGCTGTAATTGAAGTCTTCATCATAACTAAAAATTTTGTAAAAATATTTTTGATTTTCTTCGAAATCGTAATCATCAAATTCATTTTCGCTTTGGACGCTAATGATTTCTGCGTTATTTAAAAAATCTCCTTTTTGATAAGAGCTACCGTTATCGACAGTTGCATCAATTTCATTTACAGATTTTAGTATTAAGGTGTTTTGAGCTTCATCTTCGAATTCAAAATTGATATTTATAAAATTTCCATTGAATGATATTTCAAGATCTTGAATGTTTGGAATTTCCAGTTGTGTTTCCGATTGAGATTCTCCTTGGTTACTTGTTGTTGCAGGGATCGAATAATTACTGTTTTGATATCCTGCGCTGTCTGAATTTGAATGCTCTTGCCAATTTTCAGAATTATAGATGGAAGAATATGGATTCTTTCTTTCAAGTGAGAAATTTGTAGCTTCGATATAAGTAAATAATTCGACATAATTTGTTTCGCTATCAATTAATCCTATTTCTTCACCGCTTTCCTTCAAACTTGTCCAAGAGCTATCTATAATCGTTCCAGAGACTTCAGGATGATTTATTGAAAAAGTTTCAGCTTCATCTGCTATAATTGCATATTCACCGCTTTCCAAAATTAAATCTCCGCTATAAACTGAAAGTCCATGTTTTGTACTGTCTTCAAAAAATTTCCAACCGGTTAAATCAATTGCGTTTTCTGAAAGATTTAAAATCTCTATCCATTCAGATCCTGAATCTTCAAATGCCGCGATTTCGTTAATAATTATTTTATTTTCGTAATCAGAATTTGCTTGTGAAATTGAATAGCTAATTATGCTTAAGTTTAATATGGCTAATAAAATTATTAGAGTAATTTTTTTGTTCATAATTGTGAAATTTAAAAACTTCAAGAGATACTCTTATCACAGAAGTTTTCAATTTTCCTTCAAAGAACTTAAAAAATTGGTAAAATATTTTATTCTATGTTTGGTTTGTCCAGTATCATTATTTCGACATTGCCTCCATGTATTCCTTCAGTAATTTTATAAATATCCTTATCGATTTTTCTGAATTCATTGTGTGCAGTATTGTACTTATTTACAGTTGTGCCAAGATTTTTGCCCAATTCCATCATAAATTGCTCATAAGCTTTCATGTGCCTGGCAAGTTCATCAACTTTTTTTCTAATATCTTTCGCTGATTCTTCTATCTGTAACGCTTTGAGTCCTTGTAAAACGGTAATCAAGTAAGCATAAAAACTCGTAGGGGAGACAATTATAACTCTTTTCTTAAAAGCATATTCAATTAGGTTGTGCGAGTTGATGTCCATGCCAACGTTGTATATAAGTAAGTTGTAATAAACACCTTCTGCGGGAATAAACATAAATGCAAATTCCATTGTATCTTCGTTTTCTCGTATATATTTTGAAGTTTCGTCGATTCTGATTTTAACATCGTTTTTAAAAGCGGTTTCTAAATCTTTTCTTCTTTCGCTGTTACTTTCTTCCATGATTTTGTTGTATTTTTCCAGTGAAAATTTTGCGTCAATTGGAATGATTTTATCTTTTACGAATATTACAGCATCAACAATTTCACCATTTTTGAATTTGTATTGCATTTGATACTGAGTAGGCTGAAGTACATTATTTAACAATGTTTCCAGCATGTATTCACCAAGAATTCCTCTTTGTTTTGGGTTTTTGAGGATATTTTCAAGACTTTTCATTTGTTCGGCAAAACCTACAACTTGCTTATTGGTTTCGTCGAGTTTTGTCAATTTCTCGGTTACTTCTTTTATAATATTTGCACTTTGATGAAATTGCTTTTGCATTGTGTCAGATGAATTTTGTTGATGTTTTGATATCTGTTCGTGAATTTTATCAAGACGTTGCTGTAGTTCTATTCTTTGTTTTCCGGAACTTTCATTTAAATCGCGTCGAAGATTATTCACCATTTCAAGCATTAGTTTTTGCATTGGATCTTCTTTCTCAGTTTGTGATTTTTGAAAAATAACAATTAAATAAGCCAAAGCTCCAGTGATGATAAGTCCTAATATGATAAGAAAAGTTTGCATGTCTTTATTTATAGAATTTTCAACTCTCGATTCTGTTTAGATACTATAACTTCGTTTTGGGGCTGTCTAGTTCTAAAACTATACGACAGCAACGCACAAAAACTTGCAAAATTGTACGATGACAGCGTATAGTAAATTTACTGTGCAATAATTTTTAACAAAATAAAAATGCAAGAAATTTATTTCAGGTATAATCCTTGGTGGGAAGAAGATTTTCAATCCTCAATATATATAGTCAGGCAGAAATATTTGCAAATTCTTCAGCGCGAGGTCGCTTTGGATAGTATAACTTTGATTACAGGATTAAGAAGGGTTGGGAAAACGACTTTGATGAAAATTCTTATAAACAATCTTATAGAGAGTAAACAAATTAATCCAAAACATTTATTTTATGTAAGTTTAGACGATTATCTTTTGAGAGAAAAAAGTATTATTGAGATTATTGAGGATTTTAGAGCTATTAACAGAATTCCATTTCATCAAAAAATATATTTATTTTTTGATGAAGTTACATATAAAGAAGATTTTGAATTACAGCTTAAAAATATCTTTGACAATCAAAATGTAAAAATCTTTGCTTCTTCTTCAAGTGCTTCAATACTTAAATCAAAAAAACCATTTATAACTGGACGAGCTAACATTGTGGAAATATTATCTTTAAATTTTGATGAATATTTGCTTTTCAAAAATATTCAAATTTCGAAATTAGATTCTAATTTGAGAGATGTCTATTTTGAAGATTATATGCAGACAGGTGGTATACCTCAGTACGTTTTAACTGGTAATATTGAATACATTAAAGAACTCATAGATGATATTTTAAAAAAAGATATAGCATCATTTTATAATATTAAAAATGTTGAAATTTTAAAAGATTTATTCTTACTTTTGATGGAAAGATCTGGAAAGCAAATTAGTATTAATAAAATTGCAAATATATTGTCAATCTCTGTTGATAGCGCAAAAAGGTATCTTAACATGTTTGAAGATACCTTTTTAATATATTCAATCAAACGTTACGGCAAAACCAATACGAGAATTCTTTCGCCAAATAAAATATATGCATGTGATTTAGGCATCAGAACGATATTTAATGGGTTTAGAGACAAAGGAGCTATTTTTGAAAATTATGTTTATTTAATGATAAAAAAAATGAATCCTGTGTATGTATATGAAAACACGATAGAAATTGATTTTTTCACACAAGATAAAAGATTGATAGAAGTTAAATATCAATCTGAAATGAATGAAAAACAGCAAAAACTCTTTGAGTCATTTAAAGCAAAAGAAAAAATTCTAATCAAAAATTTAGATGATTTGAATAATTTGATTGCTGTTTTGCAATAGATTTTCTATTACGCAAGTCTTATTTTCATGTTCGTTGACCTTTGTTGGGTATTTTTGTACAATCTAACCGTTAGTTAAGAAAAATAAGCGTTCGTCTTAAAGGAATCAATACTGTTGGGCGTAAGATGTTTGAATTAAGAATGAATTAAAAATTAATGTTGACCTAATATTGTGAAAATTTAATTTAAACCGAATTTGTTTAAAAACTTTGCGGAGAAAATGTTATAAAATAGTTATTTTTCAAAAAAAATAGCTTGATAGTATAGGAAAAAATGTTTTTAAATAGCCCAATTTATTGCATATCTTTAAGAGCTAAAGCGCACCTTTAGTCCTTAATTTGTATACTAAAATGCCTACATCAGCAACAGTGGTACTATTTGTACCGGGGATTTTCTTAGGTATAGTCATTGGAATTATTGTGAATCGTTTACTTTTTCAGAAAAAACTTGAAAAAGAGAGAGAAAAACAAGAAGAAGAGTTTCAGATCTCACAGAAAAAAATGCATACAACACTTTCACAAGCTCAAAATGAAGCTTTGAAAATGCGTCAAGAAGCTCAAAGAGAGCAACAGCAAAAGTATTTAGAGATTCGAAAAACTGAAGAAAGACTTCTCAGAAAAGAAGAGGAAATGGAGAAGAAAATAGAAACTTTGGATAAGACAAAAGAGGAGCTTGAGATTAAAATTAGTAAAGTGAGAGAAGTAAAAGTAGAGGTTGAAAAATTATATAACAAGCAAGCTGAAGAGCTTCAAAAGGTTTCCAATTTATCAAAAGATGAAGCGAGAGAAATCCTTTTTGCGAAAGTTGAAGATGAGTCTCGTGGCGATATTTTAAAACATATAGAAAGATTGGAAGATGATATGAAAAAAGAAATGAATGATAAAGCTCGCATGTTGATTGCGGAAGCTATTCAGAAGTATTCAGCCGAGGTTGTTTCTGAAACCACTACAACCACTATTCAGTTGGAAAGTGATGAGCTAAAGGGAAGAATTATAGGTAGAGAAGGTAGGAATATAAATGCTTTTGAACGTATTACTGGAGTTGATGTTATAGTAGATGATACGCCCGGCTCAATATTGATTTCATGTTTTGATCCTATCAGAAGGTATGTTGCAAAAACTTCACTTGAGCAATTAGTGGCGGATGGTCGTATTCATCCAGCAAAAATTGAAGAAATTGTTGATAAGGTGAAAAAAGACACCTTGATACTCATAAAAGATCTTGGCGAAAAGGCTGCTTTTGAAAGTGGGGTAACCGGCCTTCCACCCAATTTATTGAAAATACTTGGTCGCCTTAGATTTCGTACCTCTTATGGACAAAATGCATTAAAACATTCTATTGAGACTGCTTTTTTGGCTGAAGGTATTGCTGAAGCTGTTGGAGCAAACGCTGATTTGGCAAAAAAAGCCGGATTATTGCATGCGATAGGTAAAGCTGTTGATCATGAGGTTCGAGGTAGTCATGCTCAAATAAGCGCAGATATACTTAGAAAATTCAATTTAAGTCCTGAAATTATTCATATAGTAGAAGCTCAAAATCCAAATGTGAAAGCCCAATCGGCGGAAGCTTTTGTCGTGATGGCTGCGAAAGAAATTTCAAGTAATAGGCCTGGAGCGAAAAAAGAAAATCTTGAAAGTTTTATCAAGAGATTGTCTGAATTTGAATCAATTGCCAAAAGCTTCGAAGGTGTTGAAAGTGTTTATGCTATACAAAGCGGTAGAAAAGTGAGGGTTTTTGTAAATCCTGAAGATATAGATGATTTGAGAGCGAAGAAGTTATCTATGGAAATAGTACAAAAGATAATGGGAGAAGCTGATTATCAGGGGCTTGTTGAGGTGCATATCATTAGGGAAAAAAGAGCGGAAGCTTATGCGATGTGATGAGGGGATTAGGGGTAGGTATTAAGTATAATGGGTAGGGGGCATTTATAAAAAAGCTTGACTTAGATTGAGCTACTAAATATACTGAATTGGCACTTGGTCTATTTGAGTGCTAATGAAAATATTCCTTAATTTTTAGAATATATGACATCTGTAAAATGTCCTATCAAGCCTTTGGGCAGTAGGGTTGTTTTGAAACCAAGAGACAACAGCAAAACGACAGCTTCAGGGATTATTATTCCTGATACCGTGTCAAAAGAAAAACCTGAACAAGGTGAAGTTATTGCAGTTGGACCTGGTAAAACTTTGGAAAATGGTCAAAGAGAGCAGTTGGATCTAAAAGTTGGAGACATTGTTTTGTTTAGTAAATATGGTCCAAATAATTTTCAAATAGATGGTCACGAATATTTGGTAATTGAATACGATAGTGTTCAAGCGGTAATTGAGAAATAAGCTGTTAGCTATTGGCTATCAATTTTAAAGAATTAATTCAAAATTTATAATTTCCACACTATGTCAAAACAAATTGCATTCGGTGACGATGCTCGTCAAAAGGTTGTAGCAGGAGTACGCAAACTTACTGATGCCGTACGTGTTACAATGGGGCCTAAGGGTCGAAACGTTTTAATTGATAAAAAATATGGAGCTCCGACTATAACGAACGATGGAGTTACCATTGCAAAAGAAATAGAATTTGAAAATAAATGGGAAAATATGGGAGCTCAGCTTGTAAAAGAAGCGGCGAGTAAAACAAATGATATTGCTGGTGATGGTACTACTACTGCAACAGTGCTTGCTGATGCAATGATTCATGAAGGGGTTAGAAATGTTGCAGCAGGCGCGAATCCTATGGTTCTCAAAAAAGGTATTCATAAAGCGGTTGACATCATAGTGGAAGAACTTGCTAAAATGGCTAAAAAAATTACGTTAAGTGATGAAATAGCTCAAGTCGCTACTATTTCTGCACAAGATAAGGAAGTAGGTAAAATCATTTCAGAGGCAATGGATAAAGTTGGCAAAGATGGAGTGATTACTGTGGAAGAAGGCAAAACATTAGGTCTTGAGATGGATGTTGTTGAAGGGATGCAATTTGATCAAGGTTATATATCTCCATATTTTGTTACAGATACTGGAAGTATGGAGGCTATATATGAAAATGTTGATATATTAATCACGGACAAAAAAATCAGCTCAATTCAAGAAATTTTACCTGTACTTGAAGCTGTAGCTCAGGGTGGTAAAAAAGAACTTGTAATGATTTCCGAAGATCTTGATGGTGAAGCCTTGGGAACTCTGGTTGTCAATAAACTTAGAGGTACATTTCATGTCGTTGCAGTCAAGGCTCCGGCGTTTGGAGATAGGAGAAAAGAAATGTTAAAAGATATTGCTGCTCTTACAGGTGGAGAAGTGATTTCTGAAGAACTTGGTTTGAAATTGGATAAGATAGGTGAACCAAAAGAAGGAGAAGAGCCGAATGATGTAATCGCTAGGGTTAAGAGTTATCTTGGCCAGGCACGTAGAATTGTTGTAACAAAAGATAATACAACGATTGTTGATGGAGCCGGAGCAAAACAAAATGTAGAAGATAGAATTAATCAAATTAAAAAAGCGATAGAAATCACAAATTCTGATTTTGATAGAGAAAAATTACAAGAAAGACTTGCTAAGCTTGCGGGAGGAGTTGCTGTTATCAAGGTTGGTGCGGCAACTGAAGTAGAATTAAAAGAAAAGAAACACAGAATTGAAGACGCTTTGTCTGCTACAAAAGCTGCGGTTAGTGAAGGAATCGTTGCAGGAGGAGGTACTGCACTTCTTCAAGCAAGTAAAATTCTTGAAAGTATGGAAGGTGAAGAAGATGATGAGACAACAGGTATACATCTTGTAAGAAAAGCTTTGGAAGCGCCTTGTTATCAAATTGCTTTCAATAGCGGTGAAAAAGGTGATGTCATTGTAAATCAAGTGAAAGAGGCCAAAGCCGGTTATGGTTTTGATGCGGCTAAGAGTGAGATGGTTGATATGATCTCTGCCGGAATAATTGATCCGAAGATGGTGACAAGAAGCGCTCTTCAAAATGCAGCATCTATCGCCGCGATCCTTCTTACAATGGAGTGCGCGATTACTGATATGCAAAAAGAAGAGAAAGAAATGATGCCAGGTGGAGCTATGGGCGGAATGGGTGGAATGGGGGGAATGATGTAGAGAGTCGTATTAAGTATAATGGGGTTAGTATTAAGTATTAAGGTGAAGATAAAAGCTGTAGAGCAATCTACAGCTTTTTTGATAGATAAAAGCTATATTTTTTGCTATAATACTAGGATTTAATAAGCTTTCTAAATGGATTTTAAAGAAATTCTCAAACAAGTTGTAGAGCACAAAGCTTCTGATGTGCATTTTAAAGCTGCTCACGTGCCAACAATAAGACTTAGTAATGGCAGTTTATATCGCCCATCAAATATTGACGCTCTTAAATCGGAAGATGTCAAAGCTTTTATTGATGAAATTTTGGGTGATAAAAAAGATAGTTTTTCTATTAAACATGATCTTGATATAGCTTACGAGCTTCCTGGACTTGGAAGGTTTCGAGTCAATATTTATAATGATTATTTAGGATACTGCATGGCTTTTCGAGTGATACCAACTGTTGTACCAGACATTAACACTTTGAATTTACCGGATTCAGTTAAAACTTTTGCAACTCTAAATAAAGGTTTAGTTCTGGTTACAGGTCCTACAGGTAATGGTAAAAGTACTACTTTGGCTTCTCTTATTGATCTAATTAATCAAAACAGAGCCTGTCACATAGTAACTGTCGAAGACCCAATTGAATTTCTTCATACAAGCAAAAAAGCTATGATTACACAAAGAGAGGTAGGTCATCATACTTCTTCATTTTTGGATGCTATAAGATCTTCTCTCAGGGAGGATCCTGATGTTGTCATGATTGGTGAAATGCGTGACTATGAAACAATTTCAGCGGCTTTGACTCTTGCTGAAACCGGTCATCTGGTTTTCTCAACTTTGCATACAATTGATGCACCTCAAACTATTGACAGGATCATTGATGTTTTTCCTGAAGCACAGCAGGTTCAGGTCAAAACGCAACTGTCTTCAACTTTGGCAGGTGTTGTTTCGCAAAATTTGATAGCTTCGAAAGATAACAGTCGCAGAATACTTGCGTGTGAAGTGATGATGGCAAGCAGCGGTATCAAAAACTGCATTGCCGAAGGTAAAACAAAACAAATTTATTCGTTAATGCAAATTGGACAAAAAGAAGGTATGCAAACTTTTCAATCTGCTTTGCAGTTATTGGAAAATGCAGGTAAAATAGCGCAGGGTTTTTATAGAGAACTGAGAGTTGAGAACTGAGAGCTGAGAGCTGAGAGCCCCAAGGGGGTCCCTTTGGGACTGAGAGAGCTGAGAGCTGAGAACTGAGAGCTGAGAACTGAGAGTTGAGAACTGAGAGCTGAGAACTGAGAGCTGAGAACTGAGAGTTGAGAGCTGAGAGCTGAGAGCTGAGAGTTGAGAACTGAGAGTTGAGAACTGAGAGGAGTCGCCAATTGCTAATCGCTATGTACAATGTCAGATATTAATTTAAAATCTATTCCGGAAGAAAAAAATCCTGATGAGAAAGTTGGGTTTAAGGTGCATCATATTGAAGAAGACGTTTTAGTAAAAAAAGTTGAAGTGAGCGCAGAGACTAAGGTTATCATTAAATTTGGAAAATTCGTTGAGTTGGTTGCGAAACATAGTTTTGTTGATGTGGTAGAAAAAAATGCTGATGAAGAAATTATTATTAACGCAAATTTACTTGCTGATTTAGCGAATGCTGATGAAGAAAAAGAGACAATTTATCAGAGATGGACTTTGGTTGGTATTGGGCTTATTCTGGGTGTGCTAATTGCGTATATTATTATGAAATAATTCAACATTCTTAAAATGAAATATAAACGAGTAATGATAAAACTTTCCGGTGAAGTTTTGTTGGGGCAAAAGGAAATGGGGATTGATTTCGAAGTGTTGAAAGATATTTGCGAGCAAATAGTTTCGATAACAAAAGAGGGTATAGAAGTTGCTATAGTTATTGGCGCTGGCAATATATGGAGATATCGCGACAATGTTGGCACAGGTCTTGATAGAGTTACATCTGATGGACTTGGAATGCTGTCTACTATCATGAACGCAGTAGCTATGCAGCATGAATTGGAACTGCAAGGGCTGGAAGTTCGGGTTTGCTCCGCTATGCCAATTCCTCAGTTAGTGCAGGAATATGTTGTAAGAAGAACAAGAATTCATTTGGACAAAGGACGAGTTGTGATATTAAGTGGCGGTACTGGCAATCCATATTTTACTACTGATTCGGCGGCTGCTTTGCGGGCTCTTGAGCTTAATTGTGACGTGCTTCTCAAGGCTACAAAAGTTGATGGAGTCTATGACAAAGACCCAATGAAATACGAAGACGCGATCAAATCTGAAAAGATGACATATAATGATGTATTATCAAAAAACTTGGGATTTATTGATGCGACAGCTGTAGCTCTATGCAGAGATGGTAAATTGCCTATCTTGATTTTTGATCTTACAAAAAATGGTAATATGAAAAAAGCAGCCACTGGAGAAACAATAGGAACCATTATCAATTAAAAATTTATAAAATTTAAATATCACAATTATGTCAATACAACAATGTCTTGATCAAACTAAAGATGCTTTTAAAAAAGCAGTTGCGCATCTAGCTTCTGAATTTGCACGTTTGCAGGCAGGAAGAGCTGTGCCAAGCCTTGTTGAGCCTATAGAAGTAGAAAATTACGGAGCTAAACAGCCTTTAAAAAATCTTGCAAATATAAGCGTGCCTGACGCAAAGACTCTTCAAATCCAGCCTTGGGATAAATCAATGCTGGCAGGTATAGAAAAAGCTATTAGAGATAGCGGGCTTGGACTTAATCCTGTCAACAACGGACTTGCTGTGATTTTGAATGTGCCGCCTCTTACTGAAGAAAGGAGGCGAGATCTTGTAAAAGTGATTCACAAAATGTCTGAAGAGACCAAAATTGCAATTAGAAATTCTCGACAGGATGCTCATAACAAATTTAAACAATTGAAAGCGGATAGTTTGATCACTGAAGATGAGCAAAGGGGTGCAGAAAAAAAACTTCAGGATACTGTTGACAATGCTAATCAGGAAATTGATGAGATGATGAAGAAAAAAGAAGTTGACATTATGAAAGTTTGAGAAATCTTGAATTTTGAATTATTTCTTTTTATCTTGTTATTAGATTTTATGAGTATATTATTATCAATCATTGCTTTCTTTATAATCTTTTCTTTGTTGATTCTTATTCACGAAGGAGGGCATTTCCTGATGGCAAAAAGGGCTGGGGTCAAAGTGGAAGAATTTGGTTTTGGATTGCCTCCAAAAATTTTTGGGAAGAAATATGGAGAAACCATATATTCAATTAATGCTATACCCTTTGGTGGTTTTGTAAGGCTTTATGGTGAAGATATCGCTGACAAAAAAGCTTTGAAAAGTGATAGAAGTTTTATTGGTAAATCGGTTAGAGATAGGGTGCTTATTGTGTGCGGAGGAGTAATGATGAATTTTTTACTAGCATATTTTTTGATATTTGTTGGTTTTGTTATCGGAATGAAACCGCTAATTGTTTCAGAAAACGATGTTTTAAGCGCGATAAGTAGTGGTCAAATTGAGTTAGAACTTGCTTCGCAGCTAAGTCTTTTTGATCAAACGCAAAGTAAAGATACTGTGATGATATCAAATCTGTATGTAATTTTGAAATCTAATGAAGAAAATGTGTTTAGTTTAAAGAATAATGACATAATATGGAAAATTGATGACAAGGCTATTTTTGGTATTAGCGATTTTTATGATGCTATCAAAACAAAATCGCCATCAACTTTGACAGTAAAACGTTTAACAAATGGAGTATACAAAGATGAAGTAATAGAATTGAAATTGCCAATCAAAGTAGGGATTCAAGAAGTAGATAACAATGGTATCGCAGCAGAGTCGGGGTTTCAGGCTGGTTATTATTTAACCGCTTTGAATGGACAAACTATATTTGATGTGAAGGATGTTTTGGAGTTTAATTTAAAAAACAAAGGTCAGGATGTTAGTTATAGCGTTGAAAATTTAGATGGAAACGCTGAAGTAATTAATCTAAAAGTACCTGAAGATGGCAAGATTGGTATTGTTTTAAGTCCTAATTATGATTTGTCATTATACAATTTCTCTTTGCAGGAAAAAGTTGTTGGATATCACGTCAAAAACATAAAAGATATTAAATTATCGCCTTTGCAGGCATCAAAAGAGTCAGTTATTGAAATCAAAAGGCTCTCTAAGGCGACATTTATTGGTATTACCGGGTTTTTCAAAAAAATTCTATCGGAAGGCGACGTGCCTCAAGAAGTTTCAGGACCGGTTGGTATAGCTCAAATGGTTTATGCGTCGGCAAGTGAAGGCTTCAATTCTCTTATTAGGCTTACTGCACTTTTGTCGCTAAGTTTGGCGGTATTGAATATACTTCCAATCCCAGCTCTCGATGGTGGTAGATTGCTTTTTATTATTATTGAAGTTATACGTGGCAAAAGAGCTGATGCCAAGCTTGAAGCAGTTGCTCATCAAATAGGATATTTTTTGCTTTTGCTGCTTATCTTGATGGTAACATATAACGATATTTTGAGGTTGTTTAAGTGAGACATGCCTGAAAAATAATTTGCAAGCAATACAACTCACCCCTCCTGCCCGACTACGTTCAGGCGGGTCGTCCCCTCTCTTTTTAAAAAGAGTGGATAGTGATAAATTAATTTTTTAATTGGTAGTTATTGTTTTATAAGCTAACATTTGTAGCGTACAAATATTTATTGCATGTTGAATGAAAAAGAAAAAACAGTTTCAATTTGAAGTGATTTTTACTGCTCAGGAAGAAGGCGGTTTTACAGCTGAAGTGCCGGATTTGCCAGGTTGTATTAGTGAAGGCGATACTTTTGAAGAAGCAAAATATAATATAATAGAGGCGATAGAGCTATATCTGGATACGCTTGCTGAGAGGGGTGTTGATCGTGACTATGTCATTCCAGCAAAGGCTGGAATCCAGAATTATAAATTAAATAAATGTCTAACAAATACTATGTCTACATTTTAGCTAGTAAAAAGAATGGAACTTTGTATATTGGTGTAACAAATGATTTATCAAGAAGAATTTATGAACACAAAGAAGGTTTGATTGATGGCTTTACAAAGAAATACAAAGTAAAAAATTTAGTGTGGTACGAAGAATTTGAAAATATCAATTTTGCTATTGAGAGAGAAAAACAAATGAAAGCATGGAAAAGACTTTGGAAGTTAAATTTGATTGAAAAAGAGAATCCGTGCTGGAAGGATTTGTATGAAGATTTCTAGACAGTTGACTCTATTGGATTCCTGTCTTCGCAGGAATGACAAGGTAATTTGTCATCCCAGACTCCGATCTGGGATCCAGAACTGCTAATTACATCGCGATAGCCTTTGTAACTTGAAATACACAGATAGTTTGCCCTACTGGATTCCTGCCTGCGCAGGAATGACAAACTAGAATGACAAGGTAATCACGCATCAAAAATCTCTCCAAAATTGACATCGCTTACTCCTTCGTTTTTCGCTGTAGCCACAACATAAGCATCCGAACTGCCAATTAGGCTACCATTGTTGGGGAAATCCCCCTGACCCCCTTTGTCAAGGGGGCTTTCTAGCGATGCCAATAAGCTGTCTATTTTGTTATCCAGTTCTTGGAAAAATGGATCGTTCGTAGTTTGTGCTAGAAGACTGTTTGCAGGTTCTTCAGAAGATGTCGGTTCAGCATCGTCGTCAGTATCTGTATAGGTATGAATCACAGGTTCTTCTTGAGCTATGATGCCGTCAATAAATTGACGTTGTGCAATTGTTGCATAGCCTATTGGTGCAGATCCTTCAAATGATACTCCTGCAAGTGGATTGTCTCGATTAGACCTTAACGACCTTGCTGCGTTTTCAGGTTTTTTGCTGTTGAGCCTTGCTAGATAAGGTGAACTGTTATTTGGTGTGCCATCTTTGTTAAATACAGAATATACTCCTGTAGGTGCATAACAAACTACTGTACCGTCTTGCAAAGCAAATTCAACAGCACCATTAGTTGGTCGGTTTTTTATAGCATTTGCTACTACATTAATTTGTTCCGGACTACCTTTCTCGTTATTTAGTGGCAGATAAATGGCTGATTGGGCGGAATTTACTTTGTGATCTGCTTTTGTATCACTATTTGCATGTAATCCATTATCTGTACTTAGATCAGGACTGCTGTTGTCGGCATTTACAACGGTTTGTGGATCAAATCCCCCCTGCCCCCCTTCTTGCCAGAATGTAGTCCTGCCCGAATCGGTACAGGCGGGCGGGCTGGTGTCAAGGGGGCTAACTGCATCAATTTCTAAGCTAGCTGTTGCTTCTTGTTTGTCATCAAATATTCCATTTAATTCAGCTAGTTGAATGCTTGTAGCACGCGTGAAATCATCCATTGATTTATGAACTTTTCCATCATTTGGATATGATGAGCTCACATTATAAACTGAATTCATTGACCATGTCATCGCAAGTGCTGAAGCTTCTTTGTTGTTGCCAAATGTTACATTATCAAGTGGAGATGAGCCAGTTGGTATTGCTAAGCCTGCTGTTGTCATCTTCGAATTAAAGTCTGATAATGAAATACCTCGCGCGCCAAGAGCTTGATTCGCCTTTGGTGATAAAAACTGTTCCAAAAATGGTTTTAATTTCATGTTACTCTCTTCTGCAGCTTTTAACATCTTGGCGTAAACTTGATCTGCTTTTTTCCTGCGAGTTGTGTTGATGGTAACAGTTTGTGCTCCTTCAGTGCTAGCAGGTGCTGTTATTACAGAACTATCTGTTTTTTCTGCTGTAGC
Source organism: uncultured Candidatus Peribacteria bacterium (assembly GCA_964511025.1). Lineage (GTDB taxonomy): Bacteria > Patescibacteriota > Gracilibacteria > UBA1369 > GWF2-33-10 > CAZEDK01. Next base: position 35,747 of record CAZEDK010000001.1, on the reverse strand, counting down.
ACTTGAAGCACTGTCCCTTGTGTCACTCTGAGGCGACGAAGAGTCTCGACTGACAACCGGTACTGGATCAGCTTTTGCAATTATTGGAGTTGGTGTTGGAGCATCATTACTTGCAACTTGAATATCAGATGAGCGTAAATGTATTCCCAAAGCGCCAAGACCAAAAAGAACTGTCGCAGCTATAGCGTAACCCCATTTTGGCAAACCGCGCCTTCTTTCTGCTAAGTGTGTGTCTTGTGATCGTGGGACTGGGGATATGGTGCTTGTAGAGTTAGCGTCGTCTGTTCTAAAAGTTAATTGTTTTTCTGCTGGAGTATCTGTTGGTTTTATGGTTGGCAGTGAAGCTGTTGGCGGTGCATTTTTTGGAGTTGTCGTTGATGCGACAGAAGGAGCTGTTCCTGTAGGTGCTTCTTTCTTTTGTGATGCAGAAGGCTTAGAGCCAGATTGTTTTGGGTTCAATGGGGTAGATTGGCTACCAAGAAGCTTCGCTAGCTTGCTTGATAGTTGATTTGCTTCATTTTGTTCTGCTCTTTGCGATGTGACTTGGGATCTAGTTGAAGATTTTAACGCAGGAGGCAAACTACCTCCGTTTGTTGGTACTTGAAGAGCTGTATTAGATGTTGAATCTTTTGCTGGTTTGGCAATAGGAACTATGTAGACTGAACTACCATTTTGACCGCTACTGCTGGGGAGATTCGCCTGTTTCTGTTTGTCAGGGGGGCTAAATGCAGAAGGTGGTGGCAAAAAATCCGAGCTAGCAATATCTACTATTGTATTCTTTTTCTTTATGCTCGACTCAGGCAATGTTTGATATGCTACTGGATTGATTGCAGCGCCTTGTAATATTATAGGTTTTGGTGGCTGTCGTTTTGAAGAATGCTGTATTGTAACAGCTATAGTATCGGGTTCCCATGGCGGTGCGATAGTTCGATATAAAATAGATTGTGGCGGCTTAACTTTACCGTATATCAACTCTTTTCCATTTTCCCATGGCGCAGGTGCATGAGCTATTCTAAGTGGTGAATCATTATTTGTAGAATATCCTGATACTGAGTCAGGTGTGCCTGATAAAGCTGTAAAAGCTTGTCGTCCTAATTGTTTGCCTTCTTCATTCATCGCCCTTGAAGTATCGTGAGCCTCATTCAAACTAGCTAAAACTTCATTTTTGGGTTGCAGAGGCTTTTCAGTGCCAAATCGTGCTGGGCTAGATGTAGACATATCATCACCTATAATACCTGCTTGATTCTGTAAAGTTGGTGTTGGTGCCTTTTTTATTCTAATTACTTTTCCAATGTCTGCGGGTTGCCATTGGAATCTTCTACCATCTGCATCATTCTCAGGGTTATGTCTAATTACAATTGTCTTTTTTGACCCACCTGTTGTTGACTCCGGGTTAGCGTTAAGTGGATTTGCGGTAACACTGTGATCTGCTGAAACTGCAGCTAGCAATGCAAGCGGTTCAACTTGTTCACCTCTTGCGATTTTTTCTGCTCCTTCCCATGCTGCTGGAGTTTCCCCTAACTCATCTTCCGTTAATAAATCTCCTGCGTATATTGTCTCTCCATTAATCGTATAATCCGACAAAATCGCTTCTGGATTTTTTTCTAAAAATGTTTCTGCTGTGTTTAATTCGTTATTGTTAGTCAAATCAAATGCACTCTTCCGGTCATCACCATTGGTTTCAAGAGTAATTGCTTGAACTTGACTCCATCTTTCATTTTGGACTAATTGAGGCTCTAGTAGAGAGCTTAGACGTTCGAAGCTATTTTCATCGATATCTAATTCTGCTGGATGATAAATTATTGCAATTTGCGGATATGTCCCTTTTCTTTTTTTTTGCCACTGCTCATATTTAGGTTTTTTGTCTTTTATTTCATTGTATAATGTTTGTATCGCGGTTTTATCGAAAAATAATCTAAGCATACACTCAAGCATCAGAGGTTCATCAGGTCTATCCATTGGAAACTCTAATATAGCTCCTTCGCCATAGGTGAGAGATATTCCTGTAATGGTTGTTCCTTGATTGTTATTTTGTCTGAATTGATCCACTGTTAATAATAAGGCATCAAATCCTATCTTGTTGTTAGCTGGGTCTGTTATTTTTGCTATATTTGGTTGTTGAGAATTTGTATGTACATTACAAGTTAAATGCAATTTTTCATTCTCATCTTCTGTTCTTTTAGTGACTGTCTCACTGCCAACGCCAATGGTTTCATATATTTTTTGTATTATTGCATTAGCCATCATCATCCCAAGACTTGAAGATGTATCCATTGGTGGAAATTCTTCATTTCCAAAAGAAATACTCACAGAATCAATATTTTCTATTGGGTTGTAAGTATATGTGCAAAAAGCAAAATTACGAAGAAGATCCATTAAATAAGGGTATTTTGATATGGCGAGTCTTTCATGATTTGGTAAATCAGCAAATTTAGCGTTTTCTTTCTCTTCCCATGTAAATATCTCAGGATATGGATTGAGTGCTGGAATATCGATAGCTGTTGTCGCTACTTCAGCTACTTCCGTTCTTACTTCTTCGGCAACTTTTGTTTCTGCTGCAGGCGTATCATTCGCCGGCATCGGTTCAAGCGAAGACTCATCCGCATAATCGATAAAACAATCGCCCTCGTCATTATTGTCTGGTGTTGGATTAGCCTCTGTGTCTGTAGTATCGTCTAAACTTTTGAGCGGTGCTACAGATGATTGGTTTTCTTTACCTTCTGGTGTTGATGTATTTGCTGCTCCCATGTGATTGTTAAAAATTTATTAAATTCATTTTTAGAGCTTAATTTATATCATTAGTTTGGCTCTTTGTCAAACTACTTTATGGTAACTGCTCACTGCTTTTTGTAACTTATTAACTTTATTGTTTGTCATCCCAGATCCAGTCTGGGATCTAGGAATTGCGCATTATGTTGCGATAGCCTTGAAACATTGTTTAGATTTGAAATACAAACAAGTTTACCCTACTGGATTCCAGATCAGGTCTGGAATGACAAACAAGAATGCAAATAGCGGTGAGTAGTTACTCAAAAGAACTCTTCTATTAATTATATCATAGTTTAACACTATTTGAAATTCGGAAAAGTTTCAAAAAAGCTTAAGGGTCTTGGTAAAAAATAAGATACCTAAATTGTGCTAGATTTTGTTTTAGATTCTTTTGTTCAAATACAGGAGTTTATCGAGATAAATGACTGGATTTGCAACAAAGAAAATAAAGCTAAAGATAGTGCAAGGTAGGTGTTTTATTTTTTGCCAAGACCCTAATACTCCAAAAACATATTTTCTAAATCGAGTGAGAGATTTAGTGCTTCATAGACTTTGCTGTAATACTTTTCTTCGAGTGAACCTAGTTTTTTGAGAATATAATTTTTATCTAGTGTAATTATCTGATTGCCTAGAAATCTTGAATTTTCTTTGAGTCCATTTGATAAAGAAGCGTTGATAATAAATTCATTTGAATAAAGTTTTATTTTTTTTGTGCTAAGTGCCACTAAAATTACAGTGCTGGAATTTTTATTAAAAAGATTGCTTTGTAAAATTATACAAGGTCTAACTCCTGATTGTGTTGAACCTTTTTTTGGACTCAGATCGGCGAGCCAGATATCATATTTTTTGATTTCCATAATTAAAGTCTTAAAGACTGAAGTTGAACTTCTCGAAATTGACTACAAATTTCTCTTTGCTCCTTTTGTCTTTCAGGATCTTTGAAAGCTTCTTCAACTTCTCTTATAATTTTTTTCTTTTTATATTCTTTGAGTGCAGATTCAATAATAGCCTTGAGCGATGTTTTTTGTGCTTTGGATTCTTCTTTTAAGAAATGATATATCGGTTCTGACAATGTTGTTGTGATAGCATGATTCATACGTATATATTTAATTATAATTTGTAAGTAGATTTTACACTTATATTTTACATGAGTAAAGCTTTTTAAGTTTTTTTCTTGATTTTAGCTTATTAGCTATGTATACTATCAAGTACTTATAGTATTTACTATTAAATTATGGCAAATACAGTTGTCACTTCATTCTCAGCGACTCGTGCAAATAAGCAATTTCTTGATTCTTATCAAAATAAATCTGAGCAAATCAATACAGCTTTGGATATTTATAGAAAATTTATATTGCAGCAGCGCATGATTGAGGGATTTTTGTCTAGAGATGAAGAAGATATTAAGCTTGCTATGCTAGATTTCGATGATTATTCTCGTTTAATTAAACAAAGAGAAAATGCTTAATAATATAAGACAATTTGATATTTGTTTTGTGAGTTTAGATCCTGTTTGCGGTGTTGAGCAGGCAGGTTTAAGACCGTGTTTGATATTGCAGACAAATGCCGGGTTAAATTTTTCACAAACCGTATTATTGGCTCCATTCACTTCAAAAAAAGTTAATAAGATTTATCCATTTGAAATAGTTGTCAGTGCAAATAAAGAAAATGGCTTGGAAGAAATGTCAAAACTAATGTTTGATCAAATAAGAGTTGCCGATAAAAGAAGAATTATCAGAAAAATTGGGAAGCTGGAGTCAAAATATTATTCTCAAATATTTGCTGCGATAGAGGCGATTTTGGATAGAATGGGTGATTTTAGATGACAGTTTGAATTTTTTATGTCTAAGAGTACTTGAACTTGTATTTTTTTTTCGATAGTATTTCATCCCTTAGAAAAAACTATGCATCAATTTGCTTCAAATAAGGCTTTTTGGAAAGCTTGTCTTGTTGACATTGAAAAAGGTGTAGCTAATAGAGTGATGTTTGTAACTTGGTTTAACAATAGTGCGATTATTAAAATTCAAGGTGGTGTTTGCGTTATTGGTCTTTCAAATATATATGCACAAGAATGGATTTTATCCAGATATCATCATGTTGTATGCCAAGTTTTATCTCAATATGATCCGGCTATTGAATCTGTTGAATATGAAGTGCATGAAAGTTTTATTGATCCTGATAATACGGAAGTTTTTCGTATCAAAAAAAGCGATATGAAAATAAAAGAGGATGTGAAGCCTTCTCCAAGGAAATTACCAAACAAAGATGAAGTTAATATTCATGGGATCAGAAGTAAAAAAATCAATTGCAGATATTCTTTGAAAAGTTTTGTTGTAGGGCAGGGGACTCGTTTGGCTCATGCTGCGTGCAGTGCTGTTTCACATAAGCCTGGCGGCAATTACAATCCTTTGTTTATATATGGTGGAGTTGGACTCGGTAAAACGCATTTGTTGCATGCGACAGGAAATGCGATTTTAGAGAATTTTCCTCATTATTCTGTTGTTTATACGACTGCTGAGAATTTTGTAAATGAAATAGTTGAAGGTATTCGAACTTTCAAAATGGGTGATATTAAGAAAAAGTATAGAAATATTGATTGTTTAATTATTGATGATATTCAATTTCTTGGCTCTCGTGAAAGAACACAGGAAGAATTTTTTCATACTTTTGATGAACTTTATAACAATCACAAACAAATAATACTTAGTAGCGACAAATCACCGAGAGAACTCAAAGGTATAGAAGACAGGCTCCGGAGTCGATTTGAAATGGGTATGATGGTTGACGTAAGTGCTCCGGATTATGAAACCAGGCTTGCGATATTGCAGATGAAATCACTTGAACAGCAGGCAATTATTCCTTTGGAAGTACTCGAATTTATTGCTTATAATGTGCAGGATAACGTAAGAACTCTTGAAGGAATATTGATGCAAGCGATAGCAAAAGCGAAATTGGAAAATACAACACCTACTGTCAAAATGGTTGGGAGATATCTTCTTAAATTCGATTCACATGTTGAAATAAAAGGTTCCAACTATGATTATGTGCCGGAAAAAGGTATTGCCAGAACGGTTTATGATGTTATTGATATTGTGTCGAGTTATTACAGGATTACCGGTAATGATATCAAAGGAGATTTGAGAAAAAGAGAAATTTTAAGACCTCGTCAACTGTCTATGTATTTGGCTAGAAAGGAGTTAAATTATTCTTTTGAGAAAATCGGAACTGAATTTGGAGGGAAGAATCATACGACTGTAATGCACGCTTGTGACAAAATAGATCAATTACTTAGAAAGGATTATTCGCTCGTGAGAGATGTTAATGCGATAAAACGAGAAATGGGTTTGTAATATACGATATTGATATGATAATCTTCTTCCTAGGTATATTTATATTTCAATGAATTATTTAACTCCACAATATAATTATCGCAGGAAGAGACAAAGGAAGGAATTTTTGTTCCCTTTTGTTGTTATTATTTGTCTTGGGATCATAGTTGTTTTGGTTTTTCAGCTTATATTTGCATTTAAGGGTGGGAATACTATTGATTTGAATAAAAGAATTGTCCTTTATGCCATTGGTGAAAATTTGGAAATCTTAGCTACAGAGCAAAGTAGCTGGATACATGCATATAATAATACAGTCCTTTTTGCCGGAGATACTGTAAGAACAGGAGAGGATACAAGAGCTGTTTTGCAGTTTAATGATGGTAATATAGTAAGATTGAATGAAAATTCACAAATTATAGTTAAGGAACTTGATCATTATAAAGAGGATGGAATCGTGTCCCAAATTTATCTCTCGTATGGTGATATATGGATGAACAAAATCAGTCTGGAAGGTGATTATACTTTTACTACAGAGAATAGTAAAATTTATTCGATTGGTACGATTTTTGCTCTGGAAAATAGAGAATATGAAACGTTGCGTGTATTGCAAGGCAATGTACAGTTTGATGTCCTTGAAAATATAGAAGAAGCTAAATCCGCCATTATAGAAAGTTATATTGTCAGAGTGGGTCAGGAATTAAGTTTAACTGATCAGGCTCTTTCAGATATTATCGAAAGAAAAGTGGTGGATCTCATTGTTGCTATTTCAAATGAATGGGAAGATATGGATTGGTATGCGTGGAATATGAAAGAAGATGCCAACCCTACTGATTTTATAGCGATACCAAAAAATACTGATGAAATTGAGGAAGAAACTCAGACTACAGAAAATATTATAGAAGATCAAACGGTCCCTCCTGAACCAGATAATCCTCCAGTGCTATACGTTACTAATCCGAAACAAGCATCTTATACTTTAAACGCTGATAGTATTTATATACAAGGTACTGTAAATGGATATGCGCAAAGTATAACTGTAGAGGCGGTTAATGGTATCGGGGTAAAAGATTATTATACTCTTCAAAAATTTAAGGCAGGTGGTCAGTCTTGGTCGTACTTTGCTTCCAGTAGTTTGAATAATTTGAGTGAAGGTAAAAATACTTATACAATTTTCGCCAAAGATAAAAATGGAAAAGCTTCTGAAAAAATATATTTGGAAATTATAGTTCCTGAAGGTATTTTGAATCAAGAAATAGAGGAATCTTCTTTGGACACTGAAGAGACTATTCAGCCCACAGAAAATACAGAGCCTGTAGAAACAACAGAACCTTTGCAGGAATCTACGCAGACAACAGAAATTGGAATCTCTTCTTTTAACGGTGAGACAAATGTGGATAATAGATATGAAACCAGTTCGGATAAAGTGCAGGTATTTGGAACCGTATCAGGCACTGTACAAAAAATTTTGGTGAATGGGTGGGAGTTGACTTTGTTTAATCCGGGTGACAGTTCCTGGACTTATTACGCTAAACCTGAATTTAACACTCTCAATCCTGGAGAAAACTATTTTACAGTTTATGGTTTGGATGAAAATGGCAACAAAACTAATGAACTAAGTTTTGTGATTGTAAAAAATTAATCTAGATATTTTGCTTTGTTTTGTAAATGTTCTTCAAATGTTTTTGAGAAAACAGTTTCTTTGTTCTTTTTGGAAAGGAAAAAGTAATATGAATGATTTTCGGGAAATATTGCCGCCTTGATTGCATTTAACCCTGGATTAGATATTGGTCCCGGAGGTAGTCCTGCGTTTTCATAAGTGTTGTACGGATGCTGTACTTCCGTAGCTTCGAAGCTTGGTTGTAAATTATTTGTACCAAGTACATAGTTTACTGTCGCATCCGATTCTAAACGATAACCTGCCTTGAGACGATTCCAGAACACTCCGGCGATTTTATACATATCATTTGTCGGAGATTCTTTTTCAATGATCGAGGCTAAAATAACTATATCATTGAGGGTTCTGCCTTGTTCCAAAATTTCATTGCGTAAATTTTGATCTACTTTATCTTCAAAATTATTCAGCATTTTTATGATAATATCTTCCGATCTGGCATTAGCAAATATATTATACGTATCCGGAAAAAGATATCCTTCTAAACTGTCTCCATTCTTTAAATTGACTAAAAAACTATAATTTGAGTATTCTTCTTTCATTTGAGCCGCATTTTTAAAATCTTGACTGGAAAAATTTGGAGCTAATTTCTCCAAATACTCAGCTATTTCTTCTATCTTATATCCTTCCGGAATTGTGATTGTTAGTTCTTGACTATTTAAGTTGCTTGTCAGAATTGTGATGATTTCTACAGCGCTGAAAGATTTTTTTAAAATGTAATTTCCAGCCTTTATTTCTGTTGCAAAATCATTATTTATTTTTGAATATATCATTAAAGCTAACTTACTTCTTATAAGATGCTGCTGTGTTAATTTATTTAAAATAGTGCTACTACTTTCGCCTCTGTTTATGATAAATTGGATATTAGTTCTGTCATTTTGATCAATCGGTTTATTGATAGCTCGTTGATACCAAAAAAAACTAATGAGAAAAATTAAAACTAATCCTATTATCACTTTTCTAACAATATAATGATCTTTCTTAAAAGATCTACAATGTGCTTTTTTAAAATTCACCAGCCCGAAAGTGTATTTGTTTTTATTCATATAGTTCAAATCATTCTGGCGGGAAATTCAAAATTTAGCATTCAAAATTTACATAGATAGTCCCATAGAGCCCATTACATCTTTCATTTCAACTGCCGCAATCTCTTGAGATTTTTTGATAGCTTTATTGAAGGCTTTTGTAAGAGAGTTTTCCAGATTTTTTATATTTTCAATTTTTTCAGAGTTGATTTTTACCGAAACAACCTCTTGATGACCGTCGATTACTATCACTATATTGTCTTCAGTTGCTTCTATGTGAATATTTTTTAATTTCTTTTTGATATCTTTGGCTTGTTTTTGTAATTTATACATGTCTTTTGCCTTATCAAAGATTCCCATTTGATTAATTGTTAAATTATAAATTTTATAATGCTACTTAGCTTTACAAGTTTAGCCTAATTTACTTTTTTATCAAGATGGTATTGCAATTTTTTTATTAGTCACTTAAAATCGCTTTTGCCTTTGAATTTGAACAATATTAATAATGGAAAATATAATTCTTCCTGCATTTATGCGGGATAAAAATGCTAAATATTTACGTGCTGAGAACTTTATACCTGCTGTTTGTTATGGAGCGAAACAGGATGCTGTTTCTTTGAAAGTTGATTATCAGACTTTTCGTAAAATGTATTCAAAAGCTGGTACGAATACTGTAATTCAATTGGACGGGGAAGGGTTAGATCATCTTGATGTTTTGGTTCATGACGTTGATTATGATCCGGTGACTGATAATATTATGCATATAGATTTTCTGAGAATTGAAAAAAATAAGCCGGTTCATGCGATGGTTCCTATTGTTATAACAGGTAAAGCACCTGCTGTAGCTGATTTGGGTGGAATACTTCTGCACCATAAGCATGAAGTTGAGATTAAATGTCTGCCAAAAGATTTGATTCATGAGATTGAAGTTGACGTGACTAAACTTGTGGATTTTCATACAAGCGTACATGTAAGTGATTTAGTTGTTTCTCAGGCAGTTGAAATACTTGATGCTCCCGATGATGTGATTGTCAATGTATCAGCGCCTAAGACTGAAACAGCAGAAGAGCCGCAACCAGAAGTTGCTCCTGTAGCTGCAGAGCCAGCAAAAGAAGCTGCTTGAAATCCTAGAAAAACATAGTTGACAATATTTAAATAAAGGTGCTAGAGTAAGCCCCTTTTTTTAGTTGTAAATTTCATATATGATAGAGAAATATTTTCCAAACGAACTGTCTAAGTCTTTAACTTTTAAAGCTGTTATTTTGACTTGTGTAGCTTTTTTTATGTTGATTGCTTTCAAGAGCTGGATTGATCTTTATGCGAACGATGAAATTTCGCACGAATTTGAATTTGCTAATATTTATCTAGATGAACTTATAGCTAGAGATAATATAGATTTTGCTGAAGTGACTGTTGGCGAAATGAAATCGGCAACCGTAGATATTAATTCTATTTCAGATTTTTCTGCGACATTTACGGTGCAATTTATAGGTCTGGATAGTAATGCTTTTTATTTTGATCTTGAAGATTTTTATACATTAAATAATCTAGGAACTGTTAATTTACTTGATTTTGATGGCGAACTATCTAACGCATCTTTGGCAACAATAGATGCTGCAGCTGCTTCTACTGCAGTTTTAAGATTTAATTTTGCGCCGTTTGAAGGTAGAGAATTTAATGCAACATTGCGTTTGACTGATGAATTTGGTGCTACTAGAGATATTAATGCTAGAGGTCTTGGATTAGGATCAAAATGGGAATTTGTTGATATTAATGATTTAATGACAGTCGTGACAAGTTTGAATTTGACTGAAGATGAGCCTCAAGCTTTGGGCGTCGGTACCACTATTGGTTTAGCTTTGAAAAACACAGGTAATAAAGAAGCCAATCCTCAAGTGAATTATGATTTTTTTGATGTTGCTGTCGGTGATATTGCAGGTCCTTTTAATATAGCGCGGAGAGTCGATGCTGATGGATCTTTGAATTGTGATGAAGTCATTTTTCCTGGAGAACTTTGTTATATGTCATTTAGTTTCTTGGCTACAGAGGACAATATGGGTGATGGAGAAACTTATAAGATTTTTACGGATTTATTTGATTTTGTTTCTTCTGATGGGAATGGGCTTTCTCTGGATTTGACCGGTACTGCTGAAATAGATTCAGACTTCGATATTGTAACTGATAGTGTTGACAATTGTCCTTATGATTATAATTTGGAGCAAAGCGATACTGATCAAGATGGAGTTGGAGATCTATGTGATTTTGATTCTGATAATGATGGAGTGGTTGACGATTATGATGTATGTGATGGACAAAATGACACAATAGATTTAGATTACGATAATATACCGGACTGTATTGATCCTATTATTGATACTGATCAAGATGGCATTGCTGATAGTGCTGACGAATGTATGAATACTGATGCTTCAGAAATTTCTCAAGTGAATGTAGTTGGTTGTGGTCCGAGCGAAAGAGATACTGATGGCGACATCGTAATAGATACTTTAGATCAGTGCGAGGGATATGACGATGCAATAGATGTGGATCTTGATAGCGTGCCGGATGCTTGTGATGCTTTGATTGATAGTGATTTCGATATGGTTGCTGATTCGACTGATAATTGTCCTGATGATGTCAATGCTTTACAAGAGGATGATAATACAGATGGTGTAGGAGATTCATGCCAGTCGGTTTGGGATTTTCAGATAGGTGGTCAATCAGTTGTAGCTTATCGTTTTGAAGACGTGCTTGTAAATCAGTTTGATATTGTTGAAATAGATATAGTGAATATAGGATATGAGTCGTCAACTCCTGATGTTGATATTTTGGAAATAAGTGTGGAATTTACATTTATAGAAAATACATGTGGCGGATTAGGCAGCACAGCTCTAAATCCAAGTGAATCATGTAATGTGACAATACAGTTTATGCCAATTGATAGTGGTACTGAATTGGTTACATTGGCTATATTGGCTGACGATGGTGGTAGTGCTTTGATGAGTTTAACGGGAACAGGAGTGGACGATAGCGGAGGAGATAGTGATCCAGATACTGATGGAGACGGACTGAATGATAGTTTGGATTTCTGTGATAATACGCCGTTGACTGAAATTGCTGACATTGATTCAAGTGGATGTAGTGTGAGTGAAAGAGATAGTGACAGTGATGGCATAACAGATAATTTAGATCAATGCGAAGGGCATGATGATTTGATAGATGCAGATCAAGATAGCATTCCTGATGCTTGTGATTCAGATGTAAATACAGGAGAAGGAGGAAATAGCGATCAAGATGCAGATGATGATGGAGTGATAGATGCTGTAGATGTATGTGCTAACACAACTATTGGTGCAGTAGTTAACACAAATGGATGCAGTACAAGTCAATCAGATAGTGACAGTGATGGAATCAAAGACAATATAGATCAGTGTCCAAGTCAGGGAGGATCTGTAGACGTTAATGGCTGTCCAATCGTACGAATAAAAGGTGGAAGTGGTGCAAACTATAATTTGCTTGATGATTTATTAAATGTTTCAGATTTAGATGAATCTACAGACGAAGATACTAAAATTGAAACTTCTAATACTACATTAAATGCTAATACTACAGACGATTTAACTGTAGATAGTAACAATGCAAAATCTAAAGTTCGAAGAACACTTTACAATAGTGGTAGACTACAATTTGACTCAGATCGTAATCTTCGTTTTACGGATATAACTGATAATATTTACGCTAAGTATATTGAAGCACTTAAAGGGTATAAAAATAATTTAGGACAATATGCTATAAGTGGAGAAAATAATACCGAAAATGGAACTAAATACGCTGAATTTAAGCCTGATTCATTTATTACAAGACTTGCTGCAATGAAAATAGCGCTTGTGATGAATGGATATAATATCGAAAATAGGGTTAGGAGAGATGGTAGAGTGTTTTACGATATTCCATCTGAAAAATCCGTTGACGAGCCGCCAATAGCTTGGATACGTTCAGTTGTACACAGTGCTTATAGCGCAGGTATTATTAATGGCGATGATGGAATTTCTGATTATGATAAATACGCAACTCGTGCAGAAGTTCTCAACATGTTTGCAAATGCCGCAAAAGTATTTGATGGTAATGAGTATGATGTTGATAAATTTGATGATGTAGATGGTTGGGTGACTGATTTGATAGGATTTTTGGAAGATTTTACTTCCATTGAAGGAAGAACTGATAATTTGTTTATGCCGTATGCTTTTGCAAAAAGATCTGAAGCTGTTAAATTTGCAATTGATATAGCCCAAATCACTTCAAGCATATTGAATGCTCCGCAGATATATGATCCGATTAGTGGTTTATAGACTTTTTATCAATTCCCATAGTGTTCGAAGCGGCACACCTGTAGCACCTTCAGCATAAAATCCATGTGGCTTGTCGATATGTGCAGTTCCAGCTATATCAAGATGAGCCCATGGTATTTCATTTTCAATAAATTTCGCCAAAAAAGCAGCACCCATGATTGTTCCACACTTCATGGTTGATGTCCAATTGACCAAATCGGATATTTTTCCTTTTGTAGCTTTAAGATGAAATTTCTCTAGTGGTAACTGCCAAACTCTTTCGTTAGCTTTTTGTCCTGCATTTTTTATCTGATCTGCAAGTTTTTGATTATTAGAAAGTAATGCTGTGATTTCATGACCGAGGGCTACTATCGCAGCACCTGTTAATGTAGCCAAATCAATTATAAATTGTGGTTTATATTTTTTACATGTATATGTTAACGCATCGCAAAGTACTAATCTACCTTCAGCGTCAGTATTGGTAATTTCTATTGTTTGTCCGTTATAGCTTTTTATTATATCGCTAGGGTGGGTTGAATCAGGACCGATAGAATTTTCAGCTACAGCTATCACTCCTACAAAATAACCATTTGGTAATTGTTTTGCCAAATTATAAAAAGTAGCCAATACAGTAGCTGCTCCAGCCATATCAGTATGCATATCTTCTATATAATTTGTCGGTTTGAGATTGAGTCCGCCAGTATCAAAAGTAATTCCTTTTCCTACAAACGCATATGGTGTTTTGTTTTTTGCTTTTCTCTTATATTCTAATGCGATAAGATATGGACCTTTGCTATTACCTTTCCCAACGGAATATAATGCTCCCATGCCCATTTTTTGTATTTTTTTTCTATCAAATATTTTAACGCTTATATGTCGAGACATTTTTGCTATTTTTTTTGATTGATTCGCTAATTCGTCAGGAGTGATTTCATTTGCCGGTGCGTTGACAAGATCTCTCAAATACATAATGCTTTCAGATAATTTTTCGATTTCTTCGATTTTTTCTTTTAGAAGTTTTTGATTTTTCCCTGTATAGCTTATAAATAATTTTTCAATTTTTATATTTTCTTTTTCATCTTTTGGGTCTTTGCTGATATACTTGTCGAATTTGTATCCATAAAGTAAAAAGCCTAATAAAAAATTGATCAAATTTTTTTCATCTACTGTAATTTTCATCGTTTTAACTTTGGATTTATCGATTATTTTTCTTGCGTTAGCTCCTGCTATCAAATATTTTTCTTCATCAATTTCTTTCTGTTCGCCTAATCCAACAAGTAGTATTCTTTTATCATGTCCATCATCATAAAAAAAAGCCGTTTGTTCATCTTTTGTTTCAAAATCTTTTGATGTTACTATGTTTTCAATTTGCTTTTTTGCTCTCTGTGAAAGATTTGAAGGCAATTTTTCTTCTTTTAGAAGTGGAATGACGTGTATGTCTGAACTAATATTTGGATCCGATAATAAGATTTTCATTTTTATTGTTTAAATATTACAAATCATATCATATCATTATATCTTCCTCATCAATCCTCTCTATTATAATAGGTGGATCTAATTCAAGTGGTTCATTAAATTCCATATCAATTTTTTCTTGTGTACCCCATTCCAGTGTCATTGTTGAGCTACTGCAGCTGGTACATGCCCCTTTTAAGCTAACCTGAACTAATCTATCTTCAGTTAATCCATGTATTTCTATATCTCCACCATCAGATTGCAAAAAAGGTCTAACTTCTTTCTCAATAAATTTAGTGATTTTTTTTAATAATTGCTTGTTAGAAATTTTTGATTTCATGATTAAGTAGTATTAGAAATTTTCTATGCGTTGTCTTTCACTTTTATATATCAAATAAAGCTTTGTGTAAATTGCTATTATTCCGAGTGCAAATAATATTTTGTTTATTTGTAAATCAAATATCATTATTTCAGCTATGATAGTTCCAAGGGCGACGAGGCTAAATATAACACTTCCAAGCCAAATTTTTCTATGTTTATTTTTATCAGGCAGCGTCATTCGAAATAATACTTCATTCGCTAATGTAAAAATATATATAATTAATAAAGAGCTGTATGGCAGAATCTTATATGTTATTGATTGTTGATCTATGTTTGGCAAAATGTAGATGTTCAACAGTAAAGGGTGTAATAGCAATATGGTAAATAAAAATATTAAACCTAATATACTTAGAATAGTTTTGTAAGGCGTTACTCTCTTTACTCTTATAATTCCGGGTATATTGGATATGCTTTCAAAAATTTGTCTTATTTGTTCTATTGACTCTACTTTGGTTGATATTTTGATTAAGCCTCGTTTTTTATCTTTTAGTGATTGACCGGAAGCTTTGTTTATATTGATATTCAGCGAACCAAATATTGTGAGAATTTCACTCAATAGACCGACTCTGTCATTGCATAATATTGAAAAAGCTACAGGATAACCATTTTCATTTTGATTTTTGTATTTATATATATTGATTGAATGAGGAATGTATGTTTGTTCAATCAGTTCTTTTGGAGAGATCCTTCCTTCTCCTATACTTAAAAATAATTCTTCAATTTTTTGGCAATTTGATATTTGAAGAAGTTTTTTTATTATATGGTGGGGTAATTTATCCAAAGGAATATTTTGTGTAAGATACATTTCTTTGGCAAGTCTTTCTTGACCCATTGTAATTTGTATATCTTGAGATTCTTTTTTCAAAGCTTCTTTGATTTTTCGTTTTGCAAAACTTGTTTTTGCATAATCAAGCCATGAAGCCTCAGGATGAATATCTTTTTTTGTAATAATTTTGACAGTATCGCCGGATTTCAGAGCGGTGCTTATTGTAACTTCATATTCATTGATTTCACCTTTGAATGCATGATTGCCAATGTATGTATGTATTGCATAAGCAAAATCTATGCAGGTTGCAGCTTTTGGTAGATCTATTACGTCTCCGGTGGGTGTAAACACAAATATTCTATCCTCAAAAATATCTAGTTTGAGTTGATCAATGACGTTATAAGTTTTTTCATTAAATTGTTTTTTTATCTCCAGTATTCTTTTTTTCCATTGTTCTTTTGATGTAGTATCTGTCTTTGAATGAAGACTATTTTTGCTTTTATAAAAATAATGAGCCGCTATACCATATTCCGCCTCAAGATGCATTTCTTCTGTTCTTATTTGAAATTCTGTGTTGATACCGCTATAGCCAAAGACGGTTGTGTGAATACTTTGATAACCATTGGGTTTTGGTAATGCAATATAGTCTTTTAATCGATATGGTTTTGGTGTAAAAGTGCTATGAATTAGTCCGAGCATTTTATAGCAATCAGGACGATTTTTGCAAATTACGCGAACACCTATTAAGTCATATATGCTTTTAATATTATAATTTTTTCCCTGCAGTTTTTTGTAAATAGAAAAAATATTTTTTGGTCTACCGTGTATATCAACAATATCAATATTATTTTGGATTGCTAATGCTTTTAATTTTTTAATGGTTTTTTGAAGATATATATTTGCATTTTTTTGATGATCAGAAAGATTTTGAGACAATTCTTTGTATTGCTCCTCATATAAAACTTTAAAACATAAATCTTCAAGCGCGCTTTTTAATTCCCAGAGTCCAAGTAAATTTGCTATAGGCACATATACTTCAAGAGTTTCTTTTGATATTCTGATTTTTTTGTCCTGATTGTCTACGAATTCAATGGTTTGCATATTATGCAGTCTGTCGTTTAATTTGATCAAAATAACCCTTAGATCTTTTGCGCTATGTATAAGTAATTTTTTTAGAGATTCAATTTGTCTCTCTTCCATGTTGTTTTTATAGTATACCTTTGATAATTTTGTAATTCCTTTTACAAGGAAACAGACTTCCTCGCCGAACTGTTTTTTGATTAATGTCAAAGGTATATCTGTATCTTCCGGAACGTCATGAAGTAGTGTGGCGATAATTGTATCTTCATCCGCGTTATATGATGTTAAATTGATTGCTGTTTGCAATGGATGTGAAATATAATCTTCTCCTGATTTTCTTTTTTGTCCAAAATGTGCTCTTTGGGCGAATTTATAGGCTCTAAGTACTTTTGATTGGTTAATGTTTGGATTGTATTTCTTAATTCTACTTAGAAGTGTATTTATTGTAATTATTTCCATATTTTTTTGTGTGCTAAATAAGTTATCATTTTATTCTATTTTTGGCAAAAAAATCATAAGCAAAGAAAATTAAAGTTCTTGCAAGAGTATTCATTACAGTATTTAAATAGTTTTTGGTATAATATACAGAATAGCTCTTAGCTTTTAGCTCTCAGCTCTCAGCTCTCTCAGTCCCAACCCCCCCCTTGGGGCTCTCAGCTCTCTCAGTCCCAAAGGGACCCCCTTGGGGCTCTCAGCTTTTAGCTGTAAGATTAAGATTTTGAAGTTTTATGAATAATTGGAAATTTTACTTTGGAGTATTTAAGAATTTTTTTAAAAAAAATCATTTAAAAGCTTTTTTGAGATTTATAGGAATTTCAGTTTTTACATTTGTTGTGATTTTTAGTTTTTTGTATGGTTCTGTGTATTTTGAAATATTGTCTTTTCGATTTTATAAAGTTTTGGGATTTGATATGGACACTGTTCTTTCAAATCATTTAAATGTATTGAATAAAGATGGTCTTTTGGAAGTAAATAAAGCTGAGCCGGAGCAAAATATTGCTATGGCTGATTTTGACATGCAGATATCGCCACCTGATAATAGAATGATTATTCCAAAAGTTTTCAAAAATATGCCAATTATTGACATCTCATCAGATAATTTGGTCAATTCGGATACTCAAGCTTTTCAAAACGATATTTTAAAAGGCTTGGAAACTGGTGTTGTCCATTATCCCATGACTGCTTTACCTGGTCAAAAAGGGAATTTTGTTTTAACTGGGCATAGTTCATATTATTCATGGAAACCAGGTGAATTCAAAGATGCTTTTGCTTCCATGCATAATGTTGAAATTGGTGACAAGATTACAGTTTATTACAATCAGCAAAAATATATTTATGAGGTTATTGAAAAAAAGGTTGTTGCTCCTGATGACGTTTCAGTGCTGAATCAGCCTGAAGATGATTATTTGTTGACAACAATTACATGTACTCCTATTGGTACAAATACTAATAGATTGATTCACGTAGCAAGATTATTATATTCCTTCTAATTGATTTAATAATTCCTCTTCGCTTGCTACTTCTTCTTTTTCGTTTGCCTCTTCTTTTGCTTGAATTTGCTGTTGTTTTTCTTTGTTTTCGAATTGTTTCCACTGCTGGATATGTTTTGTGTTTAAATTATTAATTTCATTTTCATATTTAGCGTCGAGAGCTTGTAGTTGTTGCTTTTCGGTGACTAATATATTGCGAAGTTTCTCAATTTGCACGGTTGTCATTATTGGCATAATTTGGAACCAATATGAACGTTCTTGATCATTCATTGATTCCGTTTCCAAAATCAGCTTGATCAGATCTGCATATTTGTCTCTGACAATGATAGGAATTTTAAATTTGGCAATATAAGGATCATCGTAATTAATGAAAATAGTCTGACCACCACCTTGAGTTTGCGTTGCTTGTTGGATGGAGACGCTTTGTATGGCTTGTGTCGGGTCGGTATATATTGTCGTTGGATCCACTTTTTAAGTGTTAAATGTTAGATTTCTCTCAGTTCCCCGCCTGTACCAATTCGGGCAGGTCAGTTCTCAAATTCTCAGCTCTCTTTAGATTTTAGAGGAATTTGCTGCAAAATGAAAGCTTATTCATCAAATTTTTCTGTTGGCGCTTCGCTGTCAGGAGCTGCTTTTGTCGCTTCTGTAGGAGAAGCCACTTCAGGTGGTTTTTCTTCTGATTTACGAGTTTTTGTGATCGGATCATAGTCTGGATCTAGTGATGCTGCTAAGTAATGAAAATCTTGACTGATCAGTAGCGGTGATAAATCACTATTATCTGCTGTTGGATTTACAACCTTGATCATATTTGCAAACATTTCACCGTATGGCTTGATAGATGCACCTTTACCATCAGTAGTCGAGTATGTTTGCGCCGCAATAGCTTCTATTGGTTTGAAAATTGCTTGGAAATATGTATTAGAGCTAAAGTCCAGTACCATTTTTTGCACTGAAGGGATGGCTTTGCTAGCTTCCTCAAATTTTGATAACGGCTGTCCTGTGAGATTGTTTGCTTCCATGTATTTGATCACCAAATATCTAGCTATACTTTTTGGGATTGGAGCTTCGCTTGTCTTGCCTTTTAGTATTTCCGGTTCTCCTTTTGTGGTATCTGTCGGATTTAATTTGCCATCTAATGCGAAGTCAAGAAGTTGCGCAGGTGTTAACGCAAATAATGTTTGAAAAGTATCCGCAGGCATGTTTTCTATATCTTTTATAAGCACATCAATTGGAGTTTCTTCTCTTAATTTTGCAAAATTCGTATCAGAATTATTTGGTAATGGATTAAAAATTCTTTCTTGAGGATCTTTTTTTGTACTTGTTGATGAGCTAATTTTGTCAATATATCCTGTTTTGCCAAAAAGCTGCGAAACGTTGAGCATACTTCGACGATTGATGCCTTCGCCTGTATGCATATTTTCCCATTTTTCTGGTAGCTTAATATTTCCATTTGCAATTCTATTGTTAAAATCTATACTGAGTTTTTTTACTGCCGCGAAGTTGGCTCTTCCTTGTGATCCTGAGTCCTCTGCGGCTGACCGATGTTGAAATCCCATGAAATCTGTCGCATTCATTGTCATTAATACCCTTGCCACATTAGGAGTTAGCTCAATTGCTGATGATGGATTCAAAGTATCCAAATTCAAGCTGCGAGATGCAATTCTTTCAGCAGTTTCTATTTGTGTTTTTCCTTGCGTATGTTTTTCGTAGTCTGAAAAATTCATGAATGGATAGAATGGTTGGCGACCATTTGTACCTTCTATTGATTTTTTCTTGTCTTCTAATGCTGTGCCAGTCAATGGCTTGCCGTCAGGTCCAAGATATGGATCGGTCTGAAGTATGCGGTCAAGGTATTTTGTTACGCCTTCTGCAAGTAATGGTTGTGGACCATCTTTGACATTTTTTGTTAAAATAATAGATAAAAATAATTCTTCCAGAGCTTGATTCTTTGGATGCGTATCAATTGGGCCACTTTCTTCAGAACCTTTGACTTCATCTCTAATGCCTTGGAAATGTGAATATAATTTTTTTGTATCAAGAAAATCACGAATTGGAACTTTTGAAGGATCTTTAATAAATTCTTGATATTTGGCTGGTTCTGTGAAGAATTTTGATGGATCCCCTCCAAGAAAGCGATCTATTTTTACTTTTTCTTGAAATACTTCTAGTTGTGCTGGAGTCATTTTGACATCGAATCCATATTTAGCTAGCGCGAAAGTTTTTTTTTCTTCATAACTCAAAGGTTCAGGTAGTGCGAGTCTTGCGTTGAGCTTGGTAGTTGCAGTCTTGTCGATTTGATAGCTGTGAATGTCTTCTATAATAGCTCCGAGGTAAATACCTGCTGTTCTTATTAATGCCGCAAATTCATTTTCTTCTTCCTCTTCGCCTTCAGTGATTTCATATTTCTGACCTGATGGAGCAGCGCTTGGAGCTTGTGGTGGTTGAACTGTCGGCGCTGCTGTTGGTTGAGCTGGTGGGGTTGTTGCTGGAGTATTTGGTGGAATTGTTGTTTGTGTTGGGGTCACTGTTGCTGTTGGAGTGGCATCTGGAGCAACAGGTGCTGGCTCTGTTGGTGTCGGTACCGGTGCTTCTGCTGCAGGTGGTGTTTGGGCTGGTGGAGGTTGTTTTGGAGCGGTAGGTGATGGACTAGATTGTGGTTTCGATTGAGATCTTGGTTTGGGTGCAGGTCGTTGTGGCCGTGATCGTGCTGCTTTTGTTGCGGATTGTGGTGCTGTTGTCGGTTTCCCATTTATTTTTCTTTCAGCCGTATCTAACATTGCGGCATCTCTAAGGTCATTTAATGATTTGCCGAAAATATCTTCGATTTTTTTACCTTTTAGATTGTTAAGCGCTGTATCTATTGTTTCTTTACATACATCATCGCAATCTGAACCTCCAGACAACGCAGCGTTAGTGATTTTTCCTTGATTGTCGATTGTTAAACGAAGTCTTTTGTCGGGGTGATCTGTAAATATTTCAGCTTCAATTTCAGTTTTGTTGTTTGCAGGATTGATTTCTCTTATTCTTATGCCATTGTCTGAGAGTGTGCTTTCCAAATTAGCTAAATTGATAGAATCTTGCAGTGCTTCTTTGCTTTCATTTGGATCTATTTCTATATTGAATTTTTTCCCTGACTGTCCGGTAATTTCTAATGTTATTGTTGGTTTGTCAGGGCCCTGATCGCTATCAGGAAATCCTTCAAAAGAGATATTTATATTTTTCGCACTTACAAAATCAGTTTCTGCTATAGCTTGTATTGATTCAATAATTGATTGTTTCGCGTCTTCATATTGTGGACTATTAATCAATGTTCCGACAGTTCTATCCCAGTTTTCATCCAAAACCATTGGCATGGCTTCGTCTACCATGATTGCATACGAAGAAAGCGCTTCTGTTAGTGAAGCTATATCTTGTGGTTGATTGAGTTCTGATTCGAGATCAAAGCTGTCTTGAACTTTTTGTTGATATTCTTGCAAATGAGTTTCTATTGCTTTGATTCCTGACACTGGTTTTTCTTTGTTTCTTGGCTTTTCTCTCTCATCCGCTGTGTCAGGAGCCGGTGTACTTGTTTCGCCATTAATAAGATCTCGTAGATCTTCATCTTCAGTGCTTGGCTCAGGTGTGTCCTCTTCGAAATTAAAGATTATGCGGTGTTCTTTTGAAATGCTGTATTGTGGAGAGTTGTGTTTCATTGTGGTTGTTTTTTTCGCTGATTACATAAATTTTTATTTTACCCTTCTGTTATAGCTGTATCTATCATCTGTCTCATTAATCCATGAATTCTATGCCTTGTGTGTTGATAACCAAGCCGTTCTCATACATCATGTTGTACATATCTAAACCAATTTTTGGTATGCCGCCTTGGATACCATCAGATATAAATTTTACATAAGTATCTTTATGTGGAGCGAAATCTGTATATGCAATTTGTTGAAATCTTGTTTCTCCGCCGCGTTCTTTGTAGATATATCCTAGGTGGCTTATTAAATCTACGTCAGCTGCACTTAGGTTGCCAGGTATAGGTTGTGGGGTGATTGATATGCCGGCTTTTAATTCATAGCTGCCGTTATTCAATTTTATTGGTTTGCCAATTTTTTCCGCATATCTAACTCCATCCCAAAAAGTTTTTCTGTAATGATGAAGGCTTCCTTTATCGTTTTCACCCCATATCTGAAAAGTTCCTCTACTAACATCAGTTGTTCTAGGTTTTTTGGGAGGCTTGGCTTTTGTGTCGCCAGATGCTTTTTTTCTTTCATATTCAGCGAAATCTTGTTGATATTTTTTCATTTTTATATCTACGGTTGGATCTCCATTTACTCTGCCAAAATAAAATCCTCCTTCATGTTTTGCCAAAGCTATTTCAGTTGCTATGATTTTACCGGTAGCTCCAAATCGCTCGTCAACATCAATAAGCAATTGTGCTCCCGGTCCGTCTCCGAATATAACTCGTGCGACTGTACAAAGTTCAACAAAACTTAATTGGTTAATAGGTGTATTTTCAGGAATATCTTTTAACGTTTGTAGATCTTTTTCTTTTCTGGTTTTGTTTAAAAGCAGTGTTTTCGTTTCATTCTCGTAGCCTCTTGTTTCAAAATAACCACTCCTTTCTCCTGGTTTTGGAGCGGTTTGTAATTCATCAAGAGATCTATTTAATGCTGTCACGTTGTCAGGCATTTTATTTGTCGGACTGATTGAATTGTATATACCGAATATTTTTAAACTTTTTTCTTTTGTTTCATCTTTGTCATGATCTAGGAAGTTAGAAATGAAATATAGAGCAAATTCTTCGGAAATTTTCAAATCATCTGAAAAGGCTTTTTTGCCACCTGCTTCATAGATTTTTTGAACTATATGTATTCTTCTGATTAGCAAGTATAACCTCGCCTCAAGTCCAAATTCTTCTCCCTCTGCTATATCTAAGAAATCTTTGAATTCTTCTCCTTTTTCGCTTGATGTCAAAAGTGAAAGTAAGAAATGCGGATCGACATCATTTAAATATCCTAATTCATATACTCTTTTTATGATTTCAGTGGAATTTTCACAGCGCTTGTCCAAGATTTGTGACATAGTTTCTGTCCCATCATCAATGACTGTTTTATTTTGGCTGGATTCAAAGAAAGTATTGGCTTGAGTCAATGCTGCTGTTTTTTTATCTTGATATTCTTTTTCAAAATTTGCTTTAGACTTGTTGGATTTATATGGCAGATTTGGGTTTGGGATTTTGTAGCCTTCCAAAATTTCTATATAATTTGGCCCATCCAAAAAAGACCCGGTTAAACCACATCTTTCACCTTCTTCTTCAATACCGTCAGTGTTTTTTGTTCTAAATGTGCTTTGCCATGGTCCAAGCATTGCAAGTCCGATTTTTCGTTCCGCCCATTGATTTTTGGTTGTAGTGCCGTCAGCATTGGCACTTGTAAAAATGACTTCATGTGTAAATTCACCATCGGCTGGGTTAAGAGTTTTTGTGAAAATTTCTATTGCAGCTCCAGGTTCTATTTTTTGTATTTCAAAAATCAAATCAGCAGAGAGGTTACCTCTCTGCTGTTCTTTATTTGCAATGATTATTTCAACCATTGCTTTGTCCGCCTGTTCTGCTGTTTTTTGCTTTGTGTCAAGTTCTCCTTTGGTTCTCTCAGCGTCTGCCTTCAAAGAATCCAAACCGCTTTTTGAATTTTTAATTATATCTAAAATCTTACTTGGCGGTGTTTCTCTGCATTCGGTCTTTGAAATTTCAGGAGCTCCCATGGTGGCAAAATTTAAAATAATCTGGGTATTATACCATAATAAGCTGTTAGCTGTTAGCTATTAGCTATTAGCTGTGTGAATTTTTAATAGATTTTTTTTTGAAATATTGTTTTATGCGGGCTTTTTTAACTTTTGAGGTGGATGAATCCCTCTAGTGATTACTCGATCAGTATATTCCCAAGGACTCATGTCTGTAGATTCTTGTCTATTTAGTTGCTTAACTCCTTTTTTTGATATTAGTTCCAAAGTTCGTTTTTCGAATGGTGGATTTTTGATCCCGTATCCATACCAGTCAGCGGCAAGTAATCTAATCGCTGTTTGTTCATTTTGCATCATTTTTGGATATAAATCTTTATGTTGTTTGAAATATTTACAAAGCATATAAAAAGCTACTTTGTCTTGTGAAAGAGGGTCAGGTAAATGTACGCCTCTGCCAAATGCTTGTTGTGAAAATTCGACCCACCGATTGCCAAAAAACTGATGCCTTCCAATTGCATTTGCAAGTTCTATTTGTGTTCCTTCTATGCCTTTTATACCTTTTATATGCACAAGTCTGGTAGGCATACCGAGAGTCGCATAGCCTTTTTTTGGATAATTATCTGTTGTTTCCGTGAAATAAATTCCGCTAAAAGCTCTGTAAACTGTTATTAATTCTTGATCAGTCAAAGCTAAATCGGCAAGTTTTTCCGGATATTGCTCATGATCTTCATCTGTTAAAATTTGTTCCAATGTTGGGATACTAACAATTTTTTTTAGCTTTTCATGTCTAAATTGATGATTTATTTTCGTAGCTTCTTCATCAAAAATTTTACTTAAATCTGCTGTTCCATAATTTTGTAATAGATAGCTCTCCCATTCTTCTTGCGGAATTGCGTATAATACGCTTTCTTTAAGATATTTTTGAAATTGCGCAAAAGAGTTATTCCCTTTGATTTCCGTGCTTTTGAAGTTATCTCTACCAAACAATCTGGAAAATCTTAAATAATATTTGCTGAAATTTTCTCGCTCTTGTTCTGCTGTAAGTGTTCTTTTTGGGTGTATTTCTTTTTTGTACCTTATCAACATGCGATTTATGTCATTTGCAATGAGTTCTAACGCCCCTCTTTCTCCAAATTTTTGTTGTTTCGCGTCAAAATAAACATTATCCATGATTTTTATCATCAAATAAGGATCAATTCCATGAAGTAAGCTAACTTCAAATACTTTTTTTGCGAATTCAATATATTCAGGCGTTTCATTTTGTAGTGTATTCTCAAAAAAATCTGAATGTTCTTGCATTAAGTCTTGTATTTCTTGATTAATTGCAGCTTGCGAAATATTTCTTGTTTGTTTTATTTGTATTGTTGCTCCATTTATCATCGGAACATACTCTTTATTCTTTTTTCTATAAAAAGCTCCTGATAATGTATCTCTTGTCGCATAAATTTTGTCACCATTTGGATTTGTAATTTCTATTTCACTAATACCGGGACTAATCCAAAAATATCCAAGATTATTCTTTGCAAAATTATTGCCACGAAAATTTATTTTCATTGTACCTTTGTCATCTATTTCGTCAGAAAAAATATCTATGAGTATTCCGGGTCTTTTTTCGTTTAAATAAAGAAGACTTTTTGGAGAAAGGAGACATGCAGCTAAATCTTTATTATCAAGTATTGCATCAATAATTGTTTCTCCTGATGCGTGATCTTCAAGACTTTGTATGTTGATTTCGGTAAAATCTAATTCGTAAGCTAATTGTTGTAATTGTTTATCAACAATGTTTTCTAAATTTTCATTGTTATTTTCCCTATAACACGCTAAATCTTCAACATGTTGTGCGTCTTCTGCTTCCATTTATATTGTTTTAAATGACGTAAACATCTCCACAATCCTCTTCAACTCTTGATTTGATATCTCGAACCGAGGCAATTAAATTTTGTATTTGATAAGTGAAAACTTCATCAAGTTGCCAAAGCGTATGAATTTCTCTTAGTCTTGCCATGAGAGCTTGGGTGTTCATATCAACTTTTAGTTCCTGTTGGGGGTCTAATTTTTCATAAATATCTATGTTCAGTAGCGTTCTAGGGGCAAGCAAATTTATTTTTCTCGTATCAATCATATCCATTACTTTTTTTAGATATTCTTGATCTGTTTCGTTTATTCCATTTGGATTTACAGGCGGTATATTTACGATACTTTGCAGCTCCGGACTTATTGGCAAATCATTTGTTTTTGGATCATATAAGTCATTAAGAGGAGTGTAATCTTTCGTATACAGTCTTTTTTGATGTGTTAATGGATTGATTATTGTGTCTGTCATAATTTTAAAAAAATCTTTTTATTCTACCATTTTTGAAGAAATTTTGCTAGCTTTGTGGTAGGTGAAAATAACCGACCCTAAATCTCTCCATTGAAATGGAGGGACTTCTAATACAGATATTAATCTCCCTTCCATTTCAAGGGAAGGGTCGGGGATGGGTTGTTTTTGGAGCTAATTAATTTATTCAAACTAAAAAACGATTGATATTAAAAAATGCATAAATCTAGCGCTCAAATTCGTATTGAAAAACTTGTTCAGGAGATAAATAAGCTTAACTTTCAATATTTTGTTTTGGATCAGTCTGAAGTTGAGGAATCAGTGAGAGATAGTTTGAAAAAAGAGTTAATAGATCTTGAAACTAAATTTCCGGAATTTGTTAGTTTTGATTCTCCAACTCAAAGAGTCGGCAATGTATTAAATGAAAAATTTGAAAAACTTGCACATAAAACTCGCAAATGGAGTCTTATGGATGCTTTTTCAGAGGAAGATTTGTTGGATTTTGATAAAAGAATTGCAAAACTTGTTTTTGATCAAAAAATAGAATACACCTGTGAATTAAAAATTGATGGACTGAATATTACTGTTTGGTATGAGGGTGGAAAATTCAAAAAAGCATTGACGAGAGGTGATGGAGTTTATGGTGAAGATATCACACATACGATAAGAACTATTGAAGCAATACCTTTGGTTCTTAATGAGAATTGTGATTTGGAAGTTTCGGGTGAGGTGTATATATCAAAATTAATGTTCGAACAAATAAATGAAGAGCGAAAAAAAGAAAATGAAGAATTATTTGCAAATCCTAGAAATGCAGCGGCAGGTAGCGTTCGTCAACTTGATCCGATGATTACTGCAAAACGCAAACTGGAAGTTTTTTTCTACCAAATTGGTGAAACAAATTCCAAGTTAATTGCAGAAACGAAAACTCAATTTGATTTGCTTAATGTTATGAGAACTTTGGGTCTTAGGGTGAATCCATATTTTGTATTTTGCAGAAATATAAATGAAGTAATTGCATATTGTCAGAGTTTTCATGAAAAAAGAAAGAATCTTCCTTATGAAATAGATGGTATTGTTGTGAAGGTTAATGATTTAAGTCAGAGGCAATCAATGGGATATACTGCAAAAGCACCAAGAGCTGCTATTGCTTATAAATTTCCTGCACAGCAAGCTATTTCGATTATTGAAAATATTATTATACAGGTTGGCAGAACTGGAGCTTTGACGCCTGTAGCAATTTTGAAGCCTGTTTTTGTGGCAGGATCTACAGTTTCGAGGGCGACACTTCATAATGAAGATGAAATCAAAAGGAAAGATATCAAAATAGGTGATACTGTCATTATACACAAAGCAGGTGATATTATTCCTGAAGTTTTGGAAGTTTTGAAAAATTTACGTACAGGTCAAGAAAAAGATTTTGATTTTCCAAAGAACTGCCCCATTTGTGGATTTCATGTGATTAAGTTGACTGATGAAGCTATTAGCAGATGTGTTAACGAAAATTGTTTTGCAAAAGAAAAAGAAATGCTTATACATTTTGCTTCAAAAGGTGCTATGGATATCAATTTTCTTGGTGAAAAAAATGTTGACGCATTGATGGAAGCTGGTTTTATCGAAGACAGTGCGGATTTTTATAGCCTTACAGTTGATGATTTACTTGAATTGCCATTATTCAAAGATAAAAAAGCTGAAAATCTATATAATGCCATTCAAGAATCAAAAACGAGACCAATTCAAAAATTTTTATTTGCGCTCGGTATAAGACATCTTGGTGCTCAGATAGCTGAAGAGCTTGCTGTGTGGTTAGTTGCCATGAAAAAAACTTTGTTTGAAGATTTGAAAAATCTTGAAGATATTACTGCTGATGATCTGCTCAAGATTTTTCACAATGTATCAAAAGAAGAATTGGAAACTATAGATGGTATTGGTGACAAAGTAGCTTCTTCTATTGTTGACTGGTTCAAAAATCCAAAAAACATCAAACTGCTTAATAAATTTATTGATATAGGTGTTAAACTTACTTTCTTAGTATCCAAGAAAATAGAGAACAATTTTTTTGCTCAGAAATCTTTTTTAATTACCGGAACTTTGCTTTCTATGACTAGAGATAACGCCAAACAAAAGATTAAGGATTGTGGTGGGAAAATATTGACTGCTGTAAGTGCCAATTTGGATTATTTAATAACAGGTGAAAATCCGGGAAGTAAATTAAAAAAAGCAAAAGAGTTAGGTATCGAAGTGATAAATGAAGATGAATTTTTGAATAAATTTTGAATTTATGCTATAATGGAGAGATTTTAGCTGTAGATTAAAAAATGGAATTAACAACAAATCAAAAAATTAATTTTTGGCAACTAGTACCATTTGCGCATTTACTGAAAGTATTTGTGCCGGCTTTATTTGTTTTTGCTCTTAGTTTGTTTTTTGCGTTTTCGCAGCAAAAAGCTCATACAAATGATTTTTTTGCACGAAATGGACTTGAATTGTCTTTTGTGAGAGGAACATCTATTGAGATGAAAGTGCTAGAGAAAGAACAATACAAAGCTATTAATACAATTGATTCACTCAGTAGTAGTGCATATTTAGCTACGAATGCCGATACTGTTGCAAATCTATTTTTTGATAATTATGGCCTTTTGTCGCTTAATGAAAATACAGAAATCAAAGTTAATAGTATTGATTATTTAAATAAAATAATATCAATTGAACTGTTGAAAGGGGATCTTTTTGTCGATAATAGTTATTTGGATTTTCAAGTTTTTGTTGAAACAGCAAATACTATTTATGAAACAAATAATGGAGCGTTCATTGTGGGTTTGAAGGGTGCTGTAGAAGATGCGCTATCTATTAATCATTCGATTTATGTTGAAAGTAAAAAAAACCCGACTTTTTATTCTGCATTGAGTTATTTGGAGTCTATTCAATTTGTAGATGAATCGTATACAACTAATTTTATTAGTATTGATGATCAGTCAGAAAATAAATGGATGAAAGATTCAATTCAAAATCATAGCGATCTAAAAGTTAAATATAATAATAAGGCAAATGATGCGTTGGCGGTTTTTGATCTAACTGTAAAAGACAAAATAAATGATAAATTTTTGGATATTAAAAAGATCTTTGATGTTATTTCTATTTCAGAAAAAACTTATATTACCCAGAAGATGGCGTATTTTTTTTCATTATTCTTGCTGGATCGAAATGTCGATCAGTTCAAAGCTTCTATTGATACCTTGAAGTCTATTGATGCCGATTTGACCGCAAAATTGCTGACAAATTACGTGCTTCTTTTTTATGATACTTTGCCAAATACCAGTAATTATCAGCTGAAAAATGTATTTTTAGATGAGAGTTTATCTTTGAAAATGAATCCTTCAGATTTGATGCCAAAACTCAAAAGAGAAAGATTGAGACTGTTTGAAGTTTTTGAATTGCTTCAGAAGGGAGATATTAGGCAGGGGAAAGATAGTTTTCAAATATATCAAAATAAAATAAAAATTATATTAGCTAACACTGATTCTATTGATAAGGATGCATTGAAAGAACTTGTGTTTCATAAAGATGCTTTAGATGATCTTTATATTAAATATTTTAGTTTTTATGATTTGAGCTTTTGGGAAGCTTATTTTACTTTAAAATCCAAAATTTTGACAATTGCAGAGTCGGATCCAAATTATTCTCTTTATGCAATTGATTTTGTTGAACAGTATATTAAAATCCTGACATCAATTGTAACGCTTATTAAGGATAATGTAATTGAAGCGGATAAAACTTTGGAAACAGCCAAAAGATTAAACCTTGAAGCTAGTCTTACTTTAAATGATCTTAATGACTATATTACTGATGAGCAAATGCTTAATTACAAAACTTCCATTGAAGAATTTGAAAATATTTTGCGATTTTTGGAATCATCTGAATATAAATTTGCAGATACTGATTTTGATATGGCTTATCAAAATTATTTATCTAAGCAAAGTGATCTCAGTGAGCTTGAAAGATACTTAAATAGTCTTGATGGTAATGTCAATCAGGGTGCAAAAAGGGTTAATCCTGCAACGATTATTGAGTCTGTTTATAAAGCTTTTCGTAATGAAGGGTTAGAAATTCAAGGATTAAAATCCTTAGATGATAAAGATTTTAGGTTGTTTAGTTTTGATACAAGTGTTTACAGTGGAATACCATATAGTGGTAAATATGATAATGAAACAGCTTTGGCTTACGATTTGATTATTGATGAAAAAGCAATGTCAACGAGTGTTGTGCTTTCAGATTTAGCGGATTTTCTAATTGCTATTAGATTTCAAGATTATTCATCGGATACACAAGAACAAGAAGTTGATAATACTATAGAAACAGAACATAATGCCGCTGCAAATCCAAAAGTAAAAACAAAGTAGTTTTTATTTTTTGCCAAGATCATTATGAAAATTAGAGATTTATTACTTTTAGCAAAAGCTGCAGGTAAATTACTTGAAGCAGAAATTTTATTATCATATTTTTTGAATAAAGAAAGAAGTTTTCTTATTGCTCATAGCGAATTTGAAATTTCTTCCGATTTTTTAGAGCAATATAATTCAATTTGGCATAAGATACTAGATGGGTATCCAATTGCTTATGTTTTTCATAAAAAAGAATTTTATGGAAGAGAGTTTTATGTTGACGAGAGAGTTTTAATTCCTCGTCCAGAAACTGAATGTTTAGTTGAAGTAGTTTTGAAAATGATAAGTGATGAGTTGTTGGCAGATAATGGTCAATTTTTAGTTTATGATGTTGCAACAGGATCTGCATGTATTGGGATTACTTTGATTGTGGAATTGCTGAAAAAAGAAGTAAAAAGAGAGAATTTAAATTTTTTTCTAACTGATATATCTGATGATGCTTTGGCGGTTGCAAAAATCAATGTCGCAAAGTTTGAATTAGATGATCTTTGTGAAATTAAAAAAAGCGATTTGTTAAATTTTAACTCTTTGCCGAAAATAAATATTTTGATTGCCAATCTTCCATATATTGGCAGGATGAATAATAATTTTGTTCAAGAATCGGTAAAAAAATACGAGCCAAATCTTGCGTTATTTTCTGGAGATGATGGGCTGGATTTATATAGAAAATTATTTGATCAAATGCAAAATATAAGATTTGATATTGCGGCTTTTGAGTTTGGAGATAATCAAAAAGATGTTTTTGAAAAATTGATTAAAGAAAAATTGCCAAATTACAAATATAGTTTTTATAAAGACTTAGCAGGAATGGATAGGGGAGTTGTGCTTTTCTTCTAATTTTGCTACAGTAAATTTTGACGTTATCAAAAGTATTATGTTTAAAATTGCAAGACCAATTTCAGTAAAAGTTAAAACTAAATATAAAATTTGGGTAAAATATGATGATGGCATACAAGGAGAAGTAGACTTATCACACTTAGCTCACAAAGGAATATTTAAACTTTGGGATTCTACCGTTCCATTTGAAAATGTATATATTGACTCACAAAGCTATGCTATATCTTGGAGTAAAGATATTGACATCGCTCCTGATAATGTTTATTTCAAATTAAAACAATTAAATCCAGAAGAAGTGTTTTCAATAGTTTAACTTTTTTGTAATTTTTATATGCCACTTATAAGTGAATTTTTTTAGAATAATTTTTACCATGCTTGATAAACTTGCAAAGATCGAAGAGGAATTTGAATCAATTGAAAAGCAGCTTTGTGATCCTAATATTGTGTCAAATCAAAGTAAATATACCGATTTGATGCGTAAAAGAAAAGAACTTGAAAATATTGTAAGTTTATATAGAAAACTAAAAAAAGTTAATTCTCAAATAAACGAAGCATACGAAATTTTATCAAATGAAAAGGATAAAGATATGATTGAGCTTGCTCATGGAGAACTTGATGAATGCAAATCAAAAAAAGAAAAACTTGAAGAAAATTTAAAAATTGAACTTTTACCAAAAGATCCCAATGATGATAAGAATTGTATTGTTGAAATTAGACCAGGTACAGGTGGAGATGAAGCTAATCTTTTTGCAGAAGAATTAAGTAGAGCATATTTGCGCTTTATAGATGAAAAAGCTTACAAAACTGAAATTATTGAAAAAAGTGAGGCTGAAAAAGGAATTAAGGAATTGATTTTTCGTGTAATTGGTCAGGGTGCTTATAGTTTGATGAAATATGAGGCAGGAGTACATCGTGTGCAAAGAGTACCTACTACAGAAAGTCAGGGTCGTATTCATACTTCCGCCATATCAGTTGTTACAATGCCTGAAGTGGAAGATTTTGATCTCAAAATAGATGATAAAGAGTTGCGTGTAGATGTTTTTCGAGCTTCTGGAGCTGGAGGGCAGCATGTGAATAAAACAGAATCCGCAGTTCGCATCACTCATATACCATCTGGAATAGTTGTGAATTGTCAAGAAGACAGATCCCAGTTGAAGAATAAAGAAAAAGCTATGTCTGTACTCAGAGCAAAGTTGTACGCGCTTGAAGAAGAAAAAAGACAAAAAGAAATGGGCGATATAAGGCTTGCTTCGATTGGATCAGGTGATAGAAGTGACAAAATTAGAACTTATAATTTTCCGCAAGATCGAGTGACAGATCATAGGATTCAGAAGAGCTGGAATAATATTGTTGGCATCATGGATGGAGATTTTACAGATATAGTTGAAAGTCTTAGGATGGAAGAACAGGCGAAGAAGATGGCTGGGACTCTATAAGGGTCTTGGCAAAAAATAAAACACCTACCTTGCACTATCTTTAGCTTTATTTTCTTTGTTGCAAATCCAGTCATTTATCTCGATAAACTCCTGTATTTGAACAAAAGAATCTAAAACAAAATCTAGCACAATTTAGGTATCTTATTTTTTACCAAGACCCTAAGATGTCCTCCCAAACTTTTCTTTCTCTTAAATGCCGCTTCTGTAATTAATTTAGCTGTTATTAATAAATTTTCGGTTTCTGTCAGTTTTTCATTAACTGCATTAATTTCTGTTTTAATTGTATCTAATGCTGTTAGTAGATGACTAATCTTTTCTTTTGCTTGCTTCAGTTCAGCTTGAGTCCTTACAATTCCAGTGTAATTCCACATTGTTGCTTTCAATTCTTTTTGTATTAAGTTTAAAGCTTGAGCAGTTTTTTTATTCAATTTGCAATATTTTTCTTCAGTGTTTTTTATTGAAAATTTCGTGTCTTTTTTGAAATTAGACAAATTGATATTGTTGAGTATTTCACTGGAAAAAACCAAGGCTTCAACCAGTGAATTTGAGGCAAGTCTATTTGCGCCATGTACACCGGTGCAAGTGACCTCTCCAAAGGCGTATAAATTTTTGACTCCAGTTTCTCCTTTTAAATTTACTTTTATTCCACCACAGCAATAATGAGCTGCGGGACTGATGGGAATTAAATCCTTTGTCAAATCAAATCCATAATTTTTTAAATATTTATAAATTTGAGGAAAACGAATTTTTGTTTCCATCTTATTTTTATGTCTAATGTCCAGGTAAACTTGTCCTTTTTTTGATTCTTTATAAATGCTTTGAGCGACTATATCTCTAGGCGCAAGTTCGGCAAGTTTATGAATTTTTAGCATAAATCGTTTAGCTTCTTTATTTTTCAAATATGCCCCTTCTCCTCTTACAGCTTCAGATATGAGAAATTTGGCTTCTCCCAAAAAATTGAAAGCTGTTGGATGAAATTGTATGAACTCCAAATCCTTAAATTTAATCTTAGTTTTGTATTTTAGATTTGTATGATAAGCGATAGCAAGTCCGTCGCCGGTAGAAATTTCAGGATTAGTTGTGTGTTCATAAACCTGACCACAACCACCTGTAGCAATTACGGTAATTTCAGCAAATACTTCTTTTATTTGTTTATTATTAATAAATTTCACTCCAAGGCATTGATTTTTTTCTATAATTAATTCCGTGGCAAGACTGTGTTCAAGTATTTTAATATTTTTGTTTGTTTTGACGTTTTTCAGTAAAATTTCTTCAATTTCTTTTCCGGTATAATCTCCAACAAAAGCAATTCTTCTCTCGCAGTGCCCACCTTCTCTTGTGAGTAGTATTTCTCCATTGTGACTCGCGAAATTAACACCATATTCAATGAGATCCATAATAGCTTTTGGAGCTTTTTTTACCATGAATCTTACTGCTTTTTTATTATTATGATAGCTACCTGCCTTGAGAGTATCTTCAATATGTTTTTCAAAACTGTCATAATTGCCAAGAACACCAGCGATTCCTCCTTGCGCATAGTTAGTGCCAGCATCAACAGCTTCTTTTTTTGTAATTATTAAAACTTTGCCGAGCTTTGATGCCTTGAGTGCAAAATTAAGACCAGCAATTCCGGAGCCGATAACTATGAAGTTCATCTAAAGAAAACTAGATAAAAAATCTTTTTTAAATTTTTGAAAATTCCCATTTATAATACTCTCCCTTATGTCTTTCATCAAATTTAATAAAAAGTGCAAATTGTGTGTTGTCATTAATCTTATGCCCAAGATTTCCTTTTCTGTCATAAGATGTCTTATGTAGCTGAGAGAGTAGTTTTTGCAGATATTGCATGTACAAGTATCATCTATAGGTTTTTCTTCTTTTTTATATTTTTCATTTTTCAGATTAATTTTCCCAAATTTTGTGAATGCAGTACCATGACGTGCAAGTCTTGTTGGTAGTACGCAGTCAAACATGTCTATGCCTCTTTCTACGCTATTAAGAAGATCTTCAGGAGTTCCAACTCCCATTAAGTAGCGCGGTTTTTCTTTTGGTAAATATGGATTGATGATATCAAGAGTGTGATACATTTGTTCCTTTGTCTCTCCAACACTTAAGCCGCCAATAGCTATACCCGGTAGATCTAATTCTGCCATGAATTTTGTTGATTCAATTCTCAAATCATCAAATATAACTCCTTGAGCGATTGGGAAAAGAACTCCTATTGTTTCTTCTTTTTTAGCTAATGTTTTGTGTTTTTCTATACAACGCAGTATCCAATCATGTGTTCTATTCATTGCTTCTTTTGCGTAAGCCTTTGAAGCGTCAGCAGGACTACATTCATCAAATGCCATCATGATATCACTGCCAAGATCAGTTTGTATTTCAATTGCTTTTTCTGGTGTTAGAAAATGCTTTGATCCATCTAGGTGTGAATAAAATTCAACTCCATCGTTTATTATTCTAGGTGCTTTTAGCTTCAATCCTCTTTCATTGGCTCTCCCAAGTGAAAAAACTTGAAAACCTCCTGAGTCTGTAAGTATAGGTTTTTTCCAGTTCATCCATTTATTTAGTCCACCCATTTCCTTTATCAATTTTTCACCCGGTCTCAGGCTTAAGTGGTATGTGTTTCCAAGTAGTATACTAAAAAGAAAGTGGTTTTCGGATAAAGCTAAGAAAGAAGATGCATTTTC